>JASLDM010000119.1 GCA_030151565.1 Flavobacterium sp. | reverse complement strand
TATTAAAGGTAACGAAAATATGTGAAAATAAATTTTAATGAACGGTAAATAAATGTGAAATGTAATATTTGAAGAGTTGGTGTCTAAGAAGTAATTGGAGTTTTAAGAGTTTAAGCAAATTGAAGGTCAAAATGATATTATGACTAAGCGAAGTGTGTTTTTTCGTTCCTAATGATAAATTCACTTAATTTTTTTGGAGCAAGCGTAAAAGTTGGGGAGGAATTACTAAAGGAATACGTATGATAACTGAGTTTTCGGAGTACTTAAAAAAAAATAATGAATGCCAAAGATTGGGTAGTTTACCCCGAGAATATAAATGAAAACCTATCGATTGACGAAGTTTTTTTGTCTAAAGAAGAATTGAATACCATCGTTATCTCTAAGTCTTAAATCGTAATAGAATAACTATTTAAATTACCGAAATTACTTAGAAACTAAGTAAAAAATAGCGATGAGAAAACTAGGTCAATGGTGCAATTAAGTTAAGAATTGTCCTCTTAATCAGTTCAATACTATTGTCAGAATCTATAAACATCATTTTTGGACATATTTAGTTACTTTAGCCACCTCAAACCTGTATCAATACTAGTTTATGCGGACCTTCTACCAGACATCCACCACATTCCTACCAAACACGTTCGGAAAAAAAGCTGATTTCCGAATGTCTATGGTACTTGTCTCGAAGTAGTCTCGAACAACTCCTATACAAAAGCCTATCACAACCAATCAGTGCAACCTTTAAAAGTAGCCCTAAATGAACTAATGCTATGATTAAATGACGAGAAAAATAGCCAGCTTAAGCAGATTTTGTGCTTAATCCCAAGTTTTACACCTGATCCATTTTTTTTTGTAACTATTGCGGAATTCTTTGTGTAAATTCAATAGTTAATTTAAAAATTACATTTTTGAGCTTGACTGAAATTTTAAAGAGGTGTAATGTAGGATAATAAAAAAACGCCATCTGTTTAAGATGGCGTTTTTCAATTATATAACGAATTACTAAATTAGTTTTCTAAGTAAGCCTCGATTGGCGCACAAGAACAAATTAAGTTACGGTCTCCGTAAGCGTCATCAATACGACGTACTGTAGGCCAGAACTTGTTCTCTGCTACATACTCTAATGGATATGCTGCCTTTTGTCTTGAATAAGGTAAATCCCAATTATCAGCAGTTAGCATAGCTAGGGTATGAGGAGAGTTTTTCAACTCATTTACAGGGTTGTCAACAGTTGCGTTGTCAATTTCTTTACGAATAGCAATCATTGCATCACAGAAACGATCCAATTCTTCCAAGCTTTCGCTTTCAGTTGGTTCAATCATTAATGTTCCTGCAACAGGGAATGAAACTGTAGGTGCATGGAAACCATAATCGATTAAACGTTTAGCGATATCAGTAACTTCAATCCCGTTAGCTTTAAATGCTCTACAATCTACAATCATTTCGTGAGCCGCTCTACCTTGTTCTCCTGTGTAAAGGATAGTATAGTGCTCTTCTAAACGAGTTTTCATATAGTTCGCATTTAAAATAGCGTGTTGTGTAACGCTTTTTAAACCTTCTGTTCCAAGCATTGTGATGTAACCATAAGAGATAAGACATACTAATGCAGATCCATAAGGAGCTGAAGAAATAGAAGTGATTGCATTTTTACCACCTGTAGGAATAATTGGATTTGTAGGCAAGAATTCAACTAAGTGTTCAGCAACACAAATTGGTCCTACACCAGGTCCACCACCTCCGTGAGGAATAGCAAATGTTTTGTGTAAGTTTAAGTGACAAACGTCAGCACCAATATTTGCTGGGTTTGTGATGGCAACTTGAGCGTTCATGTTAGCACCATCCATATACACTTGGCCTCCGTTATCGTGGATGATTTGAGTAATCTCCATAATAGCAGATTCATAAACTCCGTGTGTAGAAGGATAAGTAACCATTAAACAAGACAAGTTGTCTTTGTATTGTTCTGCTTTAGCTCTTAAGTCTTCAACATCGATGTTCCCTTCAGGAGTAGTTTTTGTAACTACAACTTTCATTCCTGCCATAGCTGCAGAAGCTGGGTTTGTACCGTGAGCAGAAGCTGGGATTAAAGCGATATCTCTTTGGAAGTCTTCTCTTGAATGGTGGTAGGCGCGAATAGCCATTAATCCAGCATATTCTCCTTGAGCACCTGAGTTTGGTTGTAATGTTGTTCCTGCAAAACCAGTGATAACACTAAGTTTGTTTTCTAATGAATGAAGCATTTCAAGATAACCTGCTGCTTGATCAATTGGAGCAAATGGGTGAATGTTGTTCCACTGTGGGTTGCTTAATGGCAACATCTCAGCAGCAGCATTCAATTTCATTGTACAAGAACCTAAAGAAATCATCGATTGGTTTAATGCTAAATCCTTTCTCTCTAATTTCTTGATATAACGCATCAACTGTGTTTCTGAATGATGACTATTAAAAGCATCGTGTTGTAAGAAAGCAGAAGTACGTTTTAATTTTTCTGGGAAGTGTACAGAAGTTTCATCAATTGCAGTTACTTCAAATGCTGCTTTTCCAGCTGCTTGAGCAAAAATAGCGATGATCGTGTTTAAATCATTTAAATCAGCAGTTTCGTTTAAAGAAATTGAAAGAGTTGATTCGTCAATATAATTGAAGTTGATTTTGTTTGCAACTGCAAGTTCTTTGATGCTTTTTGTATTAGCTTTAACGGTAATAGTGTCAAAAAAAGCTGTATTTGTTTGTTCGAAACCTAATTTAGTCAAACTATTAGCAAGAGTTACTGCCTTAGCGTGTACTTGGTTTGCAATGAACTGTAATCCTTTAGGACCGTGATATACTGCGTAAAAACCAGCCATTACAGCAAGCAATACTTGTGCAGTACAAATATTAGAAGTAGCTCTTTCACGTTTGATGTGTTGTTCACGTGTTTGAAGAGCCATACGTAGTGCACGGTTTCCATCTGTATCAACAGATACTCCAATGATACGACCTGGCATACTACGTTTGTATTCTTCTTTTGTAGCAAAGAAACCAGCGTGAGGACCTCCATAACCTAATGGAATACCAAAACGTTGTGTTGTTCCTACTACTACGTCAGCTCCCATTTCTCCAGGAGGAGTTAAAGAAACTAAAGATAAAATATCAGCAGCAACTGCTACTTTGATGTCTTTAGATTTTGCAGTATGGATAAAGTCGGCATAGTCAAAAACTTGTCCGTGTTTTCCAGGATATTGTAAAATTACTCCGAAGAATTCTTCTGAGAAATCAAAAGTTTCGTGGTTTCCTACTACTAATTCAATTCCAATTGGTGTTGAACGCGTTTGTAAAACAGAAAGAGTTTGTGGTAAAATTTCTTCAGAAACGAAGAATTTAGTAGCCTTGTTTTTCTTTTGATCTCTAGTTCTTACATCAAATAAAAGAGCCATAGCTTCAGCAGCTGCAGTTCCTTCATCTAGTAAAGACGCATTAGCGATTTCCATTCCAGATAATTCAATTACCGTGGTTTGGAAATTTAACAAAGCCTCAAGACGACCTTGTGCAATTTCTGCTTGATAAGGCGTATAAGCCGTATACCATCCTGGGTTTTCAAATACGTTACGGATGATAGCTGCAGGTACTACAGCCTCATTGTAACCTAATCCGATAAAAGAACGAAAGATTTGGTTTTTATTACCCAATGCTTGAACGTGAGCTAAATACTCGTATTCTGTCATTGCTGGCTCTAATTTCAAATCTTCTTTTAAGCGAATCGCATCAGGAAAGGTTTCGTTGATTAGTTGTTCGATGTTCTCAACTTGCACAGTTTTGAACATTTGTTCTAAATCCGATGGTCTAGGACCAATGTGTCTTAAAGCAAATGCATTTGTTTTCATTCTACTATAATAAAAGTTGTGTTTAAGCACACAAAAATAACCATAAATCTGACATTTGTATCGAATATTAAACCTATTTTTGAAAATGTCTTTT
>JASLDM010000117.1 GCA_030151565.1 Flavobacterium sp. | reverse complement strand
CCAAGAAATTATCAAATAATTACTAAAAAATCCTTTCAAGGTTCTTAAATTGATTCGAAATTTAAACAACTAAGAATTCATAGTTGAATATTAAAAAAGAAATTCTCTCCTTTAATAATTCAAAAGATTATCGAACTTTGTAGAAATCTTGATAATAAGAAACATATGACCAATCCGAATTTTGAAGCAATCTCAAAAATAATATCACTATATCTACAAAAAAGCACGGATAAGAATTTTGATTTAAATTTATTTATTGAACAGCAAAACACAACTCCTAATCAACTTCAAAAAACATTCAAAAAATGGATCGGAATAGAGCCAAAAGTATTTTTAACATACACCTCAACTAACTACACTAAATCTCGTTTATCGAGCTTGACTAAACCTACACTTTTTGATTTAGATATATATAGAGATATTGAAAACGAAGTAACTGTTGAAATAATTCCTTTTAGTACCACTTCAGATACAATAGAAATTCAATACTCCTATTACGAATCTCTATTTGGTTGGTTAATAATTGCAAGCACATCAATTGGAATTTGCTTTGTTTCATTTATAAAAAACAAATTCGACGCCTTACAAGAGCTAATATCGGAATTCCCAAATTGTTCTTTCGTACAGGAGGAAAATGAATTGCATTATGCTGTTTTAGACTATTTCGTCCCTAATTCAAAAAAATCAACACCTCTTAAAGTTCATTTAAAAGGAACTCCTTTTCAACTCCAAGTCTGGCATAGTCTTTTAAAGATACCAAAAGGACAACTTAGTTCCTACGGTTTAATTGCATCAACATTAAATCAACCTAACGCATCTAGAGCTGTCGGAACAGCCATTGGGAAAAATCCAATTGCCATTGTAATTCCATGTCACCGAGTAGTTCAAAAATCGGGGAAATGGGGAGGGTACCGCTGGAGTATTGATAGAAAAGCAATGTTGATAGCTTGGGAAGCTGCAATAAAATAATTACAAATATGACTTTATTTGAAAATTTCCACCAAAAAGAACAAAACCTACTTCCTTATGATGGAACAGTATTGTATTATGGGCGTTTCATCAATGAAGAAACAGCGCTGATGTATTTCGAAACATTAATAAATACAATATCATGGCAACATGATGAAGCTATAGTTTTTGACAAGCATCTATATACAAAAAGAAAAGTGGCTTGGTATGGTGATTCGCCTTTTGAATATACATATTCTAAAACCACCAAAAAAGCACTTCCTTGGACTGATATTTTACAAAAAATAAAAATATGTATTGAACAAGAAACTAGCGAAACTTACAATTCTTGTTTACTGAACCTATATCACAACGGAGATGAAGGAATGTCGTGGCATAGTGACAATGAAAGCGTCTTAAAAATAAACGGCGCAATTGCTTCACTGAGCCTTGGAGCATCAAGAAACTTTATGTTTAAGCATAAAAAAACAGCGGAGACACGCACAATGTATTTAGAAAGCGGTAGTTTATTGGTAATGAAAGATCAAACACAAACTCACTGGCTACATCGTTTACCTACAACAAAAAAGGTTTCTTCTCCACGAATCAATCTTACCTTTAGAACAATTCTTTAAAAACTAAAAATGAAAACCATTACTTTATCAAATGCACTAATAACCAATCCGCAAGGAGCTATGTTAACAGTACGCAAAAAAGGATCTGAATTCTTCATGATGGCAGGTGGAAAAATAGAAGCAAATGAAACTCCATTAGAGGCTTTATATCGAGAGCTTTCAGAAGAATTGCACTTAAGCCCTACTTCCTATTCCCCACATTTGTTAGGTACGCATTGTACAACAGCTATAAACGAAGCCAACACCATAGTTACTTCAACAATTTACCACGTAGCCATTCCCTATTTAGAAATTAAACCATACGCGGAAATTAGTGAAATACGCTGGCTTACGCAAGCAGACTATCTTCGGACTCCTTTAGCTCACTTACTCAAAGAATTCAGCATACCGATTTGGCTAAAAATGTTTCCATAAAAAAAGTCCTACTTTAAAAAGTAGGACCTGAATTATAATTAATTAAATAAGATGTAATTACGATTGTTTCTTAACAAACTTAGTTAGAATAACTATTTGTTGACCATCGATTTTTCCCTCGATTTGTTCTGTATTATCGTGCACTAAACGAATATTACGAACCGCGGTTCCTATTTTAGCATTTAAAGTTGACCCCTTTACATCCAAATCCTTGATCAATATAACGGTATCCCCACCTACTAATATATTTCCGTTACAATCTTTATGCAAATCGACAGAACCATCACCTTCATGATCTCCAGATGCTTTTGCGAAATTAAGTAGTTCATCGTCCAAATACATCATTTCCAAATTATCTGCTGCCCAACTCTCTGATCTAAAACGATTCAACATTCTCCAAGCAACTACCTGAACCATAGGAACCTCACTCCACATAGACGCTGACAGACATTGCCAATGTTTAGCATCTAGTTCCTCTCTCTTTTCAATTTGCGCCAAACAACTGTCGCATATATAGATCTCTTTGTCCGTTTCATTGGCAGAAACTGGTGGAACTTCATAAACATTTAGTTTGCCTGTAGCTTCACAAAGCTCACATTTGTTTCCACTTCGCTCCTGTAATTGCACTTCCGTTTTCATAAATATGTAGTATAAATAGTCTTAAAAAGTGTAAATATAACCTTTTACAACAAATAAATAAAATTTGCAGAATCGATTTACATTTCTGTTAATAATTCTTAAAAAGCATCCGTATTACCGACAAAAACAAAGGCTTTTATTTAATAAAGCCTTATCTTTAAACCTTATGAAAATTCAATTCCAATTTTATGAAAACAGATATTGAAATAGCTCGTTCAATTTCATTAAACGGCATTCAACACATAGCACAAACAATCGATTTACCAGAAGATTATTTAATTCCGTATGGTAAACATATGGCTAAGGTTCCTTTATCAGAGCAAATACCTGAGCAGATAGCACATTCCAATCTTATTCTAGTTACCTCAATTACCCCTACCAAAGCCGGAATTGGTAAAACCACGGTCTCAATCGGTTTAGCTCTAGGCTTAAATAAAATTGGTAAAAAAGCAGTTGTCGCTTTACGTGAACCATCATTAGGCCCGTGTTTCGGAATGAAAGGAGGCGCAGCTGGAGGTGGCTATGCGCAAGTTTTACCTATGGAAAATATCAACCTACACTTTACCGGTGATTTTCATGCCATCACTTCAGCCCACAACACCATAACTGCACTATTGGATAATTATTTATATCAAAACAGAGGTACAGATCAGGTTTTAAAAGAAGTGCTTTGGAAACGCGTATTGGATGTTAATGATAGAAGTTTACGCCATATAGTTACAGGTCTCCAAGGCAGCGCTAATGGCATCCCTCAAGAATCAGGTTTTGATATTACACCTGCTTCAGAAATCATGGCAATTTTATGTCTTTCTGAAGATATTGATGATTTGCGTAGACGTATAGAAAATATTTTATTGGGGTATAAAGCTGACGGAACGATGTTTACCGTAAAGGACTTGGGAGTAGCAGGTGCTATTACCGTACTTTTGAAAGATGCCTTACAGCCAAACCTTGTACAAACAACTGAAAATACTGCTGCATTTATTCACGGAGGTCCTTTTGCTAATATTGCTCACGGATGTAATTCTGTTATTGCAACAAAAATGGCCATGAGCTATGGTGACTATGTTATTACCGAAGCAGGATTTGGAGCAGATTTAGGAGCTGAAAAATTCTTTGATATTAAATGTAGAAAATCTGGACTAAATCCAAAGCTAACGGTTATTGTTGTAACTGCACAAGGACTCAAAATGCATGGTGGTGTTCCGATTGAAAACATCAAAGAACCAAATGTAACTGGAATTACAAAAGGACTCGAAAATCTTGAAAAGCATATTCTGAACTTGCGCTCATTTGGACAAAGCTTAGTTGTTGCGTTCAATAAATACAATACAGACACCGACGAAGAAATTACTCTAGTAGAAAACTATTGTAAATCAGAAAACATAGGTTTTGCCGTTAACAAAGCTTTTGTGGAAGGTGGTGATGGAGCCATTACTTTGGCAGAAGTAGTCACAAAAGTAATAGCCGAGTCACCTTCAAAACCTTTACAGTTTGCTTATGAAGACCAAGATTCAATTATAGAAAAAATAGAGAAAGTAGCCAAAAACATCTATGGTGCAGCATCGGTTTCTTTTAGCGCACAAGCTCGAAAAAAACTAAAACATATAGAAAGAACTCCAATGAGTTCTTTTCCGATCTGTATTGCCAAAACACAGTATTCATTTTCTTCTGATGCAACAAAATTTGGCGTAGCTAAAGACTTTGATTTCGTAATTAATGATTTCGTAATTAATAGAGGTGCTGAATTTATCGTTGCAATTGCGGGCGACATTATGAGGATGCCAGGATTACCCAAAGTACCTCAGGCAACAAAAATTGATTTAATTGATGGACTTATTGAAGGCTTGAGTTAATTAAACTCTATTTCTAAAACAAAAAAGGCTTGGTACTAGTTAGTACCAAGCCTTTTGTCATTAAATAAAATATTGTACCTAAAAACTAATCTCTTAATTAACAAGAAACAAAGTATTACACTACTTTTGCCTTCTATATTTATACGACGTGAACCTATTTTTAAAAGTCCTTTGTTGTTTTCTTTTAACAACAACAATGCAAGCTCAGCAAGATACTATTGCATCACCGAATAAAAACCTCAATCTATGGGAATTTGCCCTACCAACCGCGGGGATTGTTTACGGTATTGTGGCTCTAGAAAGTCACACGCTTCAAACCATAAACACAGAAGTAAAAGAGGAACTTCACGAAAACATTGACCGAAAGTTAACCATAGATGATTTTACACAATATGCTCCTATTGCCGCTGTGTATGCATTAAATAATTTAGGATATCCTGGAAAACACAATCTGAAAGATCGGTCTATTATTTTAGCAACGTCATATTTGATTATGTCTTCAACGATACTTACACTTAAAAACACCTCCAACGTTTTACGTCCAGACGGAAGTGCTACTAATTCTTTTCCCTCGGGACATACTGCGACTGCATTTATGGGAGCAGAGTTTCTTTGGCAAGAATACAAAGACTCCAATATATGGTATGGAATAGCGGGATATGCAGTTGCAGCTGGAACAGGTTTTTTTAGAATCTATAATGACCGTCACTGGGTTTCAGATGTAGCTATGGGTATGGGAGTAGGAATTATGAGTACTAAAATTGCATATTGGCTCTATCCTACTTTGCAACGTAATTTCTTTCAAAAGAACAAAAATACCCAAATAGCTCTTGCTCCTTTTTACACAAAACATCATAGCGGTATGGGAGCTATTTTAATATTTTAGTGAACATCATTACTGAATTCACTAAAAACTAGTCTCTAGCAAACTTCCTCGCTCTATATCTTTAACAATAGTTACAGAAACAGGAATACGCTCCTGTAATTCCTCTACGTGCGAAATAATACCTACAATTCGATTTTCTTTATGAAGATCATTCAATGTTTCAAAAACCGTATTTACCGATTCGGAATCTTGAGTACCAAAACCTTCATCTATAAAAAAGAAGTTTTTATTGGATTTAGATAAACTCTGTACACTTTCCGCTAAAGCTAAGGCTAGTGAAAGTGAAACTTGAAAACTCTGTCCTCCCGACAAGGTCTTTACACTTCTGGGTTTTCCATTATTTAAATAGTCAATAATTTCAAACTCATTGGACTCATTTAACTGTAAACTCAGTTGATTTTTTGTCAAACGATGAAAACGAGCATTGGCCATTTCGCACAGATTACGCAAATATATCGCTGAAACATAGTTGACAAAGCCACTCCCTTTAAATAGATTGCTCATCAACTGAATATTAATCGCTCGTTTTTGCAATCGCTCTTGCTCTAATAACAATGCTTTTTTCTTTTCATACGCAATTTCCAAACGCGTTACATCAGCTTGTAATGTAGCAACTGTTTCGGTATCTTTCTGTACAAGTTGTTCCAACCCTGTCACTTTTTCTTGTTGCGCAGTAAAAACCACCTCATCAAAAACAGTTGTTCCAAGTTTATCTACTAACGTTGCAATGCCATTTTTCAAGGTAGCAAACGCAATATAAAAATCCTGAATCTTGTTTCTAGTTAAAGAAACCTCTATCGCTTGATTTAAAATTTCAGCTACCGATTCGATAGTTGTCATTTGATTCTCTTGAAGAAGATTCGTTAATCGCTCTTGAAGAATAGTATTTTGTTGTTTTAAAGAATGAATATCTAATTCCAATCGTGCAACAATAGTTTTTCGCGACGCCAAATTAGGACTAACTTCCAATTGACGTGTATTTAGTTTTTTGAATTGCATTTCTATCGCATCTACAAAGCTTGCTTCTTCTTTTTGTTTTGCAACCACCTCACTTCGAGTAAGGTCTAAAAAATCTGACAAAGAAAGAATTCGCAATTGCAACTCATTCGTTTTAATCTTGGTTTGCACCTCTAATTCTTGTCGTTCGATCTTTGCTAACTCTTGTTTATAAAGCTCTACTTTTTTATGACCATCCTCTACTTGTAAACGCTGTTGCTCTACTTGATGTTCAGCTTGCTCTATTTTTTGTTCCAAGGCAGCGGCTTCAGCACTTTGCTTTTGAAAACCTACTTCATCTTCAGGATGAAACCCTTGCCATGAAAAAGAAACCAAATGCTCATTTATTGATTGTAAAAAAACAGAAACACGTGCTGAAAGTTCTTTAAATTGTTGTTCAAAAAGCTGTTTACGTGCAACAAGTGCCAGCATATCTTGTTCTTTTTTTCTCAACATTTCGCGATGCATCTCCAATTCCAATACTTGTTTATCCAAGCTCTCCAAATCTGCAGAAACATCTTCCAATACCGCAACGTGAGGATGCTCTAAGGCACCACAAAGCGGACACGATTCTCCTTCGTGTAAGGAAGCAGCATATTGCGAAAGCTGCTGTTTTAACTCTAACTTGGACTTGATCGATTGAAGGGTCAATAACTGGTCTTTGATCCTTGTCTCTTGGGTTAGCAAAGCTTTTTTCCATTCAGAAGTTCCCCAACCAAGCTGTTCCATTTCTTGAGAAATCTTTCCTATCTTATCAACAACAGCTACTACTTTAGCCTGTTCTTCTACAGTTTGTTGTTCAATCCTATTCTTGTTGGCAAACCAATTTCCAACGGCCACTAAAACCTGCGTATCAATACGTCTCGCTTTTAAATCCTTAACCCCTGCTAAGTATTGCGTCAAAATTTGCTTCGCCTGCTCTAATTTTATTTCTTGATCCTTAACAATATGTATTCCTTTATTACTTCGCTCTTTTAAAGCCGCTATTTCTTCTTGAGCGAATTTAATCGAGGCAATAATATCTAAGTCCGTAAGTTTTTTCTTCTTGTCATCCAAAGTTGTTATTTCGGGTTCAAGCGCTTTAAGCTCTTTTTGAATTTGTTTAAACTCCAGCTCTAGCAATTCTAACTGTGTCGTTTCTTTTTCAAGCTCAGCTTTCTTTTCAACTTGTTGTTTTTTAATTGTTGCTTCTTCAAAGAGCGGTTGTTTAAATGCTTTTTCAATGCGCTCAAATTGTATCAACTGTCTTTCTTCTTCCTGAATACTTGCATATTGCTGTTCTAAAACAGAAAATTGCTGCTGTTGTTGCTGAAGCAGTTCAAAATCAGAACGGATAGTTTTTAATCGTGTATACGTTTCCAACTCTTCACCAAGACTTTTGGAATGCACCACAAAACTTTCCTTTGCTTGATGCAACGCTTCTTTTGTTTGCTCAATTTGTGCAACAGTTAGTTCTTCTACGCCCTGTAATTGTCCAGATAACCGATCTTGTTGTTCCTTGTTTTCTAAATACAAGCGTCGTACTTTATCTGATAAGTCAAAACGATCTAGACCAAAAATCTCTTGCATCATTTTGGTACGTGCCGAACCTCCTAACTCAATAAATTCCTTAAACTTTCCTTGAGGAATAATAATCGTTCGTTTAAAATTCTCATAACTCAAGCCAATAATACTTGTCATATCCAAATGTTCAAGTGGCACCCACTTTTCGGATTCCCAAGCATATAAAACAGCTTCAGTGCGTTTAACATCTTCAAAACGCTTTGAGTTTCTTTTGAATTCCCTAAAAACCCGATATTTCTTATCTTCAAAATTGTAAAATTCGAAGTCAATTACAGAGCGATTAGCCTTTAGGTTCATCATATTATAAGCGCGATTGTCTTTGGAATTCAAACGCTCTGTTTCTCCATATAAAGCAAAGCTAATGGCTTCTAATATGGATGACTTTCCAGAACCTACACGCCCGAATATTCCGAAAAGTCCAGCATCAATCAATTGATCGAAACAAATTACTTGTCGTTCTTGATAAGAATATAAACCCTCAATAGTTAGTTTAATAGGAATCATAATAATAAATCTAAAAGGATCAAAAAAACGAATAAATGAATACTAAATTATTTTATTGGTCGTTGCCAATCTCGTCAAACATGCTCATAATTTCCTCATTAGGTTCTTGTTGATGCTTATACCTAAAATAGTCTTCAAACAACGATCGCATATTCTGATTTAAATTTACTGTTGTTGTAGTCTTTTGTTCTTTATCTTTAAGAGTAACCTTAGGAATAATATAAACTATTCCATCGTGCGCTTTTCTCAAATTTCTCAAATCATCAGCAGCCAAAAAAGTATCACTTACCAAAGTGAGTTCAACCAAAGTCTCTGGATTTTCTTGTAGCCATTCAATAGCATCTAGAACCGTATGAAATGTTTTTCTACAAAGCGTTTTTCCAGCTTGTAAAGAAATTTTCTCATACGAAATAGGCTCGTTTGGTTTTGCATCCAGCAACATTACGTATTTCTCTTGTCCTGCTTCACTAAAGCTATATGCCAAAGGACTTCCTGAATAAACTACGGGATGTAATGGATTGCCAATTTGGTGATGTCTGTGTAAATGCCCTAAAGCAGTATATTGTATTTGCGGAGGAATTGCATCACTGAAAACAACATCTGCATTTCCTATTTTTATCGGTTTTTCACCATCTGGTTCTTCTAAAACTTCCCCATTGCGTTGCATCATAAACAAATGCGATATCAATAAATTCACCCCTTTGGAATCACAATAATCAGCCGCCAAAGTACTCCATCTCTCTTTTAATGCTTCGTGTAAAGCAGTTCCTTTATCTTCCGTACCCAAGAATTCTTTCAAGCGAATTTCATTTGCATACGGAGTATGAAGGATACGAACAGGTGCTTCGAATTTGGCTAATTGAAGCTCTAAAAAACCTGCATCGGTTTTCGTTATTTTAAAATGGTTTGCAATCTCATAAGGTTGTACTATAGCATTCGGATGTCCTATAAAAATAATTCCACAAGCCTTTGCCAAAGGATCTGGCGCATCTATTCGATCCGGACTATCGTGGTTTCCTGCAATTGCAATCACAGGTCGAGCTCCATCTTTAGCCAGCCGTTTTAATGTTTGATAAAACAACTCGATTGCCTCCACCGGAGGGTTAAATGTGTCAAATAAATCTCCCGCAAGTAAAACCAAATCAACTTGTTCTCGATCTGCTATCTGACAAATTTCGTCTAAGACTGCTACCTGTTCCTCAATACGAGAAAAAGAATCTAATCGCTTCCCTAAATGCCAATCGGCTGTATGTAAAATTTTTAATGCCATAATATCCGCTTCTTTCACAAAGATACGGAATTGCAAGGGGCAACAAAAAAAAGGTTTACTCAAAACGAGTAAACCTTTTCACTTCATTCCTAAAGCTATTAAAGCTTTACTTTTATAATATCGATAAGACTTCGAAATCTTTTAAACCTCACAACCTTCCGGTCCACAAGATCCTGCATTAGCATCTCCTTTCATTTCAAAACTTGGTTGACTTTCTTCAAATGCTTGTGTTAATGCTCCTACAAATGTCTCGATTGGTTGCGCTCCAGAAACGCCATATTTACGATCCAACACAAAGAAAGGAACACCAGAAACGCCTAAATTTCGTGCTTCCGTTATGTCGTGTTCTACCGCAGAAAGTCCGCCACCAGTTTGTAAAAAACCTAATACTTCTTCTTTATCCAACCCAATACTCGTAGCCAATGCTGCTAAAACTTCTGAATTACCTACATTTTCACCATCTGTAAAATGTGCTTTAAACAAAACTTCTTCCATTTCACTTCCTTTACCACGCTCTTGAGCAAAATGTATCAATTGATGCGCAGCAATAGTATTAACGGGGATTGATTGATCCTGATTAAAAGTAATCCCTACTTCTTTTCCTGCTTGATCTAAATGATTCATCATACCCTCAATCTGCTCTACAGGCATTCCTTTACGTTCTGCCAAATAACTTTTTGTAGATTGTTGTAACCCTTCAGCGGGTAAATCAGGATCTAATTGAAAACTTTTCCATTCTACCTCAATCTTATCCTTAAAAGGCAATTGTGCCAAAGCACTTTCAAAGTTCTTTTTTCCTACGTAACAAAATGGACACATTACGTCCGACCATATCTCTACTTTCATACTTATCTTCTTTTAAATTTATAGTTCTTGAAACTGTATTGTCAAACTTACCAATTTTATACCAATTCACTCGTTAAAGAAAATAGAAAATCCTTATTTATCCAAAAGCATATTCTTGAAAACAATCAAATGAAAACAATCGAACCTTGATTTATAGCAACTCATCACGTCCTGCAATAAATCCTGCAATCAGAAGTATAATGGAGATCCCTACCAACATCCATAACGCAGCAACCCAATCGCCAGTGCTGTCATAAATAGCTCCAAATAAAGGAGGTCCGCAAGCAGCAATTAGATATCCAAACGCTTGAGCCATACCCGATAATTCAGCCGCTTGAGTACTGTGGTGACTGCGCAATACAAAAAACAGCATAGACAAACTAAAAGCCAAACCACTAGCCGTTCCAATACAGATACTCCACAAAATGATATACTCTGTTTTGAAAACTATGATTCCAAGAATCCCAATACCAAATAAGAGTCCTGAAAGCACAGCTAAAAACTTTTGATTATTCATTTTACTTGCAATTATAGCACCTACAAAACTAATCGGTAATTGAGCAAATTGAACATATGATAACACCCAACCCGAATCTTCTGGTGTCATTCCCCAAGATTGCATTACTTTTGGAAACCACGCAGCGACACAATAAAACAGAAATGATTGTAACCCCATAAAAACAGTAACCGCCCAAGCTAGTTTAGATCGATATAAATTCACTTTGGATTCTTCTTTTAATGTGCTTCCTTGTTGCGTCTCTAATTTTTTTCGCTTTACTTGAGGCAACCAAATTACTAAGGTAAATAATGCCAGGAAAAACCAAATTCCTATAGATCCTCTCCATCCCATTCCAGTCCAATTTCCTAATTGAATACTAAAACCAGCGGCCAAAGCAGCAGTCAAATTCATAGCAACTGAATAAAGTCCCATCATCAACCCTACCTGTTTAGGAAAACTATTTTTAATATAGGCAGGCATCAATACATTTCCCATTGTAATTGCAATTCCAACCAATGCAGCTCCAATAAATAAAGTGCTAATTGTTCCCCACTGACGTATTCCTAGTCCTAAAGCTAAAATTATCAAAGCCGCTAAAAGAACCAACTCCATTCCATATTTACGAGAAACCTTAGGAGCAAAACCTGATAAAGTAGCAAAAGCGATTAAAGGAATTGTAGTCACCATTCCTGCCCATACATTGGACAATCCGAGTGAAGTACTTAACTCTGCAATTACGGGACCAACAGAAGTCAACGGGGCACGTAAATTTGATGCGATAAACAACACTCCTAAAGCCATCAGAACAATCTTTACTTTGGATTTTTGAGGTGCGTTATCTTCTAATTTATTCATACTGAACTTTATTAATATTATTATAAAAAAATAGACTACAAAATTATGTGGTATATTTTAATTAATTTCGCCATATACTATATCTAAAACGACAAAAAAATGACTTCAAGTCACCAATATGTAGACCAAGTTGAGCAAAATGCCTTTGTTTGGCACGAGCAAAATTGGGAGCATCCCAATACTTTTCATTCGCACCAAAAAGGTCAGTTGGTATTTGTAGAAGAAGGTTTCCAATACTTACATACAGAAAGCAAACGTTTACTATTACCTCAAAATCACGCAGCTTGGATTCCTTCATTAGTTGTACATAAAACAACTTCATCTGCCTCAACCGTTTTTTTGCGTTCTATATATTACAACACCCAAGAACTTCCATCTTTCTACAATGAACTTCGTTTGTTTTCTGTTCCAGATGTACTTCGCGAAATGATTTTATACACTGAAAAATGGTCAAAAAAAACGGATATTGATCTTGCTGCTTCACATTTTTTACAAGCCATTTTATTAGAACTACCTGCGTTTGTAAATGACTCCATTCCATTGCATATTCCCATTCCAAAAGACACTAAATTAATTGCAATAACATCATACATCAATCAACATATTGACGACAACATAACAGTCAATCAACTTGCGCTACAGTTTCACATCACATTACGGACACTTGAACGTCTGTTTAAAAAAGAAACAGGAATTAGTATTGCGAAATACATTCAACTTGTACGCATTGTAAAAGCAGTTGAATTACTCAATGAAAACCAACAAACCATCAGTGAGATTGCTTATTTAGTAGGTTACAAAAGTGTACAAGCCTTTAGCAATAGCTTTTACAATCTACTCGGACGACGACCACAAGCGTTTATAAAATCTACATTTACTTGATCTTCACAAAATTGATTAAACAGCAAATTAATTCTTTCTATCACAATGAATTAGCATTTATATAGAATACAAAAAATTTCTTTACAAGACAAATACTTAACCTAGATTAAGTATTCAACAACATTCTTAGAACTTTAAACAAAGTTTGACTTATTTCAATTATGTTTGCACTCAAAATTAATTATTTACTATGAAAAAATTTGTATTACCACTTTTAGCGGCTTCTATGTTTTTAACTACTTCTTGTGGGAATAAAAATGCAGACAACGTAAGCACTTCAGAAGCTCAAGAAGTTGCAATTGAAAAAGGAGAAAAATTCGTGGCTGAAAATGCCAAAAGTACGATTGCTTGGAAAGCATATCACAAAGGAGGAATGTTACCTCGTTGGGGAGTTTTAGACTTAGCAAATGGTGAATTCACTGTTGATGATTCTGGAATTACCGCTGGAAACTTCACTATTGATATGGCTTCTATCAAAGCGGATGAAGCAGCACTAGAAGACACAGAAAAAACAGCTGCTGATTTGGAAGGTCACTTAAAAAATGAAGATTTCTTTAATGTAGAGAAATTCCCAACAGCAACTTTTGAAATAACAAATGTAGCAGACTTTACAGCGACTACAGATGAAAAAACAGCTGCTATTGAAGATGCAAATAAATTAGTAAGTGGAAACTTAACTTTATTAGGTAATCCTTTAAACGTAACTTTCCCTGCTAAAATCACTATCGAGGAAGGCAATGCTAAATTTGAAGCAAGATTTAGAGTAAACCGCGCGGATTGGGGTATCAAATTTGGTACTACTGAGTTAGATCCTGCAGATTGGATGATTAGCAAAGACATTGACATCACTTTAGATATCGTAGCTAAAAAAGCAAACTAATATATTCGATTGAATTTACAAATAGGGTAACATTTTATGTTACCCTATTTTTTTACATACAAATCAACTAATTCTAGCAATAACCTCTTGTATAATTATCTTAAATAGCGGAGTTTAAAATTTTGTTAAACACTCTTTTTTATCTGTTTCAAAAAACAAGCAGCTGTATATATTCGTAAATTTGTAATTCCTAAATAGGAAGCATTTAATTAAATTACAAGGTCTAAGGTTTTTTTAGACGAAAAAAGCATTATTTATGAAACATTACGATGTGGTGATAGTAGGCGCTGGTCCCATAGGGATTGCTTGCGGACTAGAAGCAAAAAAACGAGGATTAAATTATCTGATTGTTGAAAAAGGCTGTTTAGTAAACTCATTGTATCGATATCCGGTAAATATGCAATTTTTTTCTTCATCTGAACTTTTAGAATTAGACAACATCCCTTTTATATCTACAGAAGTAAAACCCCGACGTAGGGAAGCTTTAGAGTACTATCGTAGAATTGTTACAAACGCTGAGTTGAATGTTCACTTATTCGAAACTGTAATAAATGTTAAGAAAACCGAACTAAACTTTACGATAGAAACAAATAAAAATACCTACAGCGCTTCACAAACTATTGTAGCTACAGGTTTTTATGATCTACCTAACCTACTGGAAATCCCTGGTGAAACACTTGACAAAGTAAAACACTATTACGATGATCCACATTACTATTCAGGAATGGACGTAGTGGTAGTAGGTGCAAGTAACTCATCCGTAGACGCTGCCTTAGAATGTTATCGAAAAGGTGCACGCGTTACGATGGTTATTCGAAGTGAATCGATTAGTTCGCACGTGAAGTATTGGGTACGCCCCGACATTGAAAACCGAATTGCTGAAGGAAGTATTCAAGTCTATTTTAAAAGTGAATTGACAGAAGTGAATAATGATACCGTTACAATACAAACTCCGACTGGACTACTATCTATTAAAAATGACTTTGTATTGGCTCTAACGGGCTATCGACCTAATTTCGAGTTCTTAAACAAACTTGGTATTACACTTTCTGATGAAGCTATGAAAACACCTACGTACGACATAGATACTATGGAAACCAACATTCCGAATCTCTATTTGGCTGGTGTTGTTTGTGGAGGATTGAATACTCATTTATGGTTTATTGAAAATTCACGAATTCACGCAAAACAAATCATTAACCATATTTTGACTAAAAGAAAAAACTTAAGCTAAACAAGTTTTACAAATTCCCTTTGCTGTTACTTCAATATCGTCTAATTGAAAACCATCGGGAATCTCGATCTTAGGAATAGAAACGTGTGTTAAACAAATGGTTTTATGACATTGTTTACAAATGAAATGTAGATGCGTATCGTGATGTTCATTTTCGTCACAAGCAGCAAAACACAAAGCGTAAAGAGTAGAGTTTGAAGTAATAATTTTATGAATTAATCCTTTTTGTTCAAAGGTCTTTAGTGTTCGATAAATAGTTACACGATCTGATAGATCAAAACTACATTCGATATCTGAAAGAGCCACAGCTTCTTTTTGTTGTTTTAAAAAATTTAAAATCAACAAACGCATAGCTGTAGGGTTAATATTTTTATCCCGTAACTCGGCTTCTAAAGCTAAAGTATCCATACGTTTGAACTTTTTATAATTTATTTTCTACAATTGCTTGTAACCAAGCCTTACAAAGATACTAATTTATAAAAAAACAAATGATTATACTTCTTTCATTCTTAGCAAACTACAGCCCTTTACCCCGATTTTAAAAAGATTAAAAAACATTGCTATTTATTGTTTATTCAAATAAAAAACTATCTTTAAACGAATAATTAGCACCAAAAACGACTATATAGCGTGAATAGTAAAATAATAGGCAGCATTTTAATTGTTGCAGGAACAGCCATTGGAGGTGGAATGCTAGCCATGCCAATCATCTCTGCAGGCGTAGGATTCGGAGGAATCGCTTTACTCATGATTTTGATTTGGATAGCCATGTGCTATACAGCCATCCTGTTAGTGGAGACTTATAAATACAACAACCCCGAAGATGGCTTAAATACAATAACATATAAATACTTAGGCAAAATAGGTTCTTTCATTACAGGATTGAGTATGCTAACGCTGATGTATGCCCTTGTAAGTGCTTATATTGCAGGAGGGAGCGATATATTCAGAATGAACTTGAATACTTGGTTAGGCACAGATCTAAGCCCACAAGTTACGGCAATCTTATTCACTATTGTTTTTGGAGGTATTGTCGGGTTTGGTGCTCGCATCGTAGATGTTTGTACGAAATGGATTTTCGGAATCAAATTGCTCTTTTTATTTTTGGTAATCACGACCATGTTGCCTTACGTAAAAATGGACAATTTAATTCAAATGCCTATGGAGCGCGCTTTGTTTTTCTCGGCAATACCAGTAATTTTTACCTCTTTTGGTTTTCATATCGTAGTTCCTAGTTTGGTCCGTTACTTAGAAGGAAATACGCGTCACCTAAAAATTTCTTTTATAGCAGGAAGTCTTTTACCTCTTTTAGTATATTTGGTTTGGCAACTTTCTATTTTAGGAAGTATCGAGCCAACTCACTTTTTTACTATTCTACAAGAAAATTCAGGACTAGAAGGAATGCTTAAAGCCGTACAAGGGGTTTCGGACTCTAAGTTTATTCAAATTCCAATAAACGTTTTTACTATTGCCGCTATCCTTACTTCATTTTTAGGTGTTGCATTAGCCCTTTACGATTACATCTTGGATTTAAGTAAAAAGAAAAAAGTACTTGGCAAACCTTTTTCTGTCTTTTTGATTACTTTCATTCCTCCACTTCTATTTGCTTTATACTACCCAAAAGGTTTTATAATCGCATTGGGATATGCTGCTATATCTGTTGTAATTACCTCCCTATTTATTCCCGTTTTTATGTTTGTAAAAGCAAAAAAAACACAAGGAGAGCAAATATCGATTGGTCATAAAGTCAGTTTTGTAGGTGTTTTCTTACTTGGAATTCTAATTTTACTAATTCAACTATTAATTACCTTAGGAAAACTTCCTAATATAGGTTAATCTTTAAAAATCACAAACGATGAATCGCATTATTGGAAGTATGTTGATTGTAGCAGGAACAACAATCGGCGCGGGAATGCTCGCTATGCCTATTATATCTGCTAATGTTGGATTTGGAGTTATGTCCATTATACTTATCCTTATTTGGATGGCTATGTGCTATACTTCTATTCTTTTGGTTGATATTTATAAATACAACAAACCAGAAGACGGCTTGAATACTTTAACTTTTAAATACCTAGGAAATACTGGAGCAATTATCACCGCCATAAGTATGCTCACATTAATGTATGCCTTAGTCAGCGCATACATTACTGGAGGAGGCGATATTTTGAGAACTAGCTTAAATCAATGGTTAGGTCTTGAACTAAACCCACAATGGAGTGGTTTGATTTTTGCCTTTTTATTTGGAGGAATTATCAGTTTAGGTACGCGAATTGTTGACCTCAGTACCAAAATTGTTTTTACTATTAAATTGATATTCTTATTCTTTGTTATTGCGTTCTTAATTCCTCATATTGAGCAAGAACACTTGCAACAAATGCCTACAAATAACCTTATTGTTCTTTCGACTATTCCCATTATATTCACCTCATTTGGCTTTTATGTTGTTATCCCAAGCTTGGTTAAATACCTAGATGGTGATTCAAAAAAACTAAAATTTGTTTTTATTTCTGGAAGTGCACTTCCCTTAATCATCTATCTAATATGGGAGTTAGCTGTACTAGGAAGCATTGACAACCTAAAATTTGCAGCGATATTACAAGAAAACTCAGGATTAGAAGGTTTACTTATTGCTATTAGACAAATACGAGAAACGAAGTTCATCCGAATTGCTATCAATGTATTTGCAGCAGCAGCTATTCTTACTTCATTTTGGGGCGTTGCTTTGTCTCTTTTCCACTACATTAAAGATTTAGCTAAAAATAAACCTCGTATAAAAAAAGACAGTAGTGCAATACTACTGACTTTCGTTCCTCCATTAGGTTTTGCTCTGTTTTATCCAGATGGCTTTATAATGGCATTAGGTTATGCATCCATATCACTTGTAGTACTCGCTTTAATTATGCCGATGCTGATGCTACAACGAGCACAAAAACAAGCGAATGTTTCGGCGCCCTTTGGTCAAAAAATTGCTTTCGGATTATTATGGATCCTTTCA
>JASLDM010000048.1 GCA_030151565.1 Flavobacterium sp. | reverse complement strand
ACAAAAAGTACTTTACGTCGTGAACAAGGGAATGTGGGAGGAAACTTGTCTAACTGCTAAAATGTAAAACTGCTAAAATGTGAAGCTGTAGAGTTGTGAACAAGTGAACACCCTAACCTTTATAAAGTTGACAGTAAAATAACTTTTTAAGTAGTAGGATATTTTAAGCGTACCTAAATGAAATTATTCTATTCAAAATAAAGTAATCAATGATGTCTGAGTTTTTTACGCAAAAAATAGTATCTAATTAATAAATGGTCGTACCATAAAGCAAAAATTAGTAATGCTATTGGAAGTAGGAGGGTTTTTAATTCGAAATACGCATATACAAATCCACCTATAATACCTCCGCTAAAGAAACAGCAAATAATTGCAAATTTTAAAAAAATACTTTTATTGAGTGTTATTTTCTCAGATTTACTTTTATAAAAGAAAAGCTGAGATAATTCAATGCCTAAATCAGTGAATAGTCCAGTAAGATGAGTAGTTCTTACTACAGATTGTGAAACACGTGTTACTAATGCATTTTGTAATCCCATAGAAAAAAGTAGAGCTGAAGATAAAAGAATTGAAATAGAGAGTTTTTCTCTGGGAAGAAAACAGTTTGAAAAACTAACAATAAAAAGTATGGCTATCTCAATTAATATAGGAATTACATAAGAAGCTTGTGCCTTGTACTTAGTAATCCATTCCATAATCAGGCTTGAAATAAAAGCTCCAAACAGAAAAAACAGGATATATATAAGGTAAATCAATGCCATACTGTAATTCTTTAGGATAAGTTCTTCAGAAAAAAAAGCAAAATGGCCAGTTACGTTAGTAGTTAACATCTTGAGTTCTAAAACACCTACGATATTTACTACGCCCGCTACGCCTGATAAAATTGATGCTAATTTAAGGTTGTGGGAATAAGTACGTCCTTTCCCTTTATGTCTGAACATATAAAAACTTGCTTTTATTACAAATTTACAAAACTACTTTCTTATTAGGTTGATAATTGAATATAATATACACTGATTTAGTTAGTAGGGTAGGTGAGTTTAGATTCGCCTACCTTTTTTCAAGAAAAAAATTTCTGCTAGATAAAATATGTGTACTTCATTAGAAAAAATAGTAGTCGAGTAATCCAGTTATAAAAAGAAGCTTACAATAGAAAACCATCCCCGAATAATTACAGCAAATTATCTAGAATCTAAAGGTCAAAAGCGCTTTATCTGTTGTAGCTTTGTGTTTATAATCAAGATTAAAATTAACATCAAGAAATATGATTACATATCAAGAGATAATGGACAGGTTAAAAGCTGTTGGCGACAAGGTTTTTTATATTCCAATGACAGAAGTAGCGGTTGCAAATTTAGAGCAACAAGTGGGAATTGATTTTCCAGAGTATTACCGTGATTTTTTGTTACACTTTGGTATGCATCAAGATTTTATACTGGGACTTTTTACAAATGCAGATGATTTAATAGAACAGAATAAGTATTTACAAGAATCAGTGCCAGATTATTTGATGATTGGAGATAATGGAGGGGAGGACTATTGGATTTTACGTACAGTAAAAGTTAAGAGTCAGCGTGTATTTACTTGGATCGATGATGAAATAGCAAAAACGGATTTTACATTTGAGGATTTACTAAGGCATGCTTTAGAACAAGTAGAACAAGAAGATGTAGAGACCTTAGACAATTCGGAAAAAAGTTGGTGTGTACAATTTGCCATCACGGCTAAAGATGAAGAGGCCTTGTATGCAGTATTGCCATTAAAACTAACAAGCACATGGAAGCAGTTAGAACAGTCAGAAGCAGGTGTTCACGAGTATGTAGCCCAAGCGGTTTTGGATGGAGCAGCCACTGAAGTTAGTCGCCTTACTTATGACGCTTGGAGTACCCCAACGTATGCTATTCATTACAAAGAAAGTTTAGATAGCGTTAAAAAACAAGGAAAAATCAAAGAATGGACGGCTGTTTTAAAAGCGAAATTTCCAGAATTCAATTTGGTTGATTATGGAATTTTACCCACTGATTTTGAGATGGACTAATTTTAAAAATCTATTACTGTAAAAAAAAGAAGATTTACTGCCATTACTATTTTAATTAGAAAAGTTGATATAAAGGAAAATCCCAATCGTTTGGTTGGGATTTTTTATGTTTATTTACCAGAACTCCTTTAGTTGCAACGCTGTTGCAATTGTTGAAAAATAAAATTCATATTCTTTACTTTTAGCATTTTTAAATTATATTTGTTTTATGAAACAAGTACGTACTATATTAACTCAAATACTAGCACTTATCTTTATTGTGATAAGTATGTATCCGTGTGCGGATAAGTATGAGGAGAATAATGTAGCTGTGACTCATACTATTTCTCTCCAAACAAATATTCAAACAAGCACTATAGAAGCGGCAAGGAACGTAACAATGCATCAAGATGCTTGTTCTCCTTTATGCACCTGTTCTTGTTGCTCTGTTTTCTTAACTGTTACTAAGCCTTCCTCAATATTGGCTTTTGTAGCAGTTCCTATTAATTCCAAAGTCAATTCTATTTACCAGAATTTAGTTGGTAATTTAGTTTTTTCAATCTGGCAACCTCCTAAGTTGATAGGCTAACATCTGTGAAGCGCGTGTTGATTCTTCTATAGAAAGAAGCAATACGGCTATTAAATTCCTTAATTTTAAAAATACTACAATGTTAGATAAAATCATACATTTTAGTATCCACAACAAATTTATAGTTGGAATATTCATCTTGGGTCTTATCACTCTAGGAGTATATTCTGTTGCAAATTTGCCAATGGATACACAGCCTGATATTACGAATAATCAGGTTCAAATTATCACTACTTCGCCTACTTTAGCTACTCAGGAAGTAGAGCAATTTATCACTTATCCGATAGAGCAGGCCGTAAAGCCTATTCCAAATATTACAGAACTTCGTTCTATCAGTAGATTTGGATTGAGCGTTATTACGGTTGTATTTACAGAAAGTACGGATATCTATTGGGCACGCGCTCAGATATCTGAGAAATTAAAAAGTGCGGAAGAGCTTATCCCGAAAGGGGTAGGCATTCCTGAACTAGCTCCTGTAAGTACAGGTTTGGGCGAAATTTACCAATATGTAGTCTATGCAAAAGAAGGCTATGAGGAAAAATTTAATAGTATGGAGTTGCGAACCATACAAGATTGGATTATTAAACCGCAATTGGTTGGTGTAAAAGGGGTTGCTGAAGTAAATACTTTGGGAGGTCATCTGAAACAATATGAAATTGCTGTAAAACCAGATCGCTTGAAAAGTATGGATACTTCTATCATAGAAATATTCGATGCGTTGGAAGCGAATAATGAGAATACGGGGGGAGCCTATATTGACAAAAAGCCTTACGCATATTTTATTCGTAGTGTAGGAATGATAGGAAGCCTGGAGGACATCGAACGCATCGTTGTTAAAAATGACAGCGGAACTCCTGTTTTGATTCGGGATGTTGCTGATGTACGAATTGGCAGTAGCATTCGCTATGGCGCCGTTACCAAAGATGGAAAAGGCGAGGATGTAAGTGGCATGGTGATGATGTTGAAAGATGCCGATACGCAAGAGGTTGTTCGATTAGTAAAAGAACGCATTACGCAAATTGAAAAATCACTACCGGAAGGGGTTGCCATTGAACCTTTTATAGACCGTACTAAACTTATTGATAAAACGGTTAAAACAATTCAAACCAACCTTATTGAAGGCGCTCTTATCGTGGTGTTTGTTCTGGTATTATTACTCGGTAATTGGAGAGCAGGATTGATTGTTGCCTCGGTAATTCCATTAGCCTTATTATTTGCGATATCCATGATGAAACTATTTGGGGTAAGTGGTAACTTAATGAGTTTAGGTGCAATTGATTTTGGACTGATCGTAGATGGAGCAGTAATAATTGTCGAAGCCATTGTACACCGGATTTACATCGGTAAAAATAGAAAACTAACCCAAAATCAGATGAATGAGGAAGTTTTTATCGCTTCTTCTAAAATACGAACAAGTGCGTCTTTTGGAGAGATTATCATTCTAATTGTTTACCTGCCCATTCTGGCATTAACAGGTATTGAAGGTAAAATGTTTGGACCGATGGCCATGACTGTTTCCTTTGCTATTTTAGGAGCATTTATCCTATCGTTGACTTATGTACCCATGGTTTCTTCGTTGTGTTTATCTAAAAATGTAGGGAAAGAAAAACCGAACTTTAGCGATAAGATCATCGATACATTATATCGTTGGTATAAGCCTATTTTGGAAGGCGCTTTTAAAGCAAAACGCATGGTTCTCACAGTTGCCTTTGGTTTATTTGCACTTGCATTAGTTGTATTTGGAAGAATGGGAGGGGAATTTATCCCTACTCTTGACGAAGGGGATTTAGCGACACATGTTATTATTTCTTCTGGGAGTTCGCTCTCACAAGAAATTGAAACGACTACAAAAGCGGAACAACTATTAAAAGAGCGTTTTCCCGAAGTAAAGATGGTAATTTCTAAAATTGGGAGTGCAGAAATACCAACGGATCCAATGCCTATGGAAGCGGCGGATATGATTATTGTTTTGAAAGAAAAAAGCGAGTGGACCAGTGCTAAAACCAAAGAAGAATTAATTGCTTTAATGGAAGAAGCATTAGAAGAAATTCCAGGTGTCAGCACCGAGTTTTCACAACCGATTCAAATGCGTTTTAACGAGTTGATGACCGGCGTACGTAGTGATGTGGCTATAAAAGTGTTTGGAGATGATTTAGATCGACTAGCAAGCATCGGTGATGAAATAAACGGACTTATTGCTAACGTAAAAGGCGTGTCTAGCACGAAACTTGAAAGGGTCACCGGACTGCCGCAAATATCAATTAAATATGACAAGGATAAATTAGCCTTATACGGATTAAAGATTTCTGAAATAAGTCAGATTGTACGTGCTGGATATGCTGGTGAAACAGCAGGATTTGTCTATGAAGGTGAAAAACGCTTTGAACTTGTCGTTCGGTTAGATCAAGATGCGCGTCAAGATATCAGCAATCTTAGAGATATGTTTATCCCTCTAGCCAATGGACAGCAAATACCATTAGCACAAATTGCAACCATTGACTATGAAGATGGCCCCCAACAAATCAGTCGGGAAGACGGAAAAAGACGTATCGTTTTAGGTTTTAATGTACGCGAGCGAGATGTAAAAAGTGTGGTTAATGACATTCAAGACAAATTGGATCAAAAATTAAACTTACCGGATGGTTATTATATTACGTATGGTGGACAATTTGAAAATCTGGTTGATGCCACAAATCGTTTAATGGTTGCTGTTCCAATTGCGCTCTCCTTAATCTTTATTTTATTGTTTTTTACCTTTAAATCTGTAAAACAATCTTTAATGATTTTTACTGCAATTCCTCTATCTGCTATTGGTGGTGTAGCTGCATTATGGCTGAGAGACATGCCATTTAGCATCTCTGCTGGTGTTGGTTTCATTGCGCTATTTGGAGTGGCTGTGTTAAATGGAATTGTA
>JASLDM010000033.1 GCA_030151565.1 Flavobacterium sp. | reverse complement strand
ATATCAGTATTTTAAAAAAATATAATTTAAAGAGAGGTTTTTACCTCTCTTTTTTTATTAAATCTAAGTTATGGAACTAGAAAAACACTATATTAATAGGAGTAATTGGTTGCGTGCAGCCGTTTTAGGGGCTAATGATGGTATTTTATCAACGACAAGTTTAGCAATTGGTGTTGCAGCAGCAGCAGCCTCAAGGGAAGAACTGATTTTAGCTGTTATTGCTGGTGCAGTTGCTGGTGCTTTTTCAATGGCAGCTGGTGAGTATGTTTCGGTAAGTTCGCAGTCGGATATTGAGCAAGCAGATTTGAAACGTGAACAAGAGGAGTTAATACGTATGCCTGAAGTTGAATTACGTGAATTAGCAAAAATTTATGAAGGGAGAGGCTTAGATTCAGAATTAGCCCATCGAGTTGCCGTGCAATTAACTGCTCACGATGCCTTAGAAGCGCACGCACGCGATGAACTAGGGATAAATGAAATGTCTCAAGCAAATCCATTTCAGGCTGCTATAGCATCGGGTGCTTCTTTTATTTTTGGAGCGTTATTACCTTTGTGTTTAGCATATTTTGCCCCTTTAGAAAAAATGGTACCTATGCAATATGTATTTTCAATCTTATTCTTAGCTTTGTCTGGAGCATTAGCAGCTAAAGCAGGTGGATCAAGTATGCAAAAAGCAGTATTTAGAATATGTTTTTGGGGTACTATAGCAATGGGTATGACCGCTTTAGTGGGATATTGGTTCGGTGTTCATTAAAAATTAAAAGAAATATATGATAGAATTTAAAGCATCAGAAAAACAATTTATTTTTAAAGATGATATGAAAGGACGTTTAATGGCGTCTAGGAGTTTAGTTAGTATTATTTTTGTTTTAGGACTAGCAAAGTTATATTTAATCAATTGGGAACAAGTTGAAACTTTGGATTTAGTTTACATCGGAATTGAGGTGATCTTTGCTTATTTACTTTACAAGAATTTTTTTATTCGTACTGCTAAAAGTTTTTTAAATATTGAGGAGATAAGTTATTTTAAAAATGCTGAAGGGTTAAAAACAAAAGCCTATTTTAAACTTAAAAATGGCAAAATTAGAGAGCTCTATAATTTGAAAACGACTTCCGAAAAAGCTTCTTTACAGCAACTTGTAATAAAGGCTGGAGTTAAAGTTATTTAATACAACTGTATTAGAATTAATAATTGCTCTTGTATTTTTGTAACTTTGAATAAATCTAAATGTGTAAATTATGAAAAAGCTTTTTTTTAGTTTAATAGCCATAGCTTTATGGGGATCTGTTGTACAGGCACAAGATCAGCGCTTAAACAAAAATGATTTGCCTGAATTTATTAATGTTTATGTTGCTAAAAACTATGCTGATGCTAAAATTAGCAAAGCAAAATTAGATGTTGATACTGATAAAACAACTTATGAAGTGAAGTTGAAAGATCGTACAGAGTTAGAGTTTGATATTGAGGGATCAATTATTCAAATAGAGCAAAAGAAACCGATTGCAGCTCATTTACTTCCATCTAAAATTGTAGATTATGTTACTGAACATTATCCCAAAATGGGAATATTAGAGTGGAAGTTAGAAAAAAATAAAGGAAAGCAGGAAATTAAATTAACTAATCGAATAGAGTTGGAATTCGATTTAGATGGGAATTTTATCAAAATTGATTAAATAAGTTTTAAATAAAACCGGACTTACATCTTTGTAAAACCGGTTTTTGCATTTTTATAAAGGACTATAAACTTGTACGAAGGCTTTATTTAGGAAGATATTTTTTTAAATTTAAATCCATAAAATACGATTTGTTTTTTTTCGATACTAAGAAGTAAATTGTAGCTTTAGATCTGTTTTCCGCTAAAGCAGTGTTTAAATGCTCCTTACTAGTATAGTATAAATCTTCTATGTTAAATGCGGTAGTAGGTTCAATTGTCCAAGTTAATTGCTCTAAATCAAAAATACCGTGCTTTTTTCTATCTTTAGAATAATTGTGGTTGTATTTAAAAATGTTTGAGCTAAGTAGTAAATAGCCTGGAATTTCATTATCATATTTTACCTTCCCCTTAAAGCTTTTTAGAGAGCCTGTTAAACCACGACACAAACCAGTAGAATACCAAATGTCATCTTCTTCCACTTTAATTTTAATAATACATTTATCTGTAAAATTGAAATGTGGTAATGCTATTCCATTTGTGTCTATAATGGCATCTAAATAAGTGTTTGGCGCTGTTTCAATAGAGACTACAGAGTAATATTTTCCTTCAAATAGAAAAGGATTTACATTATAACTAGCTCCAGATTGAATGTGGTATAAGTCTGAATAGGCTTTAAGTTTGCCATTTTCATCAACTTTAAATCCCTTATATCCATTTTTAGAATCAATAATCTCAACTTCTGGTTCTTTAGGTAAACTCCTACCGCTAATTTCTGAGTAGTTTCTCATAATAACATCTTGTATATCAATGCCTGTAGGCGTCTCAATCAATTCAAAATGATATTTCCTTTTATAAATCCCTCTCATTATAGGATTAAATAACGAATAGAATTTTAAATCAGGGGTCGGTTTAACTAGTACTTTAAGACTTTCAGAATGCAACAAACCCGTTTTTCCTTTTATCGTATAAGGAATAATTTGCTGAGGTGTTTCTTTTGTGATTTTTTTGAATAACTCCTGAAGTTCAAATCTTATATCTTCAATACTAGTGTGCTCTTGTGCGGATAGGTTTAGCGTACATACAAAAAGTATGATTAAAAAGGTTTTAGTTTTAAAAAACATATTTAAGATATCTATATAGAATTGAGTGGACTAAGGTATGACAATTTTTGAAACCTTGTTTTAAACTAAAAAGGGTAGACTAACAATTTAGAATTGAAGTCTACCCTTTTAAGAATGGATTTTGTTTGTTGTTTATTTTATGAACTAATATATAAGCTCTTAGGTGTTTTAGTTTTTAAAGACTCTCTTTTTTAGATTTATTTTTATAGGCCCAATAAAAAACAAGAGGTAATACTGTAAAGGAAAGTACCATACATAATAATAAACCTCCAACAATCATAATAGCTAGTGGTTTTTGAATTTCAGATCCCATACCATTTGAAAGTGCAGCAGGTAATAATCCCATAGATCCCATAAGTGCAATCATAATAACGGGACGAATTCTACTTTTTACACCATCGGAAATCGCTTCTTTTAGTGGCATTCGTGCGCGCAAATTTTCTCTCATTACACCTATTAATACAATTCCATCTATTGTTGCTACACCAAATAAAATAATAAAACCAATTCCTGCAGAAATTCCGAAGGTTGTACCTGTTAACCAAAGTGAAAGGAACCCTCCAATAAATGCAAAAGGAATTGTTATAGCAGATATTGCAGTATCCTTGACATTTCCAAAGTTAAAGTAGAGGAGCATAATAATGAGAATCAATGAAACAGGAACAACCATCATCAATTGATTTGCTGCACGTTCTTTACTTTCAAATTCTCCAGCCCATTCCATTTTGTTTGCTGGTGGTAAATGTACTTCTTTTTCTACTTTTGCTTTGGCCTCAGCAATAGTACTTCCTAAATCACGGCCCTCGATACTAAATCCAATTCCAATATAGCGGCTATTCCCTTCACGATAAATGAAGGCTGGGCCTGTGTGATAGTCAATTGTTGCGATTTCTTTTAATGGAACTTGTTTTCCATCTAAAGTAGGGATAAGGATATCTTCGATTTTTTCTGCCGAGTCACGATATTCTTTTTGAAAACGCAAAACAACATCAAACATTCGTTCGTTTTCATAAAAAGTCGTTACCGCTTGCCCGCCTACGGTCATTGCAATTACTGCTTGTGCATCTGCGGTTGTTACGGCATATCGCGCCATTTTAGAATCGTGTAATTGGATGCGTAATTCGGGTAATCCAATGTTTTTATAAACATTCAGATCAGTTATTCCAGGTACATTTTCAATAGATTTAGCTACTTGATCTGCCATTGTTTCTAGTTCAAATAGATCTTCTCCAAAAATTTTAATTACTAAGGCGCTTTTTACACCTGCGACATATTCTTCAACATTATCTTGAATTGGTTGGCTAAAACCAAAGTTGATCCCTGGGTATTTTTCTAAAACCTGACGCATTTCACTCAATAAGTCCTCTTTATGGATAGAACGCGTCCATTGTTTTTCTGGTTTTAATTCAATGTGAAATTCAATATTAAAAAATCCAGTCGGATCTGTTCCGTCATTTGGTCTTCCTGTTTGTGTTAGCACAAAATCTACTTCTTCAAACTCGCGTAGTAGTTTTTTCATCTCTTGTGTCAAACGAACAGACTCTTCAAGATGAATACTGTTTGGAAGTGTTGCACGTACATAAATAGCACCTTCGTTGAGTTTTGGCAAAAATTCTGAACCATAATAATGAAATCGTACTCCACAAAATAATAATAAAACTCCAAAGCTAATCATCGTGAATTTTTTATGTGTAAAACTCCAAGAAAACATACTAAAAATGTTTTTCTTAAAGAATCTTGAGATCACGTTCTCTTTTTCTTCAATGTTTTTTGTTAATAGTAGCTTACACATTGCAGGTACGTAGGTCAAACTCAAAATTAAAGATCCAAGTAGGGCATAGCCTAGCGTAAAAGCAAGAGGGGAGAACATTTTTCCTTCCACTTTCTGAAACGAGAAAATAGGCATTAAGGCAACTATTAAAATAAGTAAGGCAAAGAAAATATATCCCGCTACACTTCCTGCACTTTTTTTAATAATGCCCATTTTAGACATTTTATTGAAACGCTTCATTCCTACTATATTAGCCTTTTTCTCAAGGCCTACAAAAACGTGTTCCACAATAACAAGGGTTCCTTCTAGAAGTAAACCGAAGTCTAGCGCTCCCATAGAGATTAGGTTGGCAGGAAGACCTTGTATATTAAGCATGATGATTGCAAATAAGAATGCTAAAGGAATTACTGAAGCAACAATAAATGTAGTACGCCAATTATATAGAAATATAAAGACAATTATGGAAACTAATACAATACCTTCTATCAAGTTTTTTGTTACAGTCGATACAGTTGTATTAACTAATTCAGTTCGATCTACAACCGGTATTACCTCTACGTTATTTGGAAGAATGCGTTCGTTTAAATCGGTGATTTTGTCTTTCAAAAGCGCAATGACTTCACTCGGATTCTGCCCGCGAAGCATTACTACAATTCCTTGTACTACATCGTCATTATCTTGATAGCCAACTTGACCTAAACGAGGTTTTGCTGAAACAACTACATCGGCAACATGCTTTACTAGAATAGGAGTGGTACCTTTTATTTCAATCAAGATATTTTCTATATCTTCAATATTATCCAAAAGCCCGACTCCGCGAACAACATAGGCTTGATCACCTTTTTGGATAACATCTCCACCTACATTTATATTACTTTTTTCTACTGCTTCATAAACATCAAGAGGTGATAGTCCGTAATTGACTAATTCTGTGGGGTGTATTTGAATTTCAAATATTTTCTCTTCTCCTCCAAAACTCACTACATCTGCAACTCCAGGTACAGAAAGCAATTCACGTTCAATAACCCAATCTTGAATAGACGTAACTTCTTTAATTGGTAGGTCGCTTTTTATAATGTAGCGAAATATTTCTCCTGTTGCTCCAGAAGGTGGTTCTATTTCAAAATCAGCACCATCGGGTAGGTTGACATTTCCCATGCGATTTGATGCATATTGCTGTGCATAAAAATCTTCGATATGATCATCAAATAATACCGTAACTACAGATAGTCCAAACAGAGAAATGGAGCGTACTTCTGCTTTATTCGGAATGGTGTTCATTTCTTTGGAAATAGGGAGTGTAATAAACTTCTCTATTTCTTCAGCGCTTCTTCCAGGCCATTGAGTAATGATTCGAGCTCTTGTATTGGTTACATCAGGAAAAGCCTCTATAGGTGTATGAATATAGCTATAGATTCCTCCTGCTAATAAAAGTATAACTCCAAACAGTACAATGAAGGTGTTTTTAAGTGAAAAAGCTACAATGTTTTTGACAAGTTTCTGCATCTTAATTTTTTCTGTTGTTTAGTTCATCATAAATTAATAGTGCATTAGTAGTAAGGACAGTTTCCCCTTCTTTAAAGTTATCCTGCACGTAGACAAAAAAGTCATTTTTAGCGATACTTTTTACAGCTCTAATCTCTTGATTACATTCATTGTGATATACTATAACATAGTTTTGATTGTTGTCAAAAATAACTGCACCTACTGGAATTGCAAGAGCTTTTCCTTGTGTGGTATCCAAGTCTAAAATAAGATCTGCAGACATTCCTGGTTTAAGTTTTCCTTCTTTATTTTCCATCACTATTTTAGCTTTTAGTACACGCTCGTCTTCATCAAAAACTTGAGAGATGGAGGTAATAGTACCATTAAAGTATTGATCAGGATAAGCAAGTGTTTTTACTTTTACTGTTTGATTTGGGTGTACGTGGCGCATATAGGTTGCATATACATTTGCCATAATCCAAACTTCATTAAGATCAGCAATAGTAAATAATACATCTTCTCCAGCGTGAATAGACATTCCTGCATTGATGTTTTTGGACACGATATAACCTTCTGCAGGAGCTTTAATTTGAAACGTAGCTTTTGAATCATTACTACTATAGATGCTCATATTGTTTTGAATGGTTGTTAAGCTGGATTTCAATACCGTAAGTTCTGATTGTGCTTCAGCTAATTCTTTTTGTGAAACAATTCCATCATTATACATGCTTTGGGTTGCGTCTAGTTGTCTTTTGGCTACTTCTATTTGTGCTTTTAATGCCGTACGTTGATCTGACATTTCATTAAGCTCGGAACTCTTTATTTCAACCAATAATTGTCCTTTTTTTACATAATCACCTAGTGTAAAATAGGTTGCAGTAACCAATCCATCAGACAAACTGACGAAAGGAATGGTTTTATCATTGTTATATTGAATGTTTCCTGTTAATGTTAAGGTCTGTGTAATTGGAAGGTTTTCAATTTTTTTAAAACTTAATTCTTCTTTTAGTCCTTGTGGAATACAGTATTTTTCAGATTTAGTAATATTTAAATCAGTGTCGTTTTTTTTACAAGATGTTGTGAATAGTAAAAAAAGAGCTAGTAGGGATATGTAATATTTTTTCATAATAATAAGAGGGATTAAAAGTCTTTGCCTAATAAAAATTGAAGGGTTTCAAAGTTTACAATTACGTCTCTTTGGGTTTCGAGCAACGTTGTTTTGTTTTCCATATAGGCAGCCACAAAATCTAGATATGTAATGATGTTTACATTCTTGTTTTTGAAATTTTGATGGTAAGCCTCAAGTAATTGATCTAAAGTTGATTCGTAATTAGGATCTAAACTTTGGTATAATTCTTTAATTTGTTGGAAGTGATTAAAGGCTGCAGTTATTTCATGTAGGGTTTCATTTTTTTTGCCTGCCAATTCCAATTGTTTGATTTCAGATTCCAATAGAGCTTCTCGAATATTTCCTTTATTTCTGTCAAAAACAGGCAATTCAAAAGAAAGTCCAATGCCTATAAAATTTCTCATAATATTACCTGCACGATCATATTGAATAGAGAAGTTTAAGTCTGGAATCTGTGTTGCTTTTTCTATTTCCAGTTTTTTGCTTGCTTGAAGCACGTTATTTTCAGATATTAAAATTGCCGGATGATCTTGGAGTATGTTGTCTAGTTCTAGATTTAAATCAATTGCATTTATTTTAGCAGTATTAACCTCAAGTGGAAGATCAATGCAAAGAGAAACATTGGGAGCAATGTGCAAAAGGTTTTTTAATTCTTTTAAAACTTTTTGATTTTCTTCTTTTAGACTAATAAGTTCTTTTTGGAATTGTAAGGACAATGCTTTTAGTCGTATATATTCCGCTTGGCTTATATTTCCTTTCTCTACTTGGTTTTTATAAGCTGTGATGAGGCTTTCTGTTGCCTCAAGTTGTTTAGTATAGATTTTTTGTTGTTCATTATAGAATTGAGCTTCGGCAAAAAGAGTACGCAATTCAAGTTTCAATTCGCGTAAGATCATATCAAATTCAAGCTGTTTTTCTTGAATAGATAATTTATTTAAGTCAATGTTTTTCCTTCTTTTTCCTGCAGTTTGAATCTGTTGTTCAATCCCGATAGAAAATTGGGTAGTTTCTCCCCAACGGCCTATCAATGCTGGTTGCTCTTCTACACTGTTATTTTTCCATAGATTTACATCACTTAGCTCAAATGTAGGATTGGGCCACATCTTGGCTTGAAGTAACAAAGCTTCTGCTTGAGATATTTCTAATTTTGATGCAAGCAAACTTAGATTCTGTTCCAAAAATAGAGTTTCTGCTTGTTCGTTTGTCAAGGAAATTGACATCGTTTCTTGAGCATAACTAGAGCTAGTTAAGCCTAACGATAAAGCTATTAAAATACTGTAATACTGTTTCAAAATGAAAGTTTTTTATCAATATTCAAAAGTAAAACAGCTAAATTATAGGTGTGATAGAAACGTATTAAACGTTGGTTAGATCTAGATTAGAGTTCGATTAGAAAATCAGAAAGTAGGGATTAAGAAGAGGGGGGGACTGCTTTTGTGAAAAGTAACGAAAGCAAGCTTCGGAGTAAAGAGAATCACGAAGAGGCTTTTAAGCAAAGCTCTTTGATGTGTTTATATTGAGAATAGGGCTCGTACGCTATCTTTGACCTTGTGCAAAGAAATAAGAAAGAGGTGTGAATTATACCAAAGCAGTTTGGCTTCTTTTGAATAGCTTGGCGGTATGGTATCTGAAGTTTAAAATACTGGGTATATTAAACAGCACCTTAAAGTTCAAAAACTATAAATTTTTCTTGGAGATTTAGCTCTATTGACTTTTCATTATCTACTATAAGCAGATCTTTAGGAGCCAATAAATAGTCTTGATTATTGATGTGAATCATAGACTCTGTTAGAGCAAATAGTATGGTGAGCTTTGCAGATGAAATGACTTTACCTTCTTGTATACGAACTAGCTCTCCAGTATGTTTTTTAGAAAGCATAATATTGAAATCTGTACCTTTTGAAAAAGAAGTAATTCTATCGTTAGAGTCAAAGGTAAATACCTCCAAGCTGTCAAATTTTTTAGCAATGTTATTATGTACTATTTTAAGTGAATTGTCTAGCATAACAAGATGTCTGCGGTAGCCTTCAAAACGAGTGAAATCGGATTGATTGACATTTATGGTTGCACAACTGATTCTGAGATCAAAATTTCGATCTGAATAAAGGGTGTTTTCAGGGAAAATGCAATATTGATATGTAGATCCGCCAGCCCAATTAGAAGGAGTTATGTCTTTAAATTGAATATGTGTTACAGTCATAAATCTTGATATGTGAAGTTAAAAGTACAAAATTAGTAATTATTAAAAAGAAATAATTGATGGATATTATTATAAAAAAAGTATAAAACGTGAATATAAAAAAAAGCGACATCAACTATGGGGTGATGTCGCTTTTAAATAAAAATCAAATATAAATTATCTTGGTTGTACAAGACTACCAAAAGTCATTAAATCCAAGTTGTCATCTGAAGAAAGGATTAATTTTCCATCCTCAAATCTATATTTTTTCACTTGATCCAAAGCACTTGTAAATACATATTCTTCAACACCTTCACACATCATTCTTGTGATTGCTGTACCAGAAATCTCTAAAGCGCTTTCCGTTGCTTTGTAGGATGCTGTCAGGTTGTTACATCCTGTATTTCCACTTACACGTTGGTTTTCAAATGTCAAAGTTGGCTTTTTCATAGGAAAACGCATATCAATAGTTTTAGCACTTCTATCTTTAGTTTGGATTTTTTCTAAAACCCAAGTACCCTCTAGCGTTGCTTTTTGTTTTACAAAACGCATAACTACAACATCATCAGCTAAAAAGACTAATTGATTTCCGTTTGAATCAAACTTATTGGTACGTGTTAGGGCATCATAAAATGCACGATCAGAAACACCGTTACAAGCCATCATTGTGGATGCTAATTTGTCACCGATTTTAATTTCATTACCATTCTTAACTTCATACATTCCGTTGATGTTGTTGCAACCATCATTACCGTGAACGCTTTTTTGTTTAACATCAAATGTCAAACCAGGAGTCTTACCAGGAAAGAGCGTTTTTAAATCTTTGCCTTGAGATGCAATTTCATCCATAAAATCAAGTTTCCAACTTCCTTCTAATAAGGTTGCACTTGTTACTTCCATCTTTGCGTTTGTTTTGTCTGTATTAGTTTTTGCAGTGTTACAAGCTACTGTAAATGCTAAAACGGCTGCCAAAGTGATAATCTTTCTCATATTTAAAATTTTAATTATTAAATTCAAAAGTCATACCAAAGTTACATTAATTCAATGGGAATAGCGATTTATTTTTATTTAATTGTTTAAAATAAGAAGCGTTTTCTCTGAATATATAAGATTTCTTTTGTGTTTATCATATAAATTGTGTTTTTTTGGTAAATTAAAAATTGTTAAAAAAGAATCTTTACTCATAAGTTGCGAATTAATAGAACAAAATGTGACTTTTACAATTAGTTGTGTCTAATGATTGTGAACCTATGGTATTGAATCCGTGCTCAAAATAATAATTAATCAAAGTCAGTAATATGCAACACGCAAGTATTATCATAAAAAAATTAAAAAGTTTTTTAAATATAAAAACCGATTTAGAGTTAGCTGAGATTTTAGATGTGAAGCCTAATACAATTTCTTCTTGGAAAAAGAGAAATAGCTTGCAGTTTGAAACTATCATCGGATTATGTAAAGAGCATAAGATTGATTTAAACGAATTATTCTACTCTGACTATACCTTGTTTAAAGCTCAAAAGAATAAAAACTCAAAAGAGGTGAAGCTTATTTCTTCTGAATTGCATTTTCAATATTTACTGGATCCAGAAAAGACTCTGGCGCAATTACCTTATTATAATTTTCCTTTTATTGAGGATGTTGAGATTGGTTTTCAGGTTATTAGTGAAAATATGACTCCATCGATTCGAGTGAGCTCATTTGCTATTTGTAAGCCTACTACTATAGATCAGATAATTCCTTTAGAGATCTATGTGCTTATTTTGAAAAACAAAGGGCTTTTCGTTATGAGGTTTAAAAAAATTACTCCTGACGGCCAATTGATGTTTGTAAGTGATAATAGTACTTTTGATGCTACTTTGATTGATAGAGAGGATATTAAGTCAATATTTGTTGTTAAAGGTGCATTCTTGCCTTCCTTTCGCGGATTAACTTCTTAACTTAAAATAAGTATTTCATTAGGAAATATTTATAACTTTTCTATTTTTGTAGTTATCTAATTAAATAACTATGAGAAATATAGTAATGTTGCTTTTTTTGATGTGTTTAAATTCTCTTTCTTGGGGGCAATGTAAGGAAACTACTGCCTTGAAAATTGGGGGAGATTTTAAAAACACACAATATATAGCTCATTGTCCAACGTATAATTATAAATATTCTGATAATACTTGGATGCAAGAGCATTCTAATTCTAAAAGAAATTTGAATATTGAAAATGAGTTGTCTGAAACCAAAAAAAGTTTAGAGGCTACTTTATTGGACAAAATAGGGGACGATTTATTTTCTAAATTAAAATTAGAATCTGTTTCTATTAGCGTTTATGACAGCATCTCCAAAATGACTTCAAGATATCCAGCAGTTGATATGTATCGCTGTAAAACAAAGTATTTTTTCTATTATCACTTAATGCCAACTCCAGATGTTCAATTCTGTATTGGAATTGCATTAGATGATTATAGAAAAATTATTTCAGAGTTACCATTTCCTGAAGAAGCAAGCCAAAAAACTCTAGATCCCACTTTAAATGTTTGTAAAGCAGTAGCTATTGCTAAAGCTTCTGGGGTACCAATTACGCCTGTAGAATCAGTTTTTTTTGATTTCAATTATGAACGTAAAGAGTTTTTCTGGATTGTTCGTCAAAAGATAAATAATCCTGTTCGTGGGGTTAATGCCTATAACGAAATAACTATTGAAGCTGCAGATGGAAAACAAGTTACTCCTTATAGAAAAACAGTTCAGATCAATTAAGATTTTTAGTTAAGTTAAATCCGACACGGTTCTAGGTTACTGTGGTGTTCATCAATTAGGAAACAGATTTAAAGGAGGTACTGAGTCAAAAAAAACTAGACTCTAAAGTAGGGGAAGGGAGATGCTTAGATTACTTTACTGCGTGTAAGTAGTGCAGAGTGAGCATTAGTTTTAAGTTAAAAGCCTAAAACTTTTTTGAATTTCAAAAAAAATATAATAAATTAGATACCATATAAGACTTACAACTTATTAAGGTAATAAAAACATAAATTTATTTTTTCTTTTTTTTTCAAGCGTGCCGGTTACTAGGCACGCTTTTTTGTTATAAAAAAAAACCTTAGTTGAAATACTAAGGTTTTTTCCTGAATTATTGTTTCTCGTAAGTAACTTTTATTGGTGCATCTAAAGCCCCCATTTTCATATCGTAGCTAACAACCATTTCTGTAGCAGTTACGTTTTCAATTTTTCGTTGTTTGTCTTTTCCTTGTAAAACAATGATATCTTGACCTTGAATTACTCCTTCAGAGATTGTTTCTTTACAGTCATTAACTTTTTTTGATTCAATTAATTGTACTGTGTTTTCAGTGAATTTAAGTAAATCCCCTTCACAAACTGCATCTGGACCTGGAAGTGAAGCGAAGTCATATGGACCGTGAACTTCTCCTGCGAATTCATAAGTTACTTTTCCTGCTTTCCATGTCCCTTGATATTTTGAATAGTCGATAGAATTATTATTGTCATCGCTATTACAGTTAGACATAAAAACACCAGTTATAGCCAAAGTAGCTATTAAAATGTACTTTTTCATTGTTGTTGTATTAATGTTTATTATTGCAAAGATATTACTTTATTTGGATTATATATAAATTAATAAAAAGGCTGTTTCTTAAAAACCTTTTATTTTACTATTATAGATAGAATCCTTTTGTGTTGTGTTCCAGTCTCTTCTGTAGTCAAAAATAGCAGCTTCCCAGTCTCCATATCCAGTGTTAGGTAACACAATGAATTTTTTACCAAATAAAGCAGCGTTATCTTTTACATTTTGCAGACGCTCTTCCATACTCTTTTTATCAAATGCAGCAGAAAAATCAGAAAGGTTATCTCCTAAAAGCATGACAATCTCATGGGTTTCACTTAATTTTTGTCTGCGTTCTTCTTTACTCGATTCCGTTTCGCGAACAATTATGTGAGCTTCATCTGCAAAAGGATAGTTGTGTTTTTTTAAGTTTTCTAAAGTCCCTTTTTTATCATTTTGATTACGGTTTGTGATATAATAGATCGCAATGTTTTTAGAAGCAGCATAATTAAAAAACTCTTGACTTCCTAAAAGAGGTTTTGCATCTCCTTTTGAAGTCCACTCATTCCATGTTTTCTCGTCAAACACTTTTCCTTCGCGTGCCATTTTCACAGCATAAGGGGAATTGTCTAAAAATGTTTCATCAATATCTGTAACTATTGCTAATGGTTTTTGATGCGTTTCTTTCAAGATAGATTCCAATTGCCAGGTAGCGATGTTAAACGCTTGTATACATAATGCGTGATATTCTGCGGCACTTTGTTGAAAAACAGCACTGTATAGTTTTCCGTTTACTTCGATATTTTGATACGGAGTTTGATTTGTGGTAGTGTTTACCTGTGATGTTTTACAAGCACTAAAAAGGGCTACCGAAAGACCTGCAGTAAGCATAGTTCTCTTAAGCATAGGAATATGTTTTAAAAATTAGATTACAAAATTAAACTTTTTATGATGAAATAGTTTTAATAAAGTCCTAAACTAAAAAAGGAAGCTTTTAAAGCTTCCTTTTTTTAAGGTTATTTTAATTCTGCTTGTTTCTCGTCAAACAGTCCGTCAACAGACCAATAGCGCTCTCCTGTGTCGTAATTAAACGTTACAACAGTTGCATTATTAGGTATGTCTTTAAGTTGTTTAGCAATAGCAGCTAAGGATGTACCTGTAGAAATACCAGCTAAAATACCTTCTTCTCGAGCTATTCGTTCTGTATATGTAAAAGCCTCTTCTTTTTCTACGGTAATAATGCCATCAAAAAGCTCAGTGTTTACTACTTGTGGAATAAAACCTGCACCAATTCCTTGTAGTGGATGCGGACCTGGTTTTCCTCCACTCAAAACAGGAGATTGTGCAGGCTCTACTGCATATACTTTTAAATTCGGATTCTTTTGTTTTAAAATTTCAGCAACGCCTGTTATATGCCCTCCTGTGCCTACACCTGTTATCAGATAGTCAATTCCTTCAGGAAAGTCATTTAAAAGCTCTTGTGCTGTGGTTCTTTTATGAATCTCAGGATTTGCAAGATTATTGAATTGTTGAGGTACCCAAGCGTTTTCAAGTTCTTCTGCAAGCTCTGTAGCGCGAACTACAGATCCTGATGTTCCTAATTCTTTTGGTGTCAATACGAATTTTGCTCCATAAGCTGCCATTAGTTTTCTGCGTTCTATACTCATTGATTCTGGCATTACCAATATCAATTTATAGCCTTTTACTGCACAAACCATAGCAAGTCCTACACCCGTATTTCCAGAAGTAGGTTCAATTATTGTTGTATCTTTATTTATAAGGCCTTTGGCTTCTGCATCCTCAATCATCGCCAAGGCAATTCGGTCTTTTAAGCTCCCTCCTGGGTTTTGCTTCTCTACTTTAATCCAAACATTTACATTTTCTGGAAAAAGCTTGTTGATTTTTACTACTGGTGTATTGCCAATAGTTTCTAAAATACTATTTGCTTTCATAATCTTGTTTTTTTATATGATGAAATTTATTGGTTCAGGAATTATTTCTTGATCTTTACTATAGGTTTTGCTCTTGCTGTATATGATCGAGTAGGGCGCTACACTTTTTGTAATCCAGACATTTCCTCCAATGGTTGTGTTGTGACCTATGATTGTCGATCCGCCCAAAACTGTCGCTCCAGAATAGATTACTACATTGTCTTCTATCACAGGGTGTCTGCGCGTATTTGCTTTGTCTTTTGATACGGAGATAGCCCCTAAAGTCACTCCTTGGTAAATCTTGACATTGTTTCCTATTATACACGTCTCTCCAATTACGATTCCTGTGCCGTGGTCAATAAAGAAAGAGTTGCCTATTGCTGCAGCTGGATGAATATCAATTCCCGTTTTTCCGTGTGCATATTCTGTCCAAATACGCGGTAACAATACTACTTTTTGATCGTGCAATTGATGTGCAAATCGATAAACCGCAATCGCGTAAAATCCAGGATAAGCTATAAAAATTTCTTGCAAACAAGTTGCAGCTGGGTCATTATCCAAGATGCTTTGAGCATCTTCTAGAAGTTTAAAATATATTTCAGGTAGTGCCTTAAAAAAGGAATTTACGATGCTGCGGGTTTTCTCGGAATCGCTATTGATGTTGAATAGGATAGAGGTAAGTTCGTTCTTAAAACTATCAAGTTTTATCTCTAGCGATTCTTCTGATAAATATTTTTTGTCTTCCAATTGAAATAAAAAATGAAAGAGGCTATCTGTGAATTTTTCGATTCGACGTTTGTCTAAAAATGCTTCAGACCTTTTGTTATTCTCTAGTATGGTTTGTATAAAATGTGTTTGCATTAGATGTCAAATGTTAAAAAGTGATTGATTTCGGAGTTTGGATTTACTCCTTTAACTTGCTGACTGTGTAATGTCCCCCATTTGGACATTTCAATCAGTATTGAATCTAAAGTTTGTCCGTATCGCGTCAGTTCATAGACCACCGTTACAGGAGCGGTGTCTAGTACTATGCGCTTTATCAATTCATTAGACTCTAAAGCTTTTAGTTCTTTTGAAAGCATTTTAGAACCTATACCTTCAATATTTTTAGATAGATCCGAAAACCGTGTTTGTCCTAATAAGCTCAAAGTAGTAATGATAGGAATTTTCCATTTTCCTTTAATAACTTCTAAGGTTTGATTAATGGCTTCTAAATCTAGTTTTGCTTCTGTATTCATAAATGATAACTTCCCTAAATGAAAGTAGCTGTTTAATGTAAAGTTGTATTACAAATGTAATTGAAAAATGAATATGTAAATACCTCAGCTAAAAAACTAACAAAAAATTAATACTTTGAAGCTCAATGTTAAGACCTTTGTAAATGATCCTTTAAAATCTTTTAAAAAGACATCCTAGTATTTACTATTAAGTAGATGAAAATTATATATTTGTGAGGCTCTTTTAGTTTTTTTCCTTTTTTAAAGACAATGTTTGGATCATTTTAACGCTTGTTTTTTATTGATAATATACAGCACTCATTTGGTAATACTTCATATAAAGTAGATTGTTTACAGTGTTATTCTTACTGGTTGAGTATTTAGTGTTCTTTTTAAATATGTATGAAGGCTAAATATTAAGGATTGTTTTAACACGAAGTATCCTTTAGGGATATCCTTTGTTAAAAATGAATCCAATGTTTGAAATATGAGCGCAGTTGTAGTATGTTTGCTATAGTATTAAAATTTACTCAAGACAATTTTTGTGTATAATTTTGAAATAGACTTTTTATTTTTGAATTCATTTTGAGATGGCTACTCAAATAGAATTTGGTTTTGTTGTTTTGTTGTTCTATTTCAAAATTAAAAAATACATAAATTTGCTATGAAAAAGAAAAGGCTATTCCCTAGGAGTAGCCTTCTTTTTTTAGATTAACTAGAAGTTTTGTGTTAGAATTTGTTCAAAAAGTTAGAAGTATCTAAACAAAAAAACGTAGCTGTTTTTTGGATCAATCCTAAAAGTTGTGTTTATGCATAAAGTCTAACTAATGTAAACAGAAAGAATTCAATACTTCGCACTCCTCAAAACTGTACTCCAAAAGCTTTTAGTGTATCAATCCTTAAAGTTGGAGTGATTTAAAATAGTGACAATTGATTTCGTGGTTAAAATTATAAGAACTCTTTTTAAGGGTAATAGTACTTTGGGTATTAGAACTTCTTTTTTAGAGGTAAAACGGTACTCCTAGCTTTGCTTTACTTTGATGCAAATCGACTTGTAGATGGGGCGTGCAGTGGTTATAGACAGTACTTGTTCGAGACAACTTCGAGAGAAGTACCACAGACGCTCGGAAATCAGCTTTTTTTCGGTAGGTGTGTGGTACGAATGTGGTGGATGTGTGGTACAAGATGCGTTTAAGACAATACTGACTTAGGGTTGAAGTGGGTTTGAGCAGAAATTTTATGCATTTATTTGTTGAATGACACTAAATTAATGCTGAAGAATTGAAGTACTGGAATTTAGATAAAGTATCACTCGTTTTTAAAAAACACTGTATTTGACTTTTGAGGGGTGTTTACCTTGCTTTTTACCTTCCATTATTTGAGTGTTTTCGGCATCTAAAGCTTTTTATTGAATTAGCTATGTCAAGAGTACCTTTTTTATGCTTTGCTCTAATCTTAGGAGAAAGTATCAGAAAAGGACATATTATTGGCTCTACTTTAGTGCCAGAGAATAGCGCTACTAAACGGCCTTTTTTCCTTTGTTAGATTTATTAGTGATAATGGAGTATAGCGCTCCTTTTGATAAAGCCGTTTCATCAATCGATAGTTTAGGCCCAATGTTGTCAGGAAAAAGTAGATAATCTTTATTTTCGGATTAGTAAAACTCGTTAATGAGGGGAGGTTTTTTAGTAATCTACCCCTCTTTTTTCGATTTTCTTGTGTTCTAATTTACTTCTTTGCGTTCGGTTCAATTTGAATCTAAGACGATGGATTTATATAGTTTTATTTGAAACTTTTGACGTGTTCTAAAAGGTGTGATTTTACTTTTAAAGACATCAAACTATGTTTTTGGACTCGTGATATTTTATATTTCTCTGTTTTATTTTTACTTTCAGCGGTATTTAGGTTCTTTCTCAAACGGGTTTTGTTCGAGTCTCATTTGACTCTCCTTCGGAAAAAGGGGCTTCAACCGAATGAAAGTCGGAGATGGTTCGAAGAAGACTCGAAGGAAATACGGAATAGAGATTAATATTTGTAGTTATACATTTGTATATTAGTTAGTTATGTTTTTTGATAAACGCCAAAAATGTGCAAAAACGCCAATATGAAGTCAAGAGAGTTTTAATTGCTTTAAATTCTGTAACTTAAAGGGCTATGGAGGAAAGTTAAATAAGAAATCAACGATTTTTAGTATTTGATTGTGTTTTAAAAACGTTGATTTTTATTAACAGCTTTTTGCTTATTAGATTTATTCTATGCGCATTTGTTGTAGCTGCGTACGATATGCTTCTAATAAATGTGTTTTATCTAGATAGCCAATATATTTTTTATCGCGCTGAACAAGTACATAATCGATCTGATTCGTTTCAAAAGCGGCAATGATGACCTCAGTACTGTCGGAATATGAAACGATAATAGGTTTTTCAATCAAGTCTTTTAACGGTGTGAATTTTGTTTGAAACGTACTAAAAATCACTGGACGTACGGAATTCATATTGATAATTCCTGTAATTTTATCGTATTCGTCCAAAACCGGAATAAAGAATTGATTTGTGTTTGTAAAGATAGCAACCACATCAGCTGTAGTTGCAGTATTCAAAATAGGTTTAATGTCGTTTTGTATGTGGCGTTGTGCAACTATCGTTGATAGAATGTTTCGGTCTTTGTCAGAGGTAAATACCAAGCCAGTTTCAGCAATACTCTTGATATCCATAGAGTATTTTTCCATATTTTTTGAAATAGCAAAACTTATTGATGAAACAATCAATAAGGGTACCATTAGTCCATAGCCACCAGTTATTTCTGCAATCAAGAAAATAGCTGTTAGGGGAGAGTGAAACAGACCACTTAATACGCCTGCCATACCTACAACGGTAAAGTTTGCAATAGGTAATTCTTTTAGTCCGATTAAGGTAATGAATTTAGAAATTACAAAGCCTAAGTAGGATCCTACAAATAAAGATGGGGCAAAGTTACCACCATTACCACCACTACCTAGTGTTAGTCCTGTCGCAAAGACTTTAACCAGCATAGTTGCTCCGATAAATAAAAGTAATATCCATTGGTTAGAACCAAAGTTGGCCAACAGGGTGTTTTCTAGTAAAGTTTGTGGATGGTCACTAGTCAATGCTTTAATACTTTCATATCCTTCCCCAAAGAGCATAGGGAAAAAGAAGATTAATAGAGCCAGCAAAGAGGCCCCAAACAGTGCTTTTCTGTAAACCTTATTTTGAAATTGAGCAAAGTAATGTTCTACCTTTCGAAACATTCTGGCGTGATACACTGAGACAAAACCAGCTAAGATTCCCATTAATATATAGTAAGGAGTATTGCTGGTATCAAAAGTGAGCTGTTGCTTGAAAGATAGCAAAATATCTTCTTTAATGATCAAGTTAGAGACAATAGTACCGGTGGCAGAGGATATCATAATTGGAATAAAAGCACTTACGCTCATATCTGCCAAAATAACTTCAATAGCAAAGAGAACACCAGCAATAGGCGCATTAAATGCTGCAGAAATACCAGCAGCAACCCCACAAGCTAAAAGTAAGGTTCTATCTTTATAATTGAGTTTGTAATTCTGTGCAAAGTTTGATCCGAAAGCAGCTCCGGTAATGGTAATTGGTGACTCTAAACCTGCAGAACCTCCCATACCAACGGTAAGGGAACTGGTAATGATTTGGGCATACATTTGCTTTTTAGGCATAATTCCAGAGCGCTTGGCTACCGCAATCATAATTTGAGAAGTACCTTTTTCGATACTTCCATTTAAAAACTTATGTATTACAAATACCGTTAGTAAGATTCCGATAATAGGTAAGATACTATTACTGTACGGTAAATGAAGAATTCCGTCAATATAGTTTGCAAACTTAAAAACAGAGTGCGCAAAGTATTTTAATACCGTTACCGCCAAAGCAGAAGATGCCCCAACCAATACGCAAGCTACATATATAAACTGTCTGTCGGAAAGGATGGATTTTAAAAAAAACACAATTCCTTCTGCATAGTTAAAGGCTTGAAGGAGTGTAGATTTTATCTTTTGCTTGTTTAAAAGTTTCATACTGCAAAATTAATTGAAAAAGGATGAGAAACAATTAAATGATTTACTGATTTTTTAAAATCCTTTCTCTTTTCTAAAAGCTATTAAATGGTTTTGTATTTCCTCAAAAAAGAGTGTGAATTCTGATTCAAAGTCTTCGTAATACTGTTGTAATTCTGAAGTTGAAAAACGCATTTTGGATTGGTTGTCAGTTCTTTTGTCCATTTGTGTTAAGATTTGACCAATACCTGAAATGGTTTGGTAAGATACTAACCAATTCTGATCTACCATTATAGGAAGCATCTTTTGAATTTGAGGCGGTAAAACCTCTATGTGTTGCTCAAGTAGTAAGTAAAAGTCATTGGCATAGGTGGTTAAAGGTGTATCTGAATACAGAAACCAGTTTTTAGCTAAAAAGTGATCGTAAAATACATCAACAATTACTCCTGAATAGTGATTGTATTGCGGAACTAATTTCTTTTTACTCTTTCTGAATATAGGATGAAAGTCCGTGTACGAATCGATTTCTCTATGTAGTAGGATCCCTTGTTGGATGCGTAAAGGATACGCCTGATATTGTGATCCGCGTACACGATCGGCTATAAAGTTTCCAATTTTCAATTGAGAGTCGTCTCCGGATAAATAGATGTGGGCTAAAAAATTCATACTACAAAGTACGTGATAATAATAGTTACTTTTCCTCGTTTTATTATAAAATCCATAGATCTATTCTTATATTTGTTGGACAAAAAATCGCAAAAATCGCTATAATGACATTAATAAAATCTATATCAGGAATTAGAGGGACTATAGGAGGAAAGGTTGGAGATAATTTAACTCCAGTTGACGCTGTTAAATTTGCATCTGCCTATGGTACATTTTTAAAGAACAACATACCTAATAAAAGCCTAACGGTGGTTATTGGACGAGATGCGCGTATCTCTGGACCTATGATTCATAATTTAGTAGTAAATACCTTGATAGGGTTGGGAATCAATGTTATTGATTTAGGCTTGTCTACTACGCCTACAGTAGAAGTAGCAGTTCCATTGGAGAAAGCTGATGGAGGGATTATTTTGACAGCATCGCACAATCCAAAACAATGGAATGCCTTAAAATTATTAAATGCAAAAGGAGAGTTTTTGAGTGGAGCCGATGGAGCTAAGATTTTGGAAATTGCAGAATCAGAATCATTTGATTTTGCAGATGTTGATACTTTAGGGACCATTACTACGCGTACAGACTATATGGATATCCATATAGAAGAAGTTTTGAAATTACCTTTGGTGGATGTTGAAGCAGTAAAGAAAGCTAATTTTAAAGTTGTAGTAGATGGTGTGAATTCATCAGGTGGAATTGTAATTCCGAATCTGTTGAAGCGTATGGGAGTTGAAGTAGTAGAATTGTACTGTGAACCTAATGGACATTTTCCTCATAATCCAGAACCATTAAAAGAGCATTTACACGCTATTTGTGCATTGGTTCCAGAGGAAAAAGCAGACTTTGGTGTTGTTGTGGATCCAGATGTAGATCGTTTGGCTTTTATATCCAACGATGGAGAAATGTTTGGAGAAGAATATACCCTAGTGGCTGTTGCAGATTATGTATTGAGTAAAACACCTGGAAATACAGTGTCTAACTTATCGTCATCTCGTGCCTTGCGTGATATTACAAACAAACATCAAGGGCAATATAATGCTTCTGCAGTAGGAGAAGTGAATGTTGTAGAATTAATGAAAGCTACAAATGCTGTTATTGGTGGTGAAGGTAATGGAGGGATTATTTATCCAGAGATTCACTATGGAAGAGATTCCTTAGTTGGAGTTGCTTTGTTTTTGACTTATTTGGCTAAGCAAGACAAAACGGTTGCTGAGCTCCGTGCGTCATATCCGCAATATTATATGAGTAAAAACAAAATAGAATTGACACCTAAAATCAATGTTGATATGTTGCTTGAGCAAATGGCTGAAAATTACAGCAATCAAGAGTTGTCTACCATTGACGGGGTTAAAATAGATTTCCCAACATCTTGGGTTCATTTGAGAAAATCAAATACAGAACCAATTATTAGAATCTATACCGAAGCAGGTACACAAGAAGATGCAGATAGTTTAGCTATGCGAATGATTGATGAATTAAAGGTAATTGCTGGTATTTAATATTTTAGATGCTTTATAACATATAAAAAGGGAACAATATCTTGTTCCCTTTTTTTGTTTCAAAAAAGACAGCAACTGATTTCTAAGCATCAGCGCTCTAATTTTAATATTTTCTAAAAATCCCTTCTTGAAAAGGTGTCCATAAGCACGCCTTCATACCTGCTTGTTTCAATCCTTTATTGGCCCAAGTATTGCAAGTGTATGCAAAGCTATAACGACCAGTTGCAACGTAGAAGGCATCGTTTTGTCCATATACCTTATCCGTAACAATCTGTATGACGGCTCCGTTATCGGTTCTTTTAAATGAGTGTTGGATAAATTGTATTAATTGCAAGTATTGTTCTTTAGAGATAACTACTTTTTTAAAAGATTCACTCTCTATAGCATTTCTTAAAAAGGTTACGTGCATTGCGGTAGTTCCTAAGCCTAATGCCGCATTAATTGCAATGTTTGGTTTTACACTAGACCAATCTTCTACATCTAAAAAGAAGCCTTTATCACCCCAACCAATTGCTACGTAATCAAAATTTGTGGCCTGACTTTTCGTAGCTGTAAATTTAAGAGCATCGCTCCAGTCTATCCATTGCGATTGAATAGGAAAAACAAAATCAGTATGCATACCATTAGTCGATAAATAGATGGTTACGTCTGAAGTTTCTGTTTGGTTTTTGTTTACAGTAATACTTGAAAGTATTCTTGCTAAAAGCATATAAGCTAGCAGGATACCAATGGTAATGACTATAATTAAAAAAGTAACTTTAAGTGTCTTTTGGATAAAAGGCATAGCCGTATATGATAAGGGGGAGTTTTGAAAATTGAGCGAATGAATGCATTGCAATAAAAACCGCCTGTTTAAATTACTTGACGTTTTGAGGTTTCTTTCCTCGGTGTTTCCAGCGTTTATGTGTCCAGAAATAATAGGAAGGAGCTTCTCTAATTGACTTCTCAACTTCTTTTAAGAAACGATTAGAAAGTTCGTAGTTTGGTATTTCTTTTACGTTTTCACCTTCGGAATACAGCGGTATAAAAGTAGCTTGGTAATGTCCGCGTTTAAGGTAGGTTACTTTTAAATACATAGGTACCATATCAAACTTTTTGCACAAAGCCTCTCCACCAGTAAATACGGGAACTTCAATACCCATAAAATCTTGCCAGTAGTTTGCGTGGCTTACCATAGGCGATTGATCACTGATAAAAGCGTAGATCCCGTGATTGTTTTCAAGTTCATTTTGGCGAATAAGACGAATCGTTTCCTTCATTTCTACTAAGGTAGTTCCAAATCGGGCACGTATACGTTTAATCAAATTGTCAAAATAAGGATTATTGATTTTTTTGTATACGGCATATCCTTTATAAGCTACATATTGATCCAAAATAATCATCCATTCCCAATTGGCGTAGTGCGCACAAAAGAGCATAATGCTTTTTCCTTGTTTCTCAACTTGGTGTATTGCCTCCACGTTGGTAAATGTATAGCGCTTTTTTAGTTCATTCTCAGAAATGGTCAGTGTTTTAATCATTTCTAAAAAAATGTCGCATAAATGTCTAAACGATTCCTTTTCAACTTTTTTTAATTCAGCTTTGCTGAGTTCCGGCATAGTCATACGGATGTTTTCTCGTACTGTTTTCTTGCGATATCCTACAATTCGGTAAAGCAATACATAAAAACAGTCAGAGATAAAGTAAAATATAGGAAATGGCAACTTAGAGATACACCAAAGCAATGGGTAGACTAAGAGGTATATAATAAAATTCATAGTTTAGAAATTTAAGCAAAGATACTTTATTATCTATTTTTAGAACAAATAATTTCGGACTTCTAAAACAATCAGTATTTTTACTCAAAAATCATCTTATGGGAATTCCTACTGTTTTACTCTTAGTGATTGCTGTTACTGCAATCGTAAGTTTTAAGGGTTTTAATGATTATCGCTTTTTTTCTAAATATGAATTCCACGTAGGAAACATATTAAGAGGAGAGAAGTATCGAATGATTACGTCGGCTTTTTTACACGGGGATATGATGCATTTGATATTCAATATGTTTACCCTTTTTATTTTTGCTCCATTGGTTATTGGTGTGTTTGGTGCTTTCTTTTTTTTATTGCTATATGCTGGTAGTTTGTTGTTGGGGAATATATTAACGCTGTACTTCTATAAACAAGTGCCTAATTATAGAGCAATTGGAGCTTCTGGTGCAGTAATGGGAATTCTATATGCGGCTATTCTTATTAATCCGAATATGGAGCTGTTTTTAATGTTTATCCCAATCCCAATTCCAGCCTATATTTTCGGTATTGGATACTTGCTGTATTCTATATATGGAATGAAGGCTAATAGAGATAATATTGGGCACGCTGCGCATTTTGGGGGAGCTTTGGGTGGACTGGTCTTAACTTTAGGGCGTGTGCCTGCTTTATTGCTTCAAGAGCCTCTAATCGTAGGTTTGTTGTTGGTGCCTATTGCTATTTTATTTTACTTGGTTAAAGCGAAAAAAATATAACTTTTTTTAATTGGCATCATTCTTGAATATTACCGATTAAATATTTTAAAACTATGAAAAAATTATCAGTATTATTTGCATCGCTTTTTATGTCAGTAGCGATGTTTGCACAAAATAACCCAGCTAGTAACACTCCTCAAATTTCCGTTAATGGAACAGGAAAAGTGAGTATTACGCCAGATCAAGCCGTGATTTCTGTAGGTGTTGAAAACAAAGGGGATGATGCCGCTTCTGTTAAGAAAGCAAACGATGCCGCAATCGCAAAAGTGATTGGCTTTATTAAGGGAATGAAGATTTCTGAAAAAGATTATCAAACACAACGTGTCAACCTTTATAAAAACAGAGATTACGACAAGAAGAAAGATTATTACCAAGCTTCTCAAACGATTGTAATTACATTAAAGGATATTTCTAAATACGAGGCCTTAGTAATGGGCTTGATGGATTCTGGAATCAACCAAATTGAAGGTGTTGAATTCAAATCTTCTAAAACAGCAAATTATGAAACAGAAGCGCGCACAAAAGCAGTACAAGATGCCCGTAAGAAAGCAGAGGATTATGCAAATGCTTTAGGACAAAAATTAGGAAAGGCAATCGTAGTGTCTGATCAGAGTTACCAAACGCCAATTGCAAGACCTTATATGTTGAAAGCTCAAATGGCTTCAGCAGATTCTTCTGGCTTAGATGAAACTTTAGCTGTAGGTGAAATAGAAGTAGTTTCGAATGTGTCGATCAGTTTTGTTTTAGATTAATTCTTTTAAACAGATATAAAAAAAATCCCGAGTAGTACACTCGGGATTTTTTCATTATTATTTATTGTAAACACTTTCTTTTTTAAAGTGAACGGTCAATAGGTAATATACAACCGCACGGTATTTGTTTCTGTTTGAAGATCCGTATTGCTCCATAACTTTAGCAATAGCTTCGTCTAGTTTAGGACCGTCTTCTAAACCTAATTTTTTAATAAGAAAGTTGTTTTTTACAGTAGCTAACTCAGATTCTGAAGAAGCAGCAACCGTAGAAGAATCTTTGTTGTAGATAGAAGGGCCACATCCGATTGTTACTTTTTCTAATAATTCCATGTTTGGAGTTACACCGCATTTGTCTTTTAAATCTGCAGCGTATTTTTCGATTAACTCAGCTCTTTTACTCATAATTTTTTTTAATTTATTAACTCAAATATAAATAATATTTTATAATTAAACCAATGCAATTGCTTGAAAATTAAATCAAATTGTTGAAGTACGATTTTAATACTTCATTGTTTGTGGTGGTTGGTGTGTGGACTTCTAGAATACAAGGTTGATCGTTTGTTTTCCATAATAGATCAAGTTGCTGATCTAGTGTTTCTGCTTTGTCTGCAACCAAATACTGAAATCCGTGCATCTTTGCCAAATGTTCAGCTGTAAGCTGATGTGTGGTTTCAAAGTACGTATTGAATACAGGAGTTTCTTTATGACCTGGTAAAATTCTAAAGATACCACCACCTTGATTGTTTAATAAGATAATTTTAAAGTTCTTTGGAATGTAATTATTCCACAAAGCATTATTGTCGTAAAAGAAGCTTATATCGCCAGTAATTAATAGTGTTTGTCTGGTTGAGCCTACCGAAGCCCCTATAGCTGTAGAAGTACTGCCGTCAATACCGCTGGTACCTCTATTGCAAAACATTTCAATGCTGGCATCTAGATTAAAAAGTTGGGCGTATCGAATTCCTGCACTATTGCTTATTTGTAATTGGCTATTTTTAGGGAGGTTTTTAAATATTTTCTCGTAAACCATCATATCCGAAAAAGGGATCGTTTCTATAAACTTACGATGCGCTTTATCTCGTAAGTCCATTAATTGGAGTGCTTGTTCCTGATAATTAGTTGGCACGGTTGCAGCAAGAGATGCTTCACGTAGTTTGCGAAAGAAGATGTTGGGTGTGGTTTGTATAGCAGCTGTTAAACAACCAAAGGTGTTGTAATGGCGTAAAGGATCTAAATGCCAATGATGTTTGGGCTGATATGTTCTTAAGAATGCTTTTATTCGTTTCGACACCACCATTCCTCCAAATGTGATTAATAAGTCTGGTTGAAAGTTTTTAAAATCATCTGTTGTAAAAGGAGTAATAAAACGATCAATATGTGCTACAAAATGAGGGTGATGTAAATTGGAAGTTGTTTCAGTTAATACAACGACTGAACGGTCTTTTGCTAGAAAATCAATAAGTTCTTGATCTAGTGTATTGGGAGCACAAACCCCTACGAGTATTAATTTTTTAGCAGATTGCTCCCAAGTGCTCTGGTAAGCTGCAATCGATAAATGAGGTAAAGCGGCTTTGTGGAGTAGCGCAGCTTCTGGTACGGCAATACTGAGTTTATCTACCGTGTTGTATAGTGGCTCTTCAAAAGGCGCATTGATGTGTACGGGACCTTGTGCTTCCACAGCCTTTTTTAAAGCAGTAGTAATTAAAGTGTCGTTCTCACTACCAGCTTCTTCACTCAAATTAGCACTATATACAATATGATTGTCGTATACATTTCGCTGACGTATGGTTTGTCCATCTCCAATATCTATTTTAGATGTCGGACGATCTGCAGAGATTACTACCAAAGGGATTTGGCTGTAAAATGCTTCGGCTACAGCAGGGTAGTAATTTAATAAGGCAGAGCCAGAGGTGCAAACTAGAGCAACAGGATAATTTTGTTGTTGAGCTATCCCTAAGCCAAAAAAAGCAGCAGCACGTTCGTCTGCAATACTATAGCATTTAAAATACGGGTCACTAGCAAAACCAATTGTTAAAGGAGCATTTCTCGATCCGGGAGAAATTACAATATGTTGGATATGATGTGCTTTGCAGATTTCAAGAATACTCTGCGCAAGAGGTATTTCGGGATATATCATAAGAATAAATAAAACCCAAAGATACAAAACAAAGCTTTTAAAAGCTGCAAAGCACGTCTATATTCTAGTTTGAACCTTTGATCCAATCTTTGATTTCTGTATCTGTTGGTAAAATTCGAGGGTTAATTACTTTTACCAAGTGGCCTTCTTCATCAATTAGGTATTTTTGAAAATTCCATTCTACTTCACTATCTGCTAATCCATTTTTTTTCTTTTGCGTTAAAAATGCATAGAGTGGGTGCATATCTTTTCCTTTTACAGATATTTTAGCCATCATTGGGAAACTAACTCCAAAGTTTGCTTCGCAGAATTGTGCGATTTCTTCATTAGAACCAGGTTCTTGTGCTCCAAAGTTATTTGCGGGGAATCCGACAATAACAAAGTTCTTGTTTTCAAATTCGGTGTAAAGACTTTGCAGTTGCTTGTATTGTGGAGTGAGTCCACATTCCGAAGCGGTATTCACAATCATTATTTTCTTTCCTTTTAAAGTGGAGAAATCAAATTCTTCACCGTTAATATCTTCTACTTTAAAGGAGTAAATCGTTTTATTTTGTTTTGTTTTTTCTGTCATAGTGGCTGAATTTGTAAGGGTTTTGTTATTTTGTCCCAATGCTGTTAGGGTTAAAAATAAGCTACTTAAAAGTACGATTCTCTTGATCATTTAAGGAGGTTTTGATGTTTATTTTAAGTTAAATATTTATTGAAATTCCCTGCTTTAAGCAATTTTGAACTGAATTTGAAACTGTTGTTTTAAAAGCATTTTCGTGCTCAAGCAGACGTTATTCAGAAAAGGAATTCGGGTTTTTATTTAAAAGTGTTTTTAGATAAACTACTAAAAAAGACACTTTATTGTATTGCGTTTTATAAAGGTACTGATTTTTTTTAAATTGATATAAAAGGAACAAGCTGATGTTGAGGTAAACGGTATTGAAATGCAAGATAGGGTAGGTTGATAAAAGAATCTACTTAACCTTTTGAATTAAATGCGCAAAGCAAAGGAGTTCCTGAGATAGAACAAAATTATAGAGTATTGCTTTTACATCTGTTTGTGGTTGTGGTGTTGTGTTCTGGCATCTAGTTTTTATTGAAAATAAACAGCGGCAATATTGAGGTTTGGCTGTGTTTTCTTTGACTATTCTCCGTATCTTTAAGTATTAAATTTAGGAATATGCAAAGGTTAGTAATTTGGTTGTTTTTAGTTGGGTTTTCACTGCATACACTGGCTCAATCTGCCTCGGAGTATGATGGTGGTTATACCGTTAAGTTTAACGAAGATGGTTCAAAGTATTTGAATACGAATTTGTACAGTCAATTTCGTTTTGTAGACTATGAAGGAGGTCACGCAAGGGATGGCTTTATGATTAGGCGGGCTCGAGTGCGTATGTATTCTGAGCTAGGTGATAAGTTGTTTATTATGGCAAATATGGGATTGAATAATCTTAATGCAGAAGGTTTGTCACCTACGGGTAAAAGCAAAGAGAATAGCATCAAGTTGATGGAGATGGTGGTTCAGTATCGTTTAGCGCCTAATTTTCATTTGGGAGCAGGTTTGCATTTCTGGAATGGAATAAGTCGCTTAAATAGCTCGAGTTCGATGAATTCAATGGCTTTAGATAATAACAGAGGATCTATAAGTACTATGGGATTGACAAATCAGTTGGGGATGAACTTAGGGGTGTATGGAAAAGGACGCTTTGGCAAGGTGAATTACCGCGTAGCAATTAATGATGCTGCTGTGAATACCTTAGATGGTGGACGTGAAACGGTTTTGAATGAGGGAGAGGAGAAATATTTGGGTAAAGCACTTCTTGATAAAGGACGCTATGTGTATGAAGGTTATTTTGCTTATGAGTTTTTTGATTCAGAATCTAATTTGTTACCCTATTTTGCAACAACTTACCTCGGAGCTAAGCGAATTTTTAATATAGGTGCAGGGTTTTCAATGCATCCTAATGGGATTGCTAAAAATGACGCATCAGTGTTAAAAACAAAGAATGCCAATCATATTGCAGTAGATGTATTTTATGATGCGCCTATAGGTTATTCCAATGCGTCATTATCTGCCTATACGTCTTATCAATATTCTAAATTGGGTGATGATTATGGATATGCTACTGTGGTAGGTAATGGAAGTCAGTATTATGCGCATTTGGGATATATGATTCCCAAACGCGTTAAAGAAGGCGAATCGCCTTATAAAAACCGTTTACAGCCTTATGCATCATATTCTTATCGTGATTTCAATCATTTAGACAAAGCGGCTCAAGAACTGCGTTTTGGAGGGAATTGGTTTGTAGATGGGCGTAATGCAAAACTTACCATAGAGTATCAGAAGCGCATTGGAAGAGCGCGTGTTCAAGATGATGTTTTTGCGGTGCAAGCAATGATTTATTTATAAATATTATGATTTTATTCAGAAGTGGATTTGAATATTTATTGTAAATTTAAGTAGAGAGAAAAGCTTTGTTATACGGCGGTTATTGCTGAAAGTGTGACGTGTTTATCGGATTGAAAGATATTTTTAAAATTTAATATATTATGAAACAAAATGTTCCAATTGCAGAAATTATGACTGTAGATTTAATCACTTTAAATCCAAAACAGACTTTGTATGAAGCTGAAGACTTGTTTAGAAAGCATAAAATAAGACATATACCAGTTGTTGAAGGAAAGAAGTTGTTGGGAGTGTTGAGCTATTCTGATTTGTTGAAAATTAGTTATGCAGATGTGAATGATGATGAAGATTCAGTTTCTTCTATTGTGTATGATATGTATTCAATTCCGCAAATTATGGCAAAAACTCTGGTTACAGTATCGCCAAATGAAACTATAAAAGAAGTGACGCAAACTCTTGCTAAACATAGCTTTCACTCACTTCCGGTAGTTGAAAAGGAAGAGTTAAAAGGAATCATTACTACAACAGACTTATTAAATTATTTTTTAGAACAATATTAAGCGTTCTAAACAAGGGTGATATCAAGGCAATTTCTAAACGTAGAAATTGCCTTTTCTATTTAATGTAGCTACATACAAGAGGTTGTTTTTTAGATCTAAATTTTAAAGCCATTTGGACTTAGTTCTTTATTTGGTGGTTATGTTGGATTAGTGTGCAGTAAAACAGTGTTTTAGTTTTTGAAAACCTTAATAGCGGATGCTCAATCAAGTAATTTAGTGTTAAAGTGATTCTTTGTAAACCCTTATAAACAAAGGGCTGGATAGGGGTGTGTATAGTGATTGTTTGTAAATACCTCGTGAATACCTCACCTTAAGGTCTCTTATGTGAACGAATTACGGAGTAATTACAGCTAATTGACATAGAATATTTTTGGTAAATATTAGACTCTTGATCGGGAGGTATTGATCAGGAACTAAAATGGTTTTTTACAGCTGAGTATATGTTTAAAAATGATCTATATTGGTTTTCTTTTTAATTTTTAAAGAGGAATTTAGAAATGTACTTTTAGCTGTGTTTTTTGATATTTTTTAGCGAATAAATCAGTAATTATACTTTTTTGTTTATTTTTTTGTAACTTTGTGGCTTATTACAAATATTAATAAGCTTGTTTACGTAACTAATAGCTTATTTCCTTTTTTCTTTGTTGATGCATTTTTACATAATCCAAGCATCAAAAAAACACAAAAAATATTCAAAGTTTTTAGAGGTTTATCTTTTCCGCGTAAGCAGCTTGAAAAAAAGTTAAAATGATTCAAATAGAACAGAAAACACCTACAAATTTACCAACCGAAACAGAAATTGAAAGCTATGCTGATTTTTTGGTCACTCACTTAGAAGAGTATGGAGATCAAAGAGCAGATATTTTAAAAGCTTTGCACTTTTCTTTAGGGATGGAGAACAAGCCTGGAGGTTTTCTTCTAATCGCTAAAAATACAGAAAATAGAATAGTTGGAATAACAGTAATACTCGATACGTTAATGGCTGATTTTATACCAGAGCATATCTTGGTATATATTGCAACTGATGCGGCACAGCGTGGACAAGGAATTGGTAGAAAGTTGATTGAAGCAGCTATTGCAAAAGCAAAAGGCTCAATTGCACTGCACGTAGAGCCTCAAAACCCAGCGAAAAAGCTGTATGAGAAATTAGGATTTGAAAATAAGTATTTAGAAATGCGATTGACAAAATAGATATGGCATTTATAACCTTAAATAGTGAGAAATTAAAAGCAAACTTTGATAACCTAACTGAAATGTTTGGTAAACACGATATAGAGTGGGCTGCGGTTGCTAAGTTGCTTTGTGGAAACGAATTGTTTTTGGAGCAGCTCTTAAAGCTTAATCCTAAGCAAGTTTGTGATTCTAGGGGGTCTAATTTAGAGATGATCAAGAAGATTAATCCCAAGGTAGAAACCATTTATATAAAACCTCCGCCTAAGCGAAGTATTCCTCAAATTGTTGCTTTTGCAGACATTAGTTTTAATACCGAATTAGCTACCATAAAGTTGCTTTCTGAAGAAGCTGGACGTCAGAATAAAATGCATCATATAGTTATTATGGTGGAACTTGGCGAGCTTCGGGAGGGTGTTTTGAGAGAGGATTTAATTACTTTTTATGAAAAAGTATTTGAATTGCCCAACATTGAAATCATTGGGTTAGGGACTAACTTAACGTGTATGTATGGAGTGCTTCCAAATAATGACAAATTAATACAATTGTCACTTTATAAGCAGCTTATAGAACTTAAGTTCAATAGAAAGATTAAGTATATTTCTGGTGGTGCATCCGTAACTATTCCCTTGATTTTGGATGGAACTATTCCGCAATCGATCAATCATTTTAGAATTGGTGAAACGTTGTTTTTAGGAACGAATGCGTATGATAATTCACAGTATCCTGGTATGAATCACGATGTGTTTAAGTTGTATGCTGAGGTAATTGAGTTACACGAAAAACCAATGATGCCTGAGGGGGAAATAGGATTGAATATGACAGGTGAGAAAGCTACATTTGATCCTGAATGGAAGGGAAGTACCAATTATAGAGCTATAATTGATTTGGGATTATTGGATATTGAAGTGGAGCATATAACTCCTGTAGATCGATCTATGTCGCTGGTTGGGGCAAGTTCAGATATGATTGTTATTGACCTTGGAGATAATACCCAGAATATTAAAGTAGGTGATTTAATTCCTTTTGAAATGGATTATATGGGGATTTTGAGAATTATGAATTCCGATTATGTAGATAAGCGCTTGGAGTAATTCAAGCCTTCAGCTAGAGTATTGTTTTAAAACAAAAAAAACGGAAGCATTTGCTTCCGTTTTTTATTTATAAATCTCTTCTAAAGGTTTTTCTGCGTTTGTGGATAATTGGGTTGAACTCTTTCCATAATTGCTGAATTTTATTGTTTTCTACAAGTAAGGGGTTGGTTTCAATTTCTGTAATTCCATTTTTCGTAAAATTGTCGTATATTTCTTTGAATATTAAAGCGTTTATACCTTTGTTTTGATAAATGGGATCGATGCCTATTAAATAAAATTCGGCGTGATTATTCTTTTTCATTGCTTTTAATAAGTGCAAAAAGCCAAAAGGGAATAGCTTTCCATTTGCTTTTTGAAACCCTTTTGAGAAAGAAGGCATTGTAATAGCAAAAGCAATCATCTTGTGGTCTTTATCCATTACACAAGAGATGTAATCGGGATGGATGAAGTTTAGATATTGTTTTTTGTAATGTTCAATTTGGAATTGTTGAATCGGTACAAAACTTTGTAAATCGGCGTAGGTTTTATTTAGTAAAGCAAACATCTCATCCACATACGGAAGTAGTTCCTTAATGGATTTGAACTTTAATAAACTTACCTCATAGCGTTTGGCAATCAATCCTGAAAGTGTGTTTATTTTTCGAGGATCAAAAGACTTGATATCTAATTTGTATTCTAGCCACTCTGCTTCCGTTTTAAAACCTAGTTGTTCTAGGTGTTTTGGATAGTATTCAGGGTTGTAAATACCGATCATTGTAGCAATATAGTCAAAGCCTTGAGTAAGCATCCCAGCTTTGTCCATGTTTGAAAAGCCCATTGGGCCTTCAATGTATTTAAGCTTGTTGTTTGTACCAAGCTCTGTAACTTTATCTAAGAGGGCTTTAGTTACTTCCAAGTCGTCGATCATTTCAAGCCATCCAAAACGAACCTTTGGTTTGTGGAGTTCATTTACTTCGGTCCAGTTTATCGAAGCCGCTACACGACCCACTAATTGGTTGTCTTTGTAGGCTAAATAGAAGTGAACATCTACGCTTTTGAAGATGTCATTTTTAGGGTTAAAGCTTTTAAACTCTTCTTTGATGATTGGAGGTACCCAGTAATCGTTGTTTTTATATAGTGAGAATGGGAATTTTACAAAGTCCATTAACTCTTTGTCGCTTTTAGCTTCTTTTATTGTAATCATATCAATTATAATTCTACGGGAATGTAATGTTTGTCAAAACGCCAAGACAGACCTAGTTGTCCTCCATAAGATTCTTTTTTCGATGCTCTTTGATAACCTGCGCTCAGGTCTAATTGAAGGTTTTTGTGAACTAAAGTTGCAATCCCTGTTTTTATATTAAATTCTTTGTAAGGACTGTTTACAATGGCTTGGTTTTCAATGAAAGCAGACCATTTTGAGTTGAATCCGTGGGTCAAAGTTACGATATATTCAAAGTTTCGTTGCTCTTCCAGACTCAATTTATTTCCGATAAGGTTTGTGATTAAAGCCCATTTATCGCTGAAATGTTGTTGTGTGATTAACACGGCTTTTGGGCTTATTTCAGAATCGTCTGGAAAGGCTTGGTTTGTAGTGGTTTGGAAATCTGCACCAACATAAAAGGAAACGATAGGAATAAGTCTACGCCATTTGAATCGGTTATTGGCTTTCCAGCTATATACGTTGATTTTTTCTTCATAGTTTTTAAAAGGGTCGTAAAGAAGGTATTTAGCTCCAAGGACTAGCTTGGATAGTTCGTTTGTAGCTTTCAGATTGCTGTCGATGGAGTAATTAGTATGGGCATAACGAAGGTCTGCAAGTAGTTCTATGTTCTCTAAAAAGGCACCATACCGAAACTGTAGTGCCGAGCCGTATTGGTTTTTGAGGTTGTCGTTATCGAGATGATCTTGGTAAAAGAAACCTGTTTCGAGTTGAAACACCGTTTTACCAACGCTAAAAGCGCCCATTGAGTTGCTAGGTCTATTGGCGTTAATTTCTGAGGTATACTGTGCGTGTGTTTCTGATGGAAATAAACTAATAGCCACAAGAAGTAAAACGTACAAAAAAGAGTTTTTGGTTAGAATCATTAGTGTGCTTTTAGTTTTTTTATGGTGATGATTTCATTGTTGTCCTCAAGTTTTGACAACCTTCTTACACTGAATATTTCGGGTTGATAAAGTGAAGTATAACGGTCATTTCGCTCTTGGTGTTCTTTAGATAAAGATATGGTATTGAATAGTATAAATCCATTTACTAAAACCATTTGTTTAAGGTGTTTAATGAAGTAGTCTTCGAATAAAAAAGACGGCATCATCATGTCTTGAAAGATGTCGATGATGATTAAGTCGTATTGTTTAGAACTGTTTTTTAAAACGTATTCAAAGGCATCTCCTAAAATAACTTGATGGTTTTCAAAGGACTCTAAGTTGAAGTATTTTTTAGCTGCGTAGAGGACAGCAGGGTCTAGTTCTACGCTTGTAATGTTGTTCTTGTATTGGATATCGTTCCGTAAAGTATGAATAATACTACCAGCGCCTAAACCTAGAATTAAGACGGAGTCCATTGCTTTTATTTTTTTGAAGCCAATGTATTGTAAGCCTTTTTTTAAGATCTTTTCAAGGTTTCCGTAAGAATAGTTGGTGTTTTGGGTGTCTAGAACTAACTTACCGTGATTCCAAGTAACCTCTAATCTAGAGTTGATCTTGGAAGGGATTCTCTTGTAAGGAATTGGAAATAGGTAGCTAAGTAAGCGAGCAATCATATTTATAGTTGTATTTAACAAATATAACTGTATTTTCGCTTTATAAAAACTACAGATGAAGAAAAAGATATATCAATTCCTGTTTCAAAAATTAATGGGATGGAAAATAGTAGGGAGAATCGATAGTGATGTAAAGAAATGTGTTATGATTGTGGTGCCACATACAAGTTGGCATGATTTCTATCTTGGGGTTTTTACGCGAGGAATAGTTGAGCAAGAGATGAATTTTGTAGCTAAAAAAGAATTGTTTGTATTTCCTTTTGGGGCTTATTTTAAATGGATGGGAGGGCAACCGCTTAATCGTGGTAAAAACGAGAATAAAGTTCAGGCAATTGCTAAGGTGTTTCAACAACAAGAAGTGTTTAGGTTGGCTATAGCGCCTGAGGGAACAAGAAAGAAGGTGGAGTCTTGGAAAACAGGGTTTTATTATATAGCAAAAGAAGCGAATGTGCCTATTGTGCCAGTGGCTTTTGATTATAAGTTAAAGGAAGTGCGCTTTTATAAATCATTTTATCCTACAGATAATATGGAGGCCGATTTTGACTTTTTGCAGAATCTATATAGTGGTGTGGAAGGGAAGGTTGTGGAAAATAGTTTTACAGTTAAGAATTAAGGTTTTGGATGGTAGTTTTTGAACGTGCCGTCGGTGTAAAATATAACGATTTGCGCTACGTTTGACTGATGTAAAGAGTTGGGTGGTAGTGGTGATGAAATAGGAAGGGTTGGGTCTGGTGTTTCTAGGTTTGGTTTAGAGGGTATTGAAGAAGCGGTAACTGTGTCAGTTGCTGCTTTTTTTGTGTCGTTACTTTTCTTTTCGGGCTCTTGAGGAAGAGGTTTGTTGACTATGGATCTATCTAGGAAAGATCCTTCTCCTTTTAAAAGCCAATACAAATTGATCTCTGGAAATGCTTCAGTAATCTTTAAAATAAAGTCCAAGCTAGGCTTGTTTCTGCCTGATAAAAGATGGGATAAGCTAGAGCGTTGTACGCCTATTTTGTCGGCAAAACTAGAAGCAGTGTGCTCGTATTGTTCTAATAGAAATGACAATCTGTTTACAAAGTTATCCATAGTACGGTGGGGTAAATATAGTTTGATTCTCGTTTACAAATGTAATGAAAAAGAAATTACAATTATAGAAGTCTTTTTTAAATTCAAGAAATATATTAAAGCTAAACATTAAATAGATGGTCTTTATTTGTTGGAAAATAGTGTTTTATATGTTGATTTATATAAAATAAAAAAGAAACTTAAAATTTGCTAGTGGTTGATTACAAAAGTAAATTACAAATGTAAACAAATAGAAAGGTGATGTGGTTTACAAATGTAATTTATAAGTTGTTTACTTTTGTAATTGAAAAATAAATTGAAGAAATGACTATTGAAACTATAGTATCTAAGTATAGGTTTTCGACTCTATCTGGTCGTTATGTGATAGCGGAAGATTTGGCTGCTTTTTATAAAACATTAGACAAATCATTTAAGTTGGTTGTAGAAGGAATGTCTGTTGAAAATCGAGAGGTGATTTCTGTTGAGGTAGGTATGGGAGCTACACGTGTATATATGTGGTCGCAGATGCACGGGAATGAATCAACGACAACAAAAGCGGTAATTGATTTGTTAACTTTCTTAAATTCTGATGAAGCTGAAGCGCAAGTTTTGAAAGAAAGCTTCACCTTTATGATATTGCCTATGTTGAATCCAGATGGAGCGGCTCGTTATACAAGAGTAAATGCAAATGAGGTGGATTTGAATCGAGATTCAATAGCTTTGAGTCAACCAGAAAGCAGGATTTTACGATCCGTTTTTGAGCGTTTTAAACCTGATTATGCTTTTAATTTGCACGATCAACGAACAATTTTTGGGGTAGGTGATCAAGAAAAACCTGCAACTTTGTCTTTTTTAGCGCCTTCTTATGATGAAGCGCGATCGGTAAATGAAACGCGCCAAGAGGCAATGAAGTTGATTGTTGGTATGAATGCAGATTTGCAAGAGCTTATTCCGGGGCAAATAGGACGTTTTGATGATGGTTTTAATGTCAACTGTATCGGGGATTATTTTCAATCTTGTGGAGTGCCAACTATTTTATTTGAAGCAGGACATTATCCTAGGGATTATGAGCGCGAGGTTACACGAGGTTTTGTCTTTAGAGCGCTATTAGTAGTTTTGAAGGAATTGCGAGTGAAGAATTATTTGCATTATGATCTAAAGGCTTATTTTGACTTGCCGGAAAATGCGAAAAGTTTTCAAGATATTGTATTAAAAAAAGTTTGGAATGAAGCTGAAAAGCGTTTTCAGGTAGTGACTTTGCAATATTTTGAGGAATTAATGGAGAAAAAAATATTATTCATACCAATAATCACGGATGTTGATGAAAAAGAATGTACTTTTGCACATCTTGCGATAGGGGAATCTTTACGATTTAAGGAGTTTAGTGGAGAAATAGCAACTTTAATCGGTAAAAAAGCAGTTGATTGTATTGATTTTGGACAATTATCTGTTAATGATTTGCTAAATAAATAGTAAGAAGGCTTGATTTTATAAAATCATTGGTTTTTTTGTAGTAATTTTGCCTTACAAATTAGAATAAGATAAAAAAAGTTGATTTATGAGTAAATTTCGCTTAGATGAGATCGATCACCAAATCTTGGATATGTTGATTGACAATACAAGGGTTCCTTTTACAGATATAGCAAAAAAACTATTAATTTCTGCAGGAACAGTGCACGTGCGTGTGAAGAAAATGGAAGATGCAGGAATTATTCAAGGTTCATCGCTAACGTTAGATTACGAGAAGTTAGGGTATGCGTTTATAGCTTACATTGGAATTTTCTTGCATAATACATCACAAACTAAATTTGTGTTGGAGCGTATTAACGAGATTCCATTTGTTACTGTTGCTCACGTAACTACAGGAAAATTTAATATTTTCTGTAAAATTAGAGCTAAAAATACAAGACATGCAAAAGAGGTTATCTATATGATAGATGATATTGAAGGTGTTTACAGAACAGAGTCTATGATTTCTCTTGAAGAGAGTATCAATGATAAAAAACGATTAATGCATACAATTTTTAAAGAATTGTAATATTTTTCAAAATAGATACAAAAAAACTGCTTTCGGGCAGTTTTTTTTATGTTTGTACTTTATATTTTTAAGATGGATTCTTTAACACAGATTGTTTTAGGTGCTGCTGTTGCAAATGCAGTTGCGGGTAATAAACTTAAGAATAGGGCTTTGTTGTACGGAGCGATTGCAGGAACAATTCCGGACTTGGATGTGATTGCGGGAATGTTTTTAGATCCGTTAGATGCCTTAGAAATACATAGAGGGATGACTCATTCTGTATTTTTTGCTTTTTTTCTGGCTTTGGTTTTAGGGGGATTGGTTGCTAGGTGGGAACGCTCCAGGGGATTGACCTTTAAAGAAGGTTTTTGGATGTTCTTTTTAGGACTGTTTACCCACGCTTTGCTAGATGTTTTTACTACTTGGGGGACGCGTATTTTATGGCCTTATTCTTATCCGTTTGCTTTTAAATCTATTTTTGTAGTAGATCCGCTTTATACGGTTCCTTTTATTGTTTTCTTGTCGCTGTCGGCATTTGAAACTCAAGATTTGATAAAACGACGTTATTGGAATCGCCTAGGTCTTTGGTTTAGTACTTCTTATCTGATATTGACTTTGGGGTTGAAATGGTTCGCATATCAGCAGTTTGTGTCTGATTTGAAGGACCAATCTTTTGTTTATGAACAACTTTCAGTTAAGCCTACAGCGTTAAATACGATTTTGTGGCAAGCAATTGTAGAAACTGATGAGGCGTATCTCTTAGGAGATTATTCTTTCTTTGATGTTTCTCCTATATCGTTTCAATCCTATCCAAAACAGCATGGTTTGTTGGGAGATTGGAGGACAGAGCCTGTTGTTGAGCGTTTGATAACGATTGCTGAAGGTTGGTATGTGATAACGGAGCAAGATGGAGAATTGTATTTTAATGATTTGCGATTTGGATTATTGAAAAAAGAAGCCTCAAGTGTTCAGTTTGCTTTTAGTTATCGTTTGTATCGGGATGCTGCTGGTGTATTACAGGCGGAAGAAGTTTATAAAGAACGTAAAGATGGTTTGAAATTGTTGTCTACATTGTGGTATAGGTTACAAGGGCGTTAGTGCTTTTATGAGTTTGTTTGGAGATCGTAATGAAGGAAAATTGAAATAGAAATTTTATATTTGAAGCTAATTAAGAATGTCGTGTTATGAAAATTTTAATTTCACCTGCTAAAAGCCTAGATTATACAACTCCTGCACCCGTTTCTAAGGTAACAGTGCCTTTGTTTGTTAAGGAGGCGAAAATAATTAATGCTGAATTAAAACAACGCTCACCGGGAGATTTGGCTAAAATGATGAAAATCTCTGATAATTTAGCTGAATTGAATTGGAAACGAAATCAAGATCGCAGTTTTACGGCGCGCCATAATCCCGATGACTTTAAACAAGCTGTTTATGCTTTTAATGGCGATGTGTATGCCGGATTGGAAGCATATACTTTATCTGAGGATACGATGTGTGTGTTGCAAGATAAGTTGCGAATTCTTTCAGGGTTATATGGGGTTTTGCGCCCTTTGGATCAGATTGAGCCTTACCGTTTGGAAATGGGGACAAAAATAAAAATAGGAGATGCCGATAATTTATACGAATTTTGGAAACCCATAATCACAAAATATCTTAATTCAGAAATGGAAGAAGGAGAGGTGCTTGTTAACTTAGCGAGTGTTGAGTATTTTTCTTCAGTAGTGAAAAAGGAACTAAAAAGTACTTTGGTTGTGCCTGAATTTAAAGAGCTGCGAAATGGAAAGTTAAAAACGATAAGCTTTTTTGCTAAAAAGGCTCGAGGGATGATGGTGCGTTATATCATGGATAATAAAATTGAAACTATAGAAGGTTTGAAAGGATTTAATATAGATGGATATGCTTTTAGTGAAGAGGAGTCAAAAAAGGAAAAATTAGTTTTTACCCGTTAATAGAAAATAAGACTAAAATATATAAAAATACATGGAAGAGGTTCATTACATAAGTTCTGATGTTTTTTCGATTGAAAAACTACAGCAAATTATTCAAGAAAACCAAAAGATTCAACTTTCTGAAGAAGCGCGTGCAAATATTGAGAATTGCCGTGCTTATTTGGACCGAAAAATGGCTGAACAAGAAACGCCTATTTACGGAATTAACACGGGATTTGGGTCTTTGTGTAACGTGAAAATTTCAAATGAAAATTTATCAAAGCTACAAGAAAACCTAATGAAGTCTCACGCTTGTGGAACTGGGGAGCTTGTGCCAGAAGAGATTGTGAAAATTATGTTGTTGCTTAAGGTACAGTCGTTAAGCTACGGAAATTCAGGGGTGCAATTGGAAACAGTTGAACGTTTGATGGACTTTTTTAATCACGATGTGCTTCCTGTTGTTTATAATCAAGGTTCTTTAGGAGCTTCTGGTGATTTGTCTCCTTTGGCGCATTTAACTTTGCCTCTTATTGGTGAGGGAGAAGTGGTTTATGAAGGATTTAGACAGCCGGCATCAAAAGTTTTAGCGAAGATGGGGTGGAGTCCAATTTCTTTAAAGTCTAAAGAAGGATTAGCCTTGTTGAATGGTACTCAATTTATGAGTGCTTATGGATCTTATATTTTAATGAAATCGCAAAAGTTTTCATACTTAGCAGATTTAATTGGAGCGGTATCTTTAGAGGCTTTTGACGGGAGAATTGAGCCTTTTAATGAATTGATTCATTTAGTTAGACCTCATAAAGGGCAGATTAAAACGGCGCAGTTTTTTAATGAAGTTTTAGAAGGTAGTGAATTGATCGTTCGTGCGAAAGAGCATGTTCAGGATCCATATTCTTTCCGTTGTATTCCTCAAGTTCATGGAGCTTCTAAGGATGCGATAGAATATGTTGCTCGTGTTTTTAAAACCGAAATAAACTCTGTTACCGATAATCCTAATGTATTTCATAAAGAAGATTTGATTGTTTCGGGAGGTAATTTTCACGGACAGCCTTTAGCCTTGGCTTTAGATTTTCTTGGAATTGCATTGGCAGAATTAGGGAATATTTCTGAGCGTAGAACGTATCAGTTGATTTCTGGATTGCGTAATTTACCACCGTTTTTAGTAAATGATCCAGGGTTGAATTCAGGATTTATGATTCCTCAATATACTGCTGCAAGTATTGTTAGTCAGAATAAGCAGTTAGCAACTCCTGCTAGTGTGGATAGTATTGTTTCTAGTAATGGACAAGAAGATCACGTGAGTATGGGGGCTAATGGAGCTACAAAAACTTTGCGTATTATTGATAATTTAGAGCGTATTTTGGCAATTGAATTAATGAATGCGACGCAAGCTTTAGAATTTAGACGCCCATTGAAATCAAGTGAGTTTATCGAGTCATTTGTAAAAGCGTATCGTGAGGAAGTTCCTTTTGTGTCTGAAGATCGTATTCTGCATTATGATATTGAGAAATCGATTGCTTTCTTGAATACATTTCAAATTGATTTGGAAAATTAGACTATAAAAATGTTATAATAATGAAAAAAACCACACTTTAATGATTTTAAAGTGTGGTTTTTTTTATATATTCATATCTTTGTGTGGATTATAAAAAAATATATTCTTTGACGACACTAAATAAGCTCAAAATTTTAAACGATCCTATTTACGGATTTATATCTATTCCAAATACGTTGTTGTTTGATTTAATAGAACATCCTTATTTTCAGAGATTAAGAAGGATTTCTCAAATGGGAATGTCTTATCTTGTTTATCCAGGGGCTCATCATACACGTTTTCATCACGCTTTAGGATGTATGCATATGATGCAGAAAGCAGTACAGGTTTTACGCTTTAAAAATGTATTGATTTCTGAAGAAGAGGAAACTGCTTTGTATATCGCCATTTTGCTGCATGATATTGGTCACGGTCCATTTTCACACGCTATGGAACGCAGTATTGTTGAGCACGTGCATCACGAGGAGATTTCGTTGTTGTTTATGAGTCGATTGAATGAAGAATTTGATGGGAAACTTTCATTGGCTATAGAAATATTTAAAGGAAAATATCATCGTAAATTTATGTTGCAATTGATTTCAAGTCAGCTGGATATGGATCGGATGGATTATTTAAAACGCGATAGTTTTTATAGTGGAGTTGCTGAAGGAAATATCAATTCTGAGCGTTTAATACAGATGATAAATGTAGAAAACGACGTGTTGGTGGTTGAGGAAAAAGGGGTATATTCGGTTGAAATGTTCTTGGTTGCTCGTAGATTGATGTATTGGCAAGCTTATTTGCATAAGACAAGTATTTGTGCAGAATTAATATTAACAAGAATATTGAAACGTGCCAAAGAATTAACTAGTCAAGGAAAAGAGCTGTGGGCGAGTCCGTCACTTGCTTATTTTTTGAAAAATCAAATAAGTTTAGAGGCTTTTAATCAAGAGGCTTTAGCACAATTTGCTCTTTTAGATGATTCTGATATACTAGGGGCATTAAAAAGTTGGCAGTTTGACTCTGATTTTGTTTTGTCTGAATTGAGTAAGATGATTATAAATAGAGATTTGTTGCGAATTGAACTGATAGGAAAGAAAAGCCCTAAAGATTCTATAGAGCAAATGAGAAATGATTTAGCTCGTAAATATGGGATTTCTAAAGAAGAAGCTAAATACTTTGTTTTTCAAGGTAAAGTTAAAAATCAGGCTTATGCTAAAGATGAAGAACCTATATTTATTTTGAAAAAGAATAAGGAAGTTGTAGATGTTTTAGAAGCGTCGGATCAATTAAACTTAAAGGCCTTGACTAAAACGGTAACGAAGTATATTGTTTGTTACCCAAAAAGCGGATTAGAAAGATAAATTTCAATTATATTTTATATTTTTGCGCTAATGAAAATATCAGCAGAACAAATAGCAGGATTATTAGAAGGAGAAGTTGTAGGAGATCCAACAATTGAAGTAAGTCAACTAGCTAAAATAGAGGAGGGCTTTGAGGGTGCTTTATCTTTTTTGGCAAACCCAAAATATATCCATCATATTTATACAACCCAGGCTTCGGTGGTCATTGTAAATAATACTTTTGAACCCGAGCACGAGCTTTCAACTACTTTGATAAAAGTAGAGGATGCTTATAAGTCTTTTTCCAAACTTTTGGAATACTACAATCAAGTGAAATTGATGAAATCAGGAATTGAACAGCCATCTGTTATTTCTGAAGGTGTCGTATATGGAGACGAATTATACTTAGGGAGTTTTAGTTATATAGGAAAGAATACCAAGATTGGTAATAATGTGAAGATTTACCCAAATTCGTTTATTGGTGACAATGTGGTAATCGGTGATGGAACAATTCTATTTGCTGGAGCTCGTATTTATTCAGAAACTGTAATAGGGAAAAACTGTACGATTCATTCAGGAACAATTATAGGATCTGATGGATTTGGTTTTGCCCCAACAGCGGATGGAAGTTTTACAAAGGTACCTCAAATAGGTAATGTTGTTATTGAAGATGATGTTGAAATAGGAGCAGGAACAACAATTGATCGTGCGACTTTGGGGTCTACTCGTATAAGAAAAGGAGTTAAATTGGATAATCAAATTCAAATAGCTCATAACGTAGAGATTGGAGAAAACACAGTTATAGCTTCACAAACAGGTGTTGCAGGATCTACCAAAATAGGTAAAAACTGTATGATTGGAGGACAAGTAGGTATTGTTGGGCATATTACAATAGGAGATTTTGTTAAGATTCAAGCACAATCGGGAGTTTCGAAGAATATTGATAGTAATGAGGCCGTTCAAGGGTCGCCTTCTTTGCCTCACGCAGATTTCTTGAAATCCTACATTCACTTCAAAAATTTCCCTAAGATCATGCAAGATATTGAAACGATAAAAAAGCAATTGAAAGACGAATAGTTTTAGTGTAGAATATATATACAAAAAAAGATAGTTATGGTTAAGCAAAAAACCATCCAGAATGAGGTGTCATTAGAAGGTGTAGGGTTGCATACGGGTCAACAAGTAAAGATGACTTTGAAGCCAGCGCCTATAAATAATGGATTTACATTTGTCCGTGTGGACCTGGAAGGAAGTCCTGTTATCGAAGCGGATGCTACGTATGTAGTGAATACTCAAAGAGGAACAAACTTAGAGAAAAAAGGTGTTCGCATACAAACTACAGAGCATGTTTTGGCAGCGTTTGTAGGTTGTGATTTAGACAATGTAATTGTTGAAATTAATACATCTGAACCACCAATTATGGATGGGTCATCGAAGTATTTTGTTGAAGCTGTAGAGAAAGCAGGAATTGTAGAGCAAGATGCAGAGCGTGAAGAGTATATTGTAAAAGAAGTTATTTCTTACGTGGATGAAACTACGGGTAGTGAAATTATCTTAATGCCTTCTGATACATACCAAGTAACGGCTATGGTTGATTTTGGGACAAAAGTATTAGGTACTCAAAATGCTACTTTAAAATGTTTGAAAGATTTTAAAGAAGAGATTTCTGAAGCACGTACATTTAGTTTTTTACACGAATTAGAGACTTTGCTTGACAATGGACTGATAAAAGGTGGAGATTTAAATAACGCTATTGTTTATGTAGATAAAGAGATTTCTGATAATACTATGGAGAAGTTAAAAGCTGTTTTTGAAAAAGACGAAATCAGCGTAACTCCAAATGGAATTCTAGATAACTTAACATTAAAGCATCCTAATGAAGCGGCACGTCATAAATTACTTGATGTAATTGGTGATTTAGCTTTGGTAGGTGTACGTATTCGAGGAAAAATTATAGCAAATAAACCTGGGCATTTTGTAAATACTCATTTTGCTAAAAAACTTTCTAAAATTATAAAGAACGAAAAGAAAAATCAAATTCCTGAGTTCGATCTTACAAAAGAACCTTTGATGAATATCAATAAAATTATGTCGATGTTACCACATAGACCTCCTTTTTTATTGGTAGATAAGATTCTTGAAATGTCTGAAAACCATGTGGTAGGGCTGAAGAATGTAACGATGAATGAACCATTTTTTGTGGGGCATTTTCCAGGAGCACCAGTTATGCCAGGAGTTCTTATTGTTGAGGCAATGGCACAAGCGGGAGGTATTTTAATTTTAAGTTCAGTGCCTGATCCTGAGAACTATTTGACTTTCTTTATGAAAATAGATAAGGTAAGATTTAGACATCAGGTAAATCCAGGAGATACTTTGATTTTTAAATTAGAGTTATTAACACCTATTCGTAGAGGAATTTGTCATATGCAAGCATTTGCGTATGCAAATGGAAAAATGGTAAGTGAGGCTGAGCTAATGGCTCAAATCGTAAAAAAACAAAATTAAAAAACAGATCGTATGAATCAACCTTTAGCATATGTACATCCAGGTGCGAAAATAGCTAAAAATGTGGTAATCGAACCTTTTGCTACGATCCATAATAATGTTGAAATCGGGGAAGGAACTTGGATTGGATCTAACGTGACAATCATGGAAGGTGCTCGTATCGGTAAAAATTGTACTATTTTTCCGGGCGCAGTTATTTCTGCAGTCCCTCAAGATTTAAAATTTGAAGGAGAAGACTCTTTAGCTATTATTGGTGATAATACCACGATTCGTGAATGTGTTACCATTAATAGAGGAACAATGGCTTCAGGTAAAACTGTAATCGGTAAAAACTGTTTGATTATGGCAACCGCACACGTAGCGCACGATTGTGAAGTAGGTGATAATGTTGTTATTGTAAATGGTGTTTTACTTGGAGGGCACGTTAAAGTAGGTAACTATGCTATCCTAGGAGGTTTGTCTGCTGTGCATCAATTTATTAATATTGGTGAGCATGCGATGATTTCTGGAGGATCTTTATTGCGTAAAGATGTTCCTCCATTTACAAAAGCTGCAAAAGAACCTCTTTCCTATGTTGGAATTAATTCTGTAGGTTTGCGTCGTAGAGGTTTTAGTACAGAGAAGATTCGTGAGATACAAGATATCTATCGAATTCTGTATCAAAAAAACTATAATACTACGCAAGCATTAAGTATCATAGAAGCAGATTTAGAAGCAACGACTGAGCGCGATGAAATTATTATGTTTATCCGTAATTCTTCTAGAGGAATTATGAAAGGGTATACCGGGATTTATTAATCATTATAATTAAAAATAAAAAAGATTATGGCAACAACATCAGATATTAGAAACGGATTGTGTATTAAATACAATAACGATATTTATAAAATCACAGAATTCTTACACGTAAAACCAGGTAAAGGACCTGCTTTTGTAAGAACAAAGATGAAAAGTTTAACTAACGGAAAAGTATTAGATAATACATTTTCTGCAGGTCATAAAATTGATCCAGTTCGTGTTGAAACACATAAATTTCAATATTTATATGCAGAAGGAGATCAATTACACTTTATGCATGTTGAAACGTATGAACAAATTACTTTGTTACGCGATATTTTAGATGCACCGGATTTATTAAAAGAAGGGGAAAATGTAATGGTTCAAATCAATACGGAAACAGATTTGCCAATTTCAGTAGATATGCCTGCTACAGTAATTATGGAAGTTACTTATGCTGAGCCAGGAGTGAAAGGAAATACAGCAACTAATGCAACTAAGCCAGCTACTGTTGAAACTGGAGCAAGTGTAAACGTACCATTGTTTATCAACGAAGGAGATAAAATTAAAATTGATACAGCAACAGGTGCTTATTTAGAGCGTATCAAAGAATAATTTAAATTCTTAATGAAGAAATAAAACTCGTATGAGATTTAATAAACCCCAAGATTTACAAACAGTAGCTGAAATTATTGGATGTAAATTTATCGGAAGTCCAGATTTCCCCGTTTATGGTATGAATGAGATTCATGTTGTAGAAGAGGGAGAGATTGTATTTGTGGATCATCCAAAATATTATGACAAGGCTTTGAAATCAAAGGCTACGATTGTCTTGATAAATAAAGAAGTGGAATGCCCAGAGGGTAAAGCTCTTTTAGTATCTGATGATCCGTTTAGAGATTTTAATAAATTGTCTAAGTTTTTTAATCCTTTTCAACCTGCTTCTGAAGCGCGTGCAAAGGATGCTGTAATAGGCGAAGGTACTGTAATACAACCTAATGTTTTTATAGGACATAATGTTGTAATTGGTAAGAATTGTTTGATTCATCCTAATGTGGTTATTTACGACGGAACGATTATTGGAGACAATGTGGTTATCCACGCGGGAACAATATTAGGGGCTGATGCGTTTTATTACAAAAAACGTCCTGAAGGTTTTGATCCATTAATATCTTGTGGTCGTGTTGTGATTGAAGATAATGTTGGATTAGGAGCTGCTTGCACCATTGATAGAGGTGTGACTGGGGATACAACTATAAAAGAAGGTACTAAGATTGATAATCAAGTTCATATTGGACACGATACTGTAGTAGGTAGACGCTGTTTGATTGCAGCTCAGACGGGAGTAGCTGGTTGTGTTGTAATTGAAGATGAAGTGACTATTTGGGGACAAGTAGGAACGACTAGCGGTATAACTATTGGGGAGAAAGCAATCATATTGGCGCAATCAGGGGTGGCAAAATCAGTTTCTGGAAATAAAACTTATTTTGGAACACCAGCAGAGGAGTCAAGGGCAAAATTGAAACAATTTGCCAATGTCAAAAAAATTCCAGATATTATCGATAGAATAAATAAATTATGACAGCAAAAGATATCGTTTTAAAGTTTTATAATTCAAATGCAATTTTAAGTAAAAGTTACTTAGAAGAAGTATTGCATAATGAAGTGGTTTTGGAGTGGACAAATTCTAAGAGCAAGATTTATTTAGATAAAAACGATATTTTAGCATTATCAAAGGATATTCGGATGGCGTATTACTCATTAAGGGCAGTAGTACATCATGTTTTAGATTCCGATGATAGGGTTGCAATAAATTATACGCATTACGTTGCGCCATTTGAAAATCCAGACGAAGAGCTTGTTTTAGCAACTTATTTTGTCTTGTGGGAAGTAAAAGATGGGCAATTGTTTCGCGGTTATCAGATTAGTCAGTTAATAAACGATTAAATCAATTGAGATTAGCAATAAAAAATTTCTTTCATTGCAGGCAATTGTTTATTTTTGTGTAACAAAGTTTAAATTAATAAAAACAAGATCATGAGTGTTTTAGTAAATAAAGATTCAAAAATAATTGTTCAAGGATTTACAGGAAGTGAAGGTACATTCCACGCTTCTCAAATGATTGAATATGGAACAAACGTTGTAGGTGGTGTTACTCCTGGAAAAGGTGGAACTATGCATTTAGATCGTCCTGTGTTTAATACAGTAAAAGATGCTGTTGAAAAAGCAGGTGCTGATACTTCAATTATTTTTGTACCACCAGCTTTCGCTGCTGATGCAATTATGGAAGCTGCAGATGCTGGAATTAAAGTAATTATTACAATTACAGAAGGTATTCCAGTTGCAGATATGATTAAAGCTTATGATTATGTTCAAGGAAGAGAATGTAGACTAGTTGGACCTAACTGTCCTGGGGTGATAACACCAGGTGAAGCAAAAGTTGGTATTATGCCAGGTTTCGTTTTCAAAAAAGGTACTGTTGGAATTGTTTCTAAATCAGGAACTTTAACCTATGAAGCAGCGGACCAAGTTGTAAAACAAGGTTTAGGAATCACTACAGCTATTGGAATTGGTGGAGATCCAATTATTGGAACTACAACTAAAGAAGCTGTGGAATTATTAATGAATGATCCAGAAACTGAAGCAATCATTATGATTGGTGAAATTGGAGGTCAATTAGAAGCTGATGCTGCTCGTTGGGTAAAGGAAAATGGTAATAAAAAACCAGTTATTGGATTTATTGCAGGAGAAACTGCTCCTAAAGGAAGAACAATGGGACATGCTGGTGCAATTGTAGGTGGTGCAGATGATACTGCTGAAGCTAAAAAACGCATCATGAGAGAATGTGGAATCCACGTTGTTGACTCTCCAGCAGAAATTGGTAAAAAAGTAAAAGAAGTTTTAGGATAGTTCTAAAATTGATTTTAAATAATAAAAAAACTCGTAATATATTTATTACGAGTTTTTTTATGTTTATTTAGTTTTCGACTCCTAATTAGAAAGTATAAAAACGACTAAGAACGGAATAACTACTGTTTTTGAGTTGTTTGAAAAACGGTGTCTTGAGATGAAATTGTGTCTTTTCGATCTTCGATTTTACTGTATGCATCTACTATTTTTTTGACTAGTCTATGTCTCACAATGTCTTTATCATCCAAATAAAGCATTCCTATTCCGTCTACATCTTTTAAAATATGAAGTGCTTCTTTTAATCCTGAGCTTACTTTTCGAGGTAAATCAATTTGTCCAGGATCTCCCGTAATTATAAATTTTGCATGTTTTCCCATTCGTGTTAAAAACATTTTCATCTGAGAATGGGTAGTGTTTTGTGCTTCATCTAGAATCACAAAGGCATTATCAAGTGTTCGCCCACGCATAAAAGCTAAAGGAGCAATTTGAATAATTCCTTTTAAAATATAATCATCTAGTGTTTGTGGTGGAAGCATGTCTCGTAAAGCATCATATAAAGGTTGCATATAAGGATCTAATTTCTCCTTCATGTCTCCAGGAAGAAAACCTAGGTTTTCTCCAGCTTCAACGGCTGGTCGCGTTAAGATAATTCGTTTTACTTGTTTTTCTTTTAAAGCACGAACTGCCAATGCCACTCCGGTATATGTTTTTCCAGTTCCTGCTGGACCAATTGCAAAAACCATATCGTTTTTATCTACAAAATTGACTAGCTTTTGTTGATTAGGCGTTAGTGGTTTGATAAGTTTTCCACCTACACCGTGAACTAAAATTTTATCGGAAGGATTCATAACTTGTGGACCATTATCCATAGCAATGCGTTCAATAACGATATCGTCTATTCGGTTGTATCTACTGAAATATTTTAGGAGACGTTCGAAGTGTAATTCAAATTGATCTAGAATTTCTTCTTCTCCAAAGACCTTTAAAAAGGAACCTCTTGCAACTAATTTAAGTTTTGGATAAAGGCGTTTGAGGGCTTCTAAATTGGCGTCTTGTGGTCCCCAAAATTCTTTGGCTGTAATTTCTGTGAGTTCAAATATTCTTTCGTTCAAAAGCAATAATATTTAATTAAAAAAAATAGACTAATTTTGTACTACTCAAATCTAATATAAAAAACAATACTATTTAAAAATATAGTAAAAAATATAATGCGCAGAATAATAACACTCACAACAGATTTTGGTTATCAAGATTATTATGTAGGGGCTCTGAAGGGTAAAATACGCTCTAGAGGGATCCAAAATGAGATTATTGATATCTCACATAATATCAATGCATATGATATCGATCACGCGGGGTTTGTAATTTCTGCAGCTTATAAACATTTTCCAAAAGGGAGTATTCATATTGTGGCAGTTAAATGTGAAATAACAGAGTTTGTAAAACCCGTTGTTGTTTCTTACGACGGTCATTTTTTTATTGCTGCTGATAATGGAGTTTTAAGTTTTTTAAATAAAGATGCGGCTGCTCGTAATATTGTATTAGCTTCTTGTGGCGATTTTAAAGAGTCTTTGGATGTATTTATAGAGGCAACTCATAAATTAGTTCACGGCGCTTCTTTGTATGAAATTGGGGTGTCTACAGAAGAGCTTTTTCACGTGGGTGATTTGAATTTAAGTATTTCTGCGGATAATTCAATAATTCGTGGAAATGTAATTTATGAAGATCACTTTGGTAATGCAATCACAAATATTTCAAAAAGCTTATTTGAAAAGGTCAGAGCAGGGCGTGATTTTAAAATTAAAGTCAAAAACAAAGAAATAAAGAAAATAAATAAGTATTTTTCAGACTTTAATTTACCTGATGTAAATGCATTGTCAGACAAGTCGGGTGATTTATTAGCTATTTTTAATGATCTGAATCTTTTGCAAATAAGTGTTTTTTATTCAAGTCCATTGGGGGCGGGTTCTCCAAAGACTTTAATCGGATTAGGCTTTAGAGATTCTATTACAATAGAGTTTTTCGATCAAATTCAAGATATTATTTTATAAGTATGTTTATACGAATTGTGAAATTAAGTTTTCAGGAAGATAAAGTTCCGGTTTTTTTAGAACATTTTGAACTAATTAAGGAACGAGTAAGATTTTCTCCGGGTTGTCAATTTTTGGAATTGTATAGAGACCAAGAAGATCCTACCATTTTTTTTACATATAGCTTTTGGAATGATCCCCAAGATCTAGAAAATTATAAACGATCCACGACCTTTGGAGAAGTGTGGCCTTTTGTTAAAACACTTTTCAAAGATAAGCCGGAAGCGTGGAGTGTAGATAAATTGGTAAGTATTCCTTAATTTATTTTATATGAAAGCAGTATTACTACGAGAGATAAAATCTTTTTTTGGTTCGCTAACGGGGTACTTGGTTATTGTTGTTTTTTTAATTTTAAATGGTCTTTTCTTATGGGTTTTTGAAGGGAATTTCAATATTCCGCAAAGCGGTTTTTCTGATTTAACGCCCTTTTTCAATCTAGCTCCTTGGGTATTGATTTTTCTTATACCAGCTGTAACAATGAAAAGTTTCTCGGAAGAGCTTAAGCAAGGCACAATTGAGTTGCTTTTGACCAAGCCGCTTTCTGTCTGGCAAATAGTATTGGGTAAGTTTTTTGGAGCTTTGATGTTAATTGCAATTGCAATCTTACCAACCTTAATTTATATCTGGTTTATAAATAATTACACCTTACATAACGCATCTATAGATTTTGGAAGTATTATAGGGTCTTATTTCGGACTTTTATTTTTGGCTGGTGCTTATGCTTCTATAGGAATATTTACTTCTGCTTTATCAGAAAATCAAATTGTAGCTTTTATTTTAGGACTTGTTATTTGTTTTCTGTTTTTTATTGGAATTGAAGAATTAGCGAAGTTAATTGGTAATTCAGGAATTTGGTTAGAAAAATTAGGGATGCAGTATCACTTTAAAAGTATTAGTCGTGGTGTTATTGATACACGTGATTTAATTTACTTTGCAAGCTTTTCTGCTTTCTTTTTAAGCGCAACCGTTTTTAGATTAAAGTTAATCAAGAAATAATGAAGAAATCGATTCAAAAAAATAGTAAAGAGTTCTTTGTGATTCTTTTGCTACTAGTTGCTCTTAATGGATTTGGAAGCTTTGTTTACAAACGTTTTGACTTAACTTCGGACAAACGCTATACTTTGTCTAAAATTACATTAGATGTATTGGATAATGTTGATGAAGAAGTCGTTGTAGATGTTTTTCTTGAAGGGCAGTTTCCTCAAGAATTTCGAAGATTGCAAGCCGAAACACGTCAGTTATTAGAAGAGTATCAAGCATATAATTCGAATATTAAGTTTCAGTTCATTAATCCACTAGACAAAGAAGGTGGTGATGAAGAAACCTTAAAAATGCTTTTCGATTTTGGATTAAAACCAATAAATATTACGGTTACCGATAAAGGCAAACAATCTCAGGAAGTTGTGTTTCCTTGGGCAATCGCTTCAAGTGGTAATAAAGCGGCTAAAGTTCAGCTTTTGAAAAACTTGATGGGTGCAAATACAGAAGAGAAGGTTATAAGCTCTGTACAACATTTAGAATATGTGGTTACCGAAGCGATTCATAAAATTAGCAATGAAAAAACAAAAAAGATAGCTGTTTTAAAGGGGAATGGCGAACTAGAAGATATTTATATTGCTGACTTTCTAAAAAGTTTGCGCGATAGCTACCATATTGCTCCTTTTACTTTGGATTCAGTTGCTAATAACCCTGTGGGTACTTTAGAAGGGTTAAACCAGTTTGATTTAGCGATAATTGCAAAACCTACTCAAACATTCACAGAAGAGCAAATTCAAGTATTGGATCAGTTTGTAATGAACGGAGGTAAAACGTTATGGATGTTAGACCAAGTGCAAGCAGATTTCGATAGTTTGCAAGCTACTGGAGCCATGCCTGTGTTTGCTAAAGATCAAAGTTTAGGGGAGTTGCTTTTTAAATATGGGATCCGTATAAATCCTGTACTTGTTAAAGATGAAGTAGCTACTCCAATTAAATTAGCTGTAGGGAAGCAAGGAAGTGAAACGCAGTATCAAGAGTTTCTTTGGAAATTTGCTCCATTTGTATATCCTGAATCAAATCATCCAATTGTAAAGAATATTGAGGGAGTGCGTTTTGACTTTGCTAGTCCAATTGATACTCTGAAAAATGAGCTAAAGAAAACAGTGTTATTACAATCTTCAAGATATTCAACACTTTTTGGGACACCAGCAGAACTAAATCTTTCTATTCTTAATGAGCAGGTTTCAGAAGCTGATTATGATGGAAAGGGAAGTTATACTTTAGCAGTTCTTTTGGAAGGGAACTTCAAGTCTGTTTATCAAAATAGAGTGCTTCCTTTTAAGCTTCCAGAAGCTAAAATGAATAGTAGTTCAAACAAAATGATCGTTATTTCTGATGGTGATTTATTAAGAAATCAATTAGACCAGAATCTCCAGCCTTTAGAATTGGGTTATGATAAATGGACCAATAAGCTTTACGGAAATAAAGAGTTTTTAACCAATGCGGTTCAGTATCTTTTAGATGATACAGGGTTGATTACATTGCGTACTAAAGAAGTAAGTTTACCTGTTTTAGACAAACAAAAAGTATATGCTGATTACCGTCTGATTCAGATAATTTCGGTTGGTATACCTATATTATTGATTGTGCTTTTTGGTTTATTTTTTACCTATATGCGAAAACTAAAATTTGCTAAAAAGTAGTCTTAAAACCTTTCATTATTGGTAATAATCCAATATATTTGTAACTTGTAAAAGGATATTTTTACATTTAAAAAGATAAATGATATGAAGTTTATAGTATCGAGTTCCTACTTGTTAAAACAACTACAAATCTTAGGAAGTGTTATTAATAGCAGCAATACGTTACACATTCTAGATAATTTTTTATTTGAATTAAACCATAGTGAGTTAAGAGTTTCGGCTTCTGATTTAGAAACCACTATGTCTGCGACTTTACAAATTGAGTCAACTAGTGAAGGAAGTATTGCGGTGCCAGCAAAATTATTGTTGGAAACATTAAAAACTTTTCCTGAACAACCATTAACTTTTGCTGTTAAAGAAAACAACACTATTGAGATTAGTTCAGATCTAGGTAAGTATGTTTTGGCATATGCAGATGGTGAAGAGTTTCCTAAAGCAGAATCATTAGAAGATCCTTCAAAAACAGAAGTTCCTACAGATGTTCTAGCAACTGCAATTAGTAAAACAATTTTTGCTGCTGGAAATGATGATTTACGTCCAGTAATGTCGGGAGTATTTTTTCAATTCGCACCGTCAGGTTTAATTTTTGTAGCTACAGATGCTCATAAATTAGTGAAGTATTCTAGAACTGATATTGTATCTTCAAGTGAAGCTAGCTTTATTATGCCGAAAAAACCATTGAATATTTTAAAGAATATTTTAATGGCTGCTGATGCAGAAGTTAGTATTGAATATAATGACTCTAATGCACAATTTTCATTCGATAATTATACATTAACTTGTCGTTTGATCGATGGTAAATATCCAAATTACGAAGCTGTAATTCCAAAAGAGAATCCTAATAAGTTGTTGATTAATCGTGTTCAGTTTTTAAGTTCTGTACGTCGTGTTGCTATTTATGCTAACAAAACAACGCATCAAATTCGTTTAAAGATTGCAGGTACAGAATTGAATATTTCGGCAGAAGATGTTGATTATTCAAATAAAGCAGATGAGCGTTTGACTTGTGATTATCAAGGTGATGATATGCAAATCGGATTTAATGCTCGTTTTCTAACTGAAATGCTGAATAATTTACAATCAGACGAAATTCAATTAGAAATGTCTTTGCCTAATCGCGCAGGAATTTTAACTCCAGTTGATGGATTAGATGAAGGAGAATCAGTGACAATGTTGGTTATGCCAGTTATGCTAAATAACTAAAGAAATTAAATTGTTGATTTCTTATTGAAATTACTCTATATAAACAAAGCCCTAGAAATACTTCTAGGGCTTTTTGTTTTTTATGACATCAAGTTTAATTGTTTCAGAGATACCACAAAATAAAAAAGTCCGAACATATCGGACTTTTTTATTTTGTAGCATAACGAAGCTTATTTGCTTAATAACTCTTCGATCTTTTTCTCTAATTCATCACCTCTTAAATCTTTAGCAACGATAATTCCGTTTTCGTCTAAGATGAATGTTGCAGGGATTGCGCGAACTGAATAATCTGCTGCAATTGGATCTTGCCAGAATAATAGGTTTGAAATATGAGCCCAAGTTAGGTTGTCTTTTTCAATCGCCTCTTTCCATTTGTCTCCGTCTTTGTCTAATGAAACTCCGATGATGTTTAATCCTTTATCGTGGTATTTGTTGTAAATTCTCACAACATTAGGGTTTTCAACGCGACAAGGACCACACCAAGATGCCCAAAAATCAATGATAGTTACTTTACCTAAGCTTTCTTTTAAAGAAATTGTTTTTCCTTCTGGACTTGGTCCTGAAAAGTCTGGAGCTTTACTTCCAATTGCTACTTTAGCATTTTTATCTAAAAACTCTTTTAATTCTTTACCAGCTTTTGTTTCTTTTACTTTTGCATCCATTCCTTTGAAAATCTCCATAGCTTCAGATGTTTCAAGTGAATTTCCTTGTGTCATTTGATTTAAGATAAGCATAGAAATAAAAGAACTCTTGTTTTTCTTAACAAAATCCACGCTATATCCTTCTAATTCTTTCATCATGTTTTCATTAATCCCCATTAGTGAATCCATAACTTTTGTGTCATTAGTTTCACGAGCATTAGAGAATAATTGGCCGGAATTTTGTTGAAATTCCATGATTTTCTTTTGAATCTTACCAGATTCTTGATTGAAAGTGTAGAAATCTTCGTTGTTTGGGGTTCCAGAAGCTTTTGCTTCATCCAATTTTGATGAGTCGAATGTAATGCTGATTTTTCCATTTTCTAATACAAAAGGAACTATCATTTGTTCTCCTCCAAAGCTTAAAAGTGAAATACTTACTTCGTCAGCTTTTCCTTTGATTTCAAAAATGCCATTTTTAACTTCGGTTGAATCTACATCAATGTAGTCCATTTCACCTTGTTTTTTCAAGATTACTTTTGTTCCATCTTCAAGACCTGTTACTTTTCCTTCGATGATAAAGCTATCTGTAGGAGCGTTGTTACATGAAGCTAATAATGCGGCAGCTCCGATAACTGAAAGGATTTTTTTCATTTTTTAATCTAGTTTTTAAGTGTTTGATTTAGTCTTTTGTTCTCCCAAATATGCAGATCAAAAGAGTATTGATAAGAAACAAATATAGTTAAAATTTAATAGTGATTGCGAATGAGTTCAATATTTGTCAGAGTTTAACACAAACTTTTGTTTTTCTAAAAATGGTTTTAAGTAAGTTTTTTTTACTAGAATTAGATGATGAAATAAGTAGCTAAAAGAATCCAGCCTGAAAGTAAAAAGAGACCACCAATAGGGGTAATTGGACCTAAAATTCGTAATTTTTTGTTTTTAACACCACTCCAACAAAGACCATATATACTAAATGAGAAAAGGAGTGTTCCAATGATGATCGCGTAACTCGCATATCGCAAAAGCTCTATCTGTGGATGCATACCTAAAAAAAGTAGGAGTAAGGCGTGATAAAATTGATATTTCACGCCAGTTTCATAGCTTTTTAATTGTTCATCTGTCATTATTTTTTTGAAGGCGTGTGCTCCAAATGCTCCTAGAATTACTGCAAGTCCACCAAAAATACTGGCCGCTAATAAGGAGATGTTTGTAGGGATTGTTTCTATCATTTTAATTTAAGGTTAGGGCTCCCAAAATCTCTTTAGACATAAATGGGCCACCTGGATATCGTGCTGTATAATCTAAATTTAGCCATACTTGCCCACGTTCATCAATGTGGTAGTGTATTTCTTTGCCTTTACTTTCTTCTTTGAAGAGTACTTCCTTTATAAGGTAAATAACGTTTTCCAAATCTGCCTTTGTTCCAATAAGCATTTCTGGATATAGATGTTCTTTGGTGTGTATGATTCTTGGTGTGCCTCCTACAGCGCGTATTAGTGCCGACATTAAGATGGCGTGATCATCACAATCTCCAGAAAAATGAATGAGCGATTCAGAAGCCGTAGCTATGTATTCCCTGCCTTTTGGGTCGTTAACATAGTTCCACCGGTTGCGTATTTCTTTAAAAATAGCAAAGCATTGTATTATTTGTCTTTCTTCTTGGTGACCTTTTATGTTGTTAAAATGCTTTGTTGTAGCTAATAGCGCAAAATTTCTAACTTTTGGATTGTTGTATTCTACTGCATTTATAATCTTGGTTTTATTTGGAAAAGGTAAAAGTTTTGAGATAATAATGTCTTGTGGATTGGGATCTTCAGACATTGTATAAATCATAGCTCTATAATCGTCATAAATCGCATATAAGCCATAACCTCCAAATAGCGTTCCCCAGATTAAGAAAATAAAATAACCTATAATACAAAGTGCTAGAAAAGACTTTAGTAAACGTAATAGAAGTTGTAATAACACCAGAATCACAATAAATAGTAAAATACGATCTATTTGATAAGGCCAATTTGGATCAATAATATTCTGGTGAATAATGATAAATATAGGAATGGTAAGTAAGATGTTTAATACAAAAATGATAATAGAGTCCCAAGGCTTGGGAATTGCAAACCTTGAGTACCATTTTTTTGTATTTTTTTTATCCGTTACTGGTTCCATAGAAGTACGATTACATCAGATTAAAGTTTTGTAATCGTTTCGTGTTTTTGTATTTCTGTTATCAAATTTAGTTCCAAAAGTTGGTTTTGAACTTTTGTAAGGGTGTCTTTCTTAATTTGTTTTTGAGACCAAGTTGTTAGTTGTAGCCATTGTTGGATATCATCAAGTTTTTGATCGTATTTAGAAGCTAGATTGCGGTCTATACTTGGTATGTATTTGAACTCCGAGGTAGTTGTATTAATAATTTCTAAAACTTGATCGATAATATGCGTATTTGATTCCACAAAGTCTTTTCGACCTGCAATTACAAATGATGGCCAAGGGGTCGGACAAACTCCCAAGCGTCTAAAAATTGATTGATCAACAAGAGGCTGTGTCATAAAGCGTTCCCACATAAAATAATCAGCCGTGCCATTTTTTAACGATTCAACAGCCCCATCTAGGGTATTTACAATGACAAATTCAAGTTTATCAGTATCCCAGTTTTGTTGTTTTGCATGAACGATTGCCATCAAATGTGATCCTGATCCTAAACGGCTAATAGCAATGCGTTTGTGTTCAAGTTCGGAAATATTTTGAAAAGAAGCGTTATGAGCCACGTGTATGCCCCAAAGTAAAGGCGAAGCAACGTATTCTTGTACAATTATACTCGGATTGCCATCTGCTATATCTTTGATAATTCCTTCGGTTAAAATCACAGCTAGGTCGGTTTCATTCTCGCGAAGTAATTTACACATTCTACCTGTTCCTTCTGGAATATCGGACCATTCTAAGTCTAGATCTACTTCTTCAAATTCTCCATTATCGATACATAATTGCCAAGGGAAATTAAAATGTTCCGGTACGCCAGCAATTCTAACTTTTTTCATTTGTATTTATTTTAAGGCTAAGATAATAAAAGGCGTCACTATTTTTAATAATATTTGGTTAAAAGCCAAAAAAAAACCTCACGTTTTACATGAGGTTTTTTATAAAATTTAGGATTGAGATTTCATAGTGCCTGTTTCTTTGAAACGGATGTGAAAATCAAAGGCTTCCTCTAAAATATGAGGGGTATGACCGCCTTTTTCTTTTGCACGCTCAAAGTAATCTCTAATTGTGGGTTTGTAATCTGGGTGAACACAATTTTCAATAATAACTTCTGCACGTTCTCTTGGAGAAAGACCTCTTAGATCTGCCAAACCTTGATCTGTTACCAATACGTCAACATCGTGTTCGGTGTGATCAACGTGAGAAACCATAGGGAGTACGTGAGAGATGGCATTATTGTCTTTTGATGCAGCTTGAGTTACAAAGATGCTTAAATAAGCATTTCTTGCAAAATCACCTGATCCGCCAATACCATTCATCATTTTATTACCACCGATATGTGTAGAGTTTACATTACCATAGATATCAAATTCAATGGCAGTATTGATTGCAATAATCCCCAATCGTCTAATTACTTCAGGAGCATTACTGATGTTTTGTGGACGTAAAACAAGTTTGTCTTTATAGTTGTCAAAATTATCTATCAAACGGTTATAGCAATTTTCTGTTACCGTGATTGAAGAACCTGAAGCAAATGTCATTTTGCCAGAGTCAAATAAATCAAAAGTACTATCCTGAAGTACTTCAGAATACATAGTAAGGTTTTCAAACGGGCCATCTATAAAGCCAGTTAATACTGCATTTGCAACCTTACCAATTCCAGCTTGTAGTGGAAGTAAAGATTTTGTCAATTTACCTTGCTCAATTTCTTTTTCAAAAAAGTGCAACAAGTGTTTTGAAATTGCAGTAGTTTTTTCATCTGGCTCTGTAAGTTGAGCTGGAGTATCTAAAATATCTGTAAACACAACACCTACCACTCTTGATGGGTCTAATTTGATAAATGGTTCTCCCATTCGGTCTTTTACCGTTTGGATAGGAATAATCTCTCTATTTGGGTAGCTATTCGGAACACAGTTATCGTGAATTCCACAGAAAGATTCAGGTACTTTTGTATTGATCTCAATGATGATTTTCTTTGCTGCGTTTGCAAAATATGCTGAATTTCCAATTGACGTGGTTGGGTAGATATAACCATTCTCATCTATGTGTGATGTTTCGATGATTGCAAAGTCTACTGGTGGAATATGTCCACATTGTAGTTGTTCAATGGTTTCACTTAAGTGTTGGTCTACGTATTTAACTTCAAAGTTATTGATGCTTTTTCTTAGAACTGCATCTGCCTGAAACGGCATTCTTCGAATTAAAGCGTGATTAGCAGCCAAATCAGCATCTGTTGTTTGTCCCAGGGATGCTCCTGTAATTAAAGTAATGGCTACGTCTTCATTAGCTGCGCGTTGCGCAAAAGCAGGTAAAACAGACTTACTATCGCCTGCTTTAGTAAAGCCACTTGCGCCTACAACAGCACCGTTAGGAATTAATTGTGCAGCTTCTTCTGCACTAATAATTTGATGTTTGTAAGCATCAAATTTAATTCGCTCTAACTGTATGTCTTCTCTTGTCATTATATTCTTAATTAAAGACCTAAAAGTAAAAAAAAATTGGGATATTCACTAGCCGTTTTTCGAACTAAAACGGCTAAATGCAGTATTTTAATATTTGTTTAAGAAACTCTTTTATGGTGTTTTTTATGTACTAAATTAAGAGTTTCTGTAAGGATGATTTGTGGATATTTCAATATAAAAGGGATAAATCAAATGGAAGTCTTACTAGGTGATTTTGAAAATTTAAACATTTAGACTTTTTCGTGTTTTTTCTGTACTCTTGAGATGAAACAATGTTAGGATTACTGCTTTTAGCAATTGTAATAAAGGCTTAATTAGAATTAGATTCTATAGGAAATTCGGTTCATTTCTTTTTTGAACTTTTAATAAAATACGGAGATCACAACAATTTGTGATTTCCCTTTTATTTAAAATTAGGATCCTTAAGTTAAAAAATATTTAGCATATTAATTCTGTTTTAGAACCTTGTAACTGTTTTTTTACAGGGAATAAGTGTAATTTGTTAAAAATCAAGTACTTGAGTGTTTTATTTTTGTGGTAATTTGTGTTTTCTTCGAGACTTGTTCGGAACTTGTTCGGGATTCATTGGGATGAAGCCTTGTTTTCCGAAGGAGACTCGAAGGAGACTCGAACAAAACCCGTACTAGAATCGTATTAATCTCTTAAAAAATTAGTTTCTAACAAGAAGGTGTTGTTTGAAGTAGGGGGAATGTAAAATGTAAAAAACGTTTTTTAATTAGATGATCGGATGTTGTCTATTTGAGAATATGAAGTAAAGTCAAGTTGGACAGCATTTGAGCTATGGGAATAAAAAAAAGTGCTTTTTTGAGCACTTTTTTTATAGATAGCGTTAATTTACTTTCTTAAGACGGTCTAGATCTCGCTTGTTATCACGGTCTTTAATGGTGTCTCTTTTGTCGTAATTCTTTTTTCCTTTACATAAAGCTATTTCCAACTTGGCTAGGCCTTTTTCATTAGTAAATAGGCGAAGAGGGATAATTGTTAGTCCTTTATTTTGAAGGCTTTTATGAAGGCTTTTGAGTTCTTTTTTATTTAGTAAAAGTTTACGTTCTGATTTTGCCTTATGGTTAAAGTTTTGACTATACGCATATTCTTCAATATGAGTATTGATGGCAAATAATTCCAAATCGTGAAATTCACAAAAGCTCTCCGTGATACTTGCTTTGCCTAAACGGATGGATTTGATTTCGCTTCCAGCTAATACAATTCCAGCAGTGTACTTCTCGATGATTTCATAATCAAATCGAGCTCTTTTATTTAAAATGTTAACTTTCTTTAGCATAAGGCAAAAGTAATAAAAATTCAAACGCTTTTTGGAACTCTTAGAGACAAAAAAAAGCGAATATTTAAATATATCCGCTTTTGGTGTATTGTAATGATTTAAACTTCTTATAAAAAGAAATAACCTACTGTTACGGTAACGCTACTCGGTTTAGATTTGTATGAATTACTCATATCGCTCAAACCGCCATCGTAGGATGCGTCTACGGTGAATTTATAAACGTCTACACCTAGTCCTACGCGGTATCCGATGTTTGACTTATCGAAGTCGTTAAAAAAACCTTTTATAGATTCTTTAGAAAAATCATTGTTTATGGTGTTTGAGTATAGACCTCCTCCAAATGCACGAAGTTGAAAGTAAGGTTGGTTTACCAATTTGTAGCCCAATACAAGAGGTACTTCTACATTTTGCCAATTTGCCTTGTCGGTTACGTCGTTAACGCTTTTAAATTCTGTGTTTTTAGTAGTGTACATAAATTCTGCCTGTAGGTAAAAGTTTTGTAGGTCTAAGCGTGTAACGATTCCTCCAGAAAAACCCGTCGCAGTTTTTGTGCTATAATCTTTTAATGAAGTTGAAATGTTTGTAAAGTTAGCTCCAGCTTTTACACCTAAATGAAAAGGGGAAGATGTTTGAGCTAAAATAGAGGTGGTGCCTAAAGCAATGAATAGTGCTAAGGTGTAAAATAATTTTTTCATAAAATGTAATTTTAAATTTTATTAATCATCAACTACAACGTTATTTAGAAGAAAAAAGTGTAATTGGAATTATAAAAAAGGATTTATCAAATGTAATATAAAATAAAAAAAGCTATATCAAATGATATAGCTTTTTTTGGTGGGGAGAGCAGGATTCGAACCTGCGAAGGTTTCCCAACGGATTTACAGTCCGTCCTCGTTGGCCGCTTGAGTATCTCCCCAGTAAGCGACATCGCCTATTTTGTTTGTTTCAACGGTGCAAATATAGCGCTGTTTTTTGAATTTAAAAGCGTTTGCGTGGATTTTTTTAAAACTTTTTTATACTTTTTTTATAAGTATTTGGTAATTAAAAAAATAGCGTTGAAACTTTTTTTATTTTTTTTTAGAATTGACGAATTGTTTGACGAATTGCAACAAGTTTTTTCATCAAGTCTTCAAAATAATCTAAATGCAACATATTGGCACCATCACTTTTTGCGTTTGCTGGATCAAAGTGTGTTTCTATAAAAATTCCATCAACACCAACTGCGATACCTGCTTTAGCTACTGTTTCGATCAAATCTGGACGTCCGCCAGTAACACCCGAAGCTTGGTTTGGTTGTTGTAAGGAATGGGTAATGTCTAGTACTGTTGTTGCAAATTGTTGCATAGTTGGGATTCCTCTATAGTCAACAATCATATCTTGGTATCCAAACATAGTTCCTCGATCGGTAACCATTACGTTTTCGTTTTTACAATCCAAGACTTTTTGAACTGCGTGTTTCATACTCTCAGGACTCATAAATTGTCCTTTTTTCAAGTTTACTGTTTTCCCTGTTTCCGCAGCTGCTACAACCAAATCGGTTTGGCGAACAAGAAACGCAGGGATTTGTAAAACATCGACATAAGCTGCTGCTAGTGCAGCATCACTACTCTCGTGAATATCGGTAACGGTTGGAACTTGAAATTCTCGACCTACTTTTTCTAAAATTCTAAGAGCTTTTTCATCTCCAATTCCTGTAAAACTGTCGATTCTAGATCGATTTGCTTTTTTGAATGAACCTTTGAAAACGAAAGGAATCTTCAGGTCGTCTGTGATTCTTACTAGTCGTTCAGCAATTTTAAAAGCCATTTCTTCATTTTCAATGGCACACGGACCAGCTAATAAAAAGAAGTTATCGCTGTCCGTATTTTTAATTAAAGGGATATTATTAATGTTCATTGTATGATGCTTTTAAGGGTATGTTATTTTATTTTTCGTTTTCCTTGATATTTAGGCTTAATCGTTCTCTCTTTTTCTTGTACAACTTCTGTGCCTGGTTTTGTCTGTATGTAATAAGAAATAATAGCAGACACAACAACCCCTAACGATAGGTTACTTGAAGCTCCTTGGCGCAAATAAATATCAAAAGAAAAGTTTTTCATGGCTTCTTCCATTGTCATATTATTATGAATGACAATTTGATCTAAAAGTAGATTGAAATAATTAGGAGAAACTTGAAAATACGTTATGTATTGAATTAAAGGAAAAAAGAAGGTAATCATTACACAAAGAATTAAACCTGTAAAGAAGGCTTGCTTCCAAGTGATGTTGTTTTGGTAAAAGTCTTTCTTTTTTTCTTTAAGTGCTAGTATGTAGATAATAACTAAAACGATATTGAAAAGCAGCGAAAACAAAACGTTGTAACGTATGTTTTCTGCGTGATAACCCAAGTATTTTTCAAAAAACATCCAAATTAATGCTGCTAATGTTGCTAAAGCGGCCCATTTGAATTCGATAGAATAATTTTTCATAAATAGAAAGTCTCTTTTAAAACATCAAAAGTAAGGGTTTTATTTAGGAGTTTAAAAAAAACTTTATTGTAAGGTCTTAATTCGTAACAGAACGTGTTTTAGAGGCTTTGTAAGCGATTTGTGTGATGCGTGAGGTATTATGAGGGTATAAAAACTATTTAATGTGTTTGACGTGGTTTAAAAGTATGATTTTAGATTTGAACAATAAAAGTAAAGAAGAATAGTATTTTTGATTTATTTTCACATTAAAGTGATAAAAGTTAGGTATTAATTAAAATATTATTCCTAATATTAGGATTCTAATATAGAGTAAATGTAATAAAAGTAAAAAAAGCTATTATGTTGCAACTAATTTTAATTCGCCACGCTAAATCGAGTTGGGAAACTATCGTGGAAGATAAAACCCGACCACTTTCTAATAAAGGGATTCAAGCAGCTCATACTGTATCAGATGTTTTTAAGGCTTTTTTACCAGATCGATTTATTATTTGGTCTAGTCCTGCCAAGAGGGCTTGTGAAACGGCTGTTATTTTTTGTCAGAATATGAATGTATCTTATGAAACCATCATTAAAAAGGAAGCCTTATATACTTTTGACTTAGCTTCACTTGAAGAGAATATTAAGAAATGTGAAAATAAACATCAAAATTTAATTCTTTTTGGACATAATGATGCTATAACGAATTTTGTTAATAAATTTGGAGACCTTTCCATCGAAAATGTACCGACTTCTGGTGTTGTTATCATGGAGTTTGATCAAGAAAGTTGGGCAGATATCGCTAACGGAAGGGTAGTTAAGCAAATTTATCCTAGAGATTTAAAAATATGATTCCTACACCTGTAAAGTATAGATATACCGATAGAGAAAAAAGCTGGTTGGCTTTTAATGCTCGAGTATTGCAAGAAGCATCTGATAAAACAGTTCCGCTATTGGAACGCCTTCGTTTTCTTGGGATTTTTTCAAATAATTTGGATGAGTTTTTCCGAGTGCGTTATGCTACTATTAGACGTATGAGTTTTAATGGCGAGGGAAATAAGAAACTAGAAAGTGGATTTTCTGCTCAAGAATTGTTGAGTGAGATTACCGATATAGTGATTAAAATACAAGGTGATAGCTTTCGCATTTTGGCCGAAATTGAAGAAGAACTTGAGCAAGAAGGGATTTATATTTTAAATGAAAAGGAAATAAATGAAGAGCAGCAAGCTTTTGTAAAGGAGTTTTTTTTACACGAGGTTAGTCCAGATTTAATTACAATTATTTTGAATGATTTGGCTGAATTTCCTGCTTTGCGTGACGCGCAAGGGTATTTGGCTGTGAAACTAGTTTTGGACTCGAACCTAAAAGTAAAGGGTAAGGTGCAATTGGATGATATCTCAAATCCAGTACGATACGCGCTAATTGAAATACCTAATACGATTAATCGTTTTGTAGAATTACCGTCGAACGATGGGAAAAAATACATCATTCTCTTAGATGATATCATTAGATATAATCTGGATGCTATTTTTACCATTTTTGAATACAAGAGTATCGGAGCGCATATGATTAAAGTAACTCGTGATGCTGAGTTGGATTTTGATGCGGATTTACATAAATCTTTTGTAGAGAAAATTTCATCAGGTGTTCGAGACCGACGTCAAGGGGAGATTGTACGTTTTGTGTATGATCAATCGATGGATCAAGATACGCTTGAATTTTTGTTGGAACGTGTAGAAATCGAAGCCATTGATAGTATTATCCCTGGAGGTCGTTATCACAATCGAAAGGATTATATAAGCTTCCCAAATTTGGGAAGATTTGACTTAACGTATCCGAAGAATGTTCCGCTGGAAGTGCCAGGTTTAAGTTTTGAAGGTTCTATCTTGGAACAAATCCACAAAAAAGATTTTATGGTGTATACGCCTTTTCAGTCTTTTTCATATTTGGTTCGTTTTTTACGTGAAGTAGCCTTAGATCCTCAAGTAGTGTCAATTAAAATTACGTTGTATCGTTTGGCTAAGAATTCGCAAATTATTAGTTCATTGATTAATGCTGCGAAAAATGGTAAGAAAGTAGTTGTGCAGATTGAATTGCAAGCGCGATTTGATGAAGCTAGCAATATTTATTATTCTGAATTGATGCAGTCTGAAGGGATTCAGCTGATTTTTGGTGTAAGAGGATTAAAAGTACATAGTAAGATTTGTGTGGTTGAGCGTTTGGAAAACAAAAAAGTAAAACGATACGGATTTATTTCCACAGGAAACTTTAATGAGAGTTCTGCAAAGATTTATACCGATGTAACTTTGTTGACGAGCCATTCTAAAATAATGAAAGATGCATCAAAAGTTTTTGAGTTTTTGGAAGTAAACTATCGCGTACATCGTTACAAGCACTTATTGGTTTCGCCTCACTATACTCGCTCTAAATTTACTAAATTAATAGAGCGTGAAATTAAAAATGCTAAAGCAGGATTACCTGCTTATATACATTTAAAAATGAATAGTTTGTCGGACATCAAGTTAATCGATCGACTGTATGAAGCGAGTAATGCAGGGGTGCAAATTCGATTGATTGTACGTGGTATTTGTTGTTTGATTCCAGGTGTTCCAGGGATGAGTGAAAATATTGAGGCAATAAGTATAGTGGATCGTTTCTTAGAGCATTCTCGAATTTATATTTTTGGAAATGCAGGAGAATCAGAGGTTTATATTTCATCGGCAGATTTTATGACGCGAAATTTGGATGAACGCGTAGAAGTGAGTTGTCCAATTTACGATGAGAATATTAAGAAAGAATTGATAGAAACTTTTGATATCGGATGGAATGGCAATATAAAAGCGCGTTACCACACTGAAGATTTGGAAAACAGCTATCGAGAAAAAATAGGAAATGACTTTCAATCTCAAAAGGAGTTGTACCAGTATTTTAAAGATAAATTAAAGTAATCTATGCTGAAAATAAAAAAATATGCAGCCATTGATATTGGATCCAATGCCATGCGATTGCTGATTATGAATATTATAGAGGAACCAGGTAAGGAAACTATATTTAGTAAGAGTTCCTTGGTTAGAGTGCCTATACGATTGGGACAAGATGCTTTTACAGTTGGAGAGATATCGGAAGAAAATATCACTCGTATGGTGGATGCTATGGTTGCTTTTAAATTGTTGATGAAAGTCAATCGCGTAGAACGCTTTATGGCTTGTGCTACTTCGGCTATGCGAGAGGCATACAATGGTCAGGAAATTGTTAGTTTGATAGAGGAGAAATCTGGAATTCGCATTGCTATTATTGATGGCAAAAAAGAAGCGAGTATTATTGCTTCGTCTGAGCTGAAGCAATTTATTCACAGTACCCAGAATTTAATCTATGTTGACGTAGGTGGTGGAAGTACCGAGTTTACTGTTTTTGCCAATGGAAAGCCTTTGAGTTCTAAGTCATTTAAAAACGGAACGGTTCGATTGATTAACAATATGGTTCCTGAGTCTGTTTGGCACGAAATTGAGAAATGGTTGAAGGAGCAAGTTCAAGGATTGGGGAGTTTGGATATGGTAGGTTCTGGAGGGAATATCAACAAGATTTTCAAAATGTCGCGTAAGCCACAGGATAAACCTTTGGGATATTTATATTTGAATACGCAACTTAATAAGTTGAAAGCCTTGAGTTATGATGATCGTATTTCAACCTTGGGGTTAAATCCAGATCGTGCGGATGTTATTATTCCTGCTCTAAAAATATATGCTAACGCTATGAAGTGGAGTGGTGCAAAACAGATTTATGTACCTAAAATCGGATTGTCTGACGGGGTAGTAAAGGCTATTTATCACGAGAATATTCCTTTAGAATTTCAAACGTTATAGGTTTAAAACTTTTCAATTGCTCCTAATCCAAATAGGGCAAAATCATATTTAGTTGGGTCGATTGGATCCAACTTTCTCAAAGACGTGTCAAGCTCTAAAAGGGCTTTAGCGTCATTTTGTTTACGAGTTAAAATACCTAGTTTTCTAGCTACATTTCCGGAGTGAACATCTAGTGGACAAGATAATTCTGAAGGTGCAATTTTTGTCCAAATACCAAAATCGACACCTGCGTTATCTTGGCGCACCATCCAGCGAAGAAACATATTGATACGTTTTGCTGCGGAACCTTTTAAAGGATCTGAAATGTGTTTTTGGGTGCGTGAGGGATGTTCTATTTCAAAAAATACTTTCTTGAAGTTTGAGATGCGTTCTTGAAGATTATAAGCATTAGCTTGATTTGAAAATAATGATTCCAATCCGTTGTGATTCAAATAAATGTTTTGAAGCGCTTGAATGAAAGTAGTGAAATCTTGACCATTAAACGTTCGGTGTACAAAAGTAGCTAATGCATCTAAGTGGTGCTCTTTGTGGTTTAGAATGAAATCATAAGGTGAGTTACCCATTCTATCCATCATTGACAATGCGTTTTTAATAATCATCTTTCGGTTTCCCCAAGCAATGGTTGCACTCAAAAAAGCGGCTATTTCTATATCTTCTTTTAACGTAAAGCGATGCGGTATTTGTATAGGATCAGCTTCAATAAAACTGGGATGGTTGTATACAATAACTTTTTCATCTAAAAACTCTTTAAGTTCATTACTATTCATTGCTTGTGTTTTGAATAAGACCATCTACCATAACCAGTTTCCTATCTGCCATATCTGCTAAATCTTTGTTATGGGTAACAATAACAAAAGTTTGACCGAACTCATTTCTTAGTTTAAAGAAAAGCTGATGCAAGTTTTCTGCTGATTGGGTGTCTAAATTACCAGAGGGTTCATCTGCAAAAATAACTTCAGGTTTATTGATAAGTGCTCTGGCTACCGCAACGCGTTGTTGTTCTCCTCCAGATAATTCAGAAGGAAAATGCTTTTCACGATGTGAAAGCCCTAAGTACGTTAAAAGTTTGCGTGCTTCTTTTTCGGTTTCCTCTTTGTTTTTTCCAGCTATAAAAGCAGGTAAACACACGTTTTCTAAGGCTGTAAATTCTGGTAAAAGCTGATGGAATTGAAATATAAAACCAAGATTTAAATTTCTGAATCTTGAGAGTTCCTTGTCGTTTAAGTTTAAGATGTTTTGCCCGTTTATTTCTAAACGCGTTCCTTCTTGAGAGCTAGGTTTATCTAGTGTTCCTAATATTTGCAATAAAGTGGTTTTTCCAGCACCTGAAGCTCCTACAATAGAAACAATTTCTCCTTTTTTTATGTGTAAATCAACTCCTTTTAATACTTGTAATTGGTCGTAATACTTTTGTAAGTTGTGAGCTATTATCATAGTCGTGGTTATTTACACAAAGTAACAATGTTTTTTAGCATTTTAAAAATACAAAGACTTAATAAATCGATCTAATTGAGTCTGTAATTCACTTTTTTTAATTAATTTTAAAATTAATTATTAGAATTGGATATTATGAGTGAAGAAAGTAAATATAAAACTGCCATTTTTGCAGGAGGTTGTTTTTGGTGTACAGAGGCCATTTTTAATCAATTAAAAGGAGTAGAATCCGTTTTGCCTGGGTATATAGGGGGGCAAGTAGAGCAACCTACTTATGAGCAAGTTTGCACAGGGACTACTGGACATGCAGAAGCTATTAAAATAGAATTTAATCCAGCTGAGATAAGTTATTCTGCCTTGTTAGAAGTTTTTTTTGTTACACACAATCCAACTACTTTAAATCGACAGGGAAATGACGTGGGGACGCAGTATAGAAGTGAGATTTTTTATACAGATGAAGAGCAATATAAAGTAGCATTAGAATATTTAAATATATTGAAACGTGAAGGTGTTTTTGAACAACCAATTGTTACAGCTTTAAGTCCTGCAACAATGTTTTATGTAGCAGAAGATTATCACAAAGATTATTTTAGTCTGAATCCTAATCAACCTTATTGTCAGGCAGTAGTGAAACCCAAAGTAGCACATTTTATGGAAGGCTTTGCATCTAAGTTAAAGGAGAATTAATATGTTAGGAACACAATCAAAATATACTAAGTTGGTCATTGGGATAATAATGGATTTGATAGGTTGTGTGTCTTATTTTTTTCCTGGTGTTGGGGAGGCTTTTGATTTCTTTTGGGCGCCATTATCTGCCTATATACTGACTCGATTGTATAGAGGTACTGTTGGTAGAGTGGGAGGAGTTGTGAATTTTATTGAAGAGATTTCGCCTGGATTGGACTTAATTCCAACCTTTACCTTGACTTGGGTTTATACTTACTACTTGAGAAAAGGAGTTAAAGGCGATATTCCTCAGTGATTTTGTAAGTAGTATTAGTTTTTTATTATTTATTTAATATAATTTGTCTTAATGTTTTTTTAATTGTATGTTTATGAAAGTTGATGTTCTAACTAATTAATGAATTTTAACTTGAATTTGAAACAGAGTATTTATTTAATAAATTAAAAAAAATGAAAAAATTATTACTACTATTGTTCGTCTCTGCAGGATTGGTGTCTTGCGATTTTTCAGTCAACAAGAAAAACAAAATAGGAGACAAGGTTTCAGGTGAGAAAATCGCGGGATGGTATTATTACCACGTAATGGACGGGAGTTATGATTCATTGCCTCAATTGATGGCTGAGGATTTTTATAGCAATAAAACGCAAGAAGGTTTTGTACAAGAATTAAAAGAACGTGCTTCAGAATTAGGACCTATTCAGAGTTTTACATTGAAAGAATGGGAAACATTGAATGTTAAAACAAGAAAAGATAACGATACGGAGTTTCAATTTGTATACGATATTGACTACGAAAAAGGTAAAGGAGAGGAGACCATACTTCTAGAGAGAAAAGATCATAAAATAAAGATTACTCAAATTGATTTCGTTAAGAAATAAAATGATTAAGGTGAGAGGTTAGATGGAAAAAGCTGCTAAACATAATGTTTAGCAGCTTTTTTTTTGGAACTATTAACGAAGTTGTATTTTAAGCACCTTAGTTTTCGACAGTCAGTTGATTATGAATCACGCGTGTGTTAAAAGACTGTACGTAGGCTTTGATGAATTGTTCCATTTCGGCAGCAATTTCTGGAGCAATGTTTATTAGGTTTTCTTTTAATAGTGGATCTTTTTTCCAATTGAATAAAGCGATCGCTTTTTTACCGTCAAAGGCTAAGTAGTAATCGCCTTTTTCGTAGTTATAAATGTTGTCTAGATAACTAATTGTGAAATCTTTATCTGATTTGTACGATTTACCATAGCTCAATATTTTACCATTTAATTGTAAATAATCCATCAAACTAGGTAATATGTCAATTTGTTGAAAGTTTTTGTCTGATATACCAACCATTGTGTCATCTCCAGGCGCAAAGAAAAAGATTGGAATTCGGAATTTACCAACATTGTTTTTCCACTCTGGTTCTTGACCACTTGAAGAGGTATGATCGGCAGTAAAAACAAAAATTGTATTAGAATACCAAGGTTCTTTTTGTGCGCTCTTGAAGAATTCTTTTAAGGCATAATCTGTATAAGCAACAGATTCGTGTATTTCAGTAGTCCCTTTTGGAAATTTACCTTTGTATTTTTCTGGAATTGTAAACGGAGCGTGTGAAGAAACCGTGAATAATGTAGAGAAGAAAGGTTCCTGAAAGGTACTTAATTTAGTGTTGAAGTATTGAAAAAATTCTTCGTCAAAAACTCCCCATTTACCATCAAAAGATTCAGGCCCTTCATATTCATTTTTACCGAAATAGTTGTCAAAACCTGCAACACTTGCAAATTGATCAAAGTTTTGGCTACCGTTGAAAGCACCGTGAAAAAAAGATGTAGAGTATCCTTCATTTTTTAAAATAATTGGGAGTCCATTTACTTTGTTTAATGAGTAGCTAGAAGTAATATAACTGATATTCATTAAGCTGGGGATACTTGTTATGGTTGATGGAACAGCATCAATAGATAGTTTACCGTTTGCAAAACCATTCTCGAAGAAATAACTTTTGGTAATTAATGAGTCTAAAAAAGGTGTTTGTCCACGTTGGATGTTTTCTCTACCGAAGCTTTCTAAGATGATTAGAACCACGTTTTTCTTATTTGGAACATCGTGTGAGAACTCCTGAATTGGATTGAAAATTGCATTAGCTTCTTCAGGAGAAAAGAATTCGGTAATTTCTAAAGACTCCTTTTTTCCAATGGTTTTTAATACACTAAAAGGGGTGTTCAATACCAAGGCAGAGTTGTTTATTGAACCATATTTGGATGCATCTACAATGCGTATGGGTTTACGTTCAAGTCCACGCCCCATAACGAAGAGGATTCCAATTCCTAGAATACAAATACCTAAACCTAGTAAAGAGAATTTGGATTGAATGTTTTTGTAATTGACTTTTTTTAATGCCCAACCGAATAGAAAAAGAAATAGCACGGCAAACAAAGGTATCTGCCAATAATCAATCATATAAGATTGAATTAGGCCAAAAATTTCATTCTCCATTCCAGAAGCAGTAATCATTCCAAAAGAACTTCTTCTTCCGATGAATCTGAAGTATTCGAAGTCAATAAAGTTTAAGGATAGTATAAACGCATTGACAATAAAAAAACTGTAAAATAAAAAAGATTGGTATTTCTTGTTTTCTTGAAACTTACCAGGAATAAGGTGAAGAAGCGCAAAAATAAGGTTTGCATAACCGATTACTGACAAGTCGAATCTTAAACCTCCCCAAAACGTCATAAAATTAACGTCAGGAAAGAAAGAAGCGTTGTAGAAATAAAAGCCTAATCGTATAAGTTGGTAAAATACGATAAGTAATAGGATTCTTTTCGTGAAAAGTAGAAAAGTACTGAATAATGGTGCGTTCATAAAATTATAACAATTAAAAAAAACAGAGAGCAATTTTGCTCTCTGTGTAAAAATTTATACCGCTACATTAAAATCTCTTAATGCATCGTTTAGAGATGTTTTTAAATCGGTAGAAGCTTTACGTTGACCAATGATTAAAGCACAAGGTACTTGGAATTCACCTGCAGGGAATTTTTTTGTGTATGATCCAGGAATAACTACTGAACGTTCCGGTACATATCCTTTAATTTCTTTCGGTTCTGATCCTGTTACATCTATAATTTTAGTTGATGCTGTTAAAACAACATTAGCTCCTAAAACAGCTTCCTTTCCAACGCGTACTCCCTCAACTACAATACAACGAGAACCAATGAAGGCATTGTCTTCAATGATGACAGGCGCTGCTTGTAAAGGTTCTAAAACACCTCCAATTCCAACACCTCCAGATAAGTGAACATTCTTTCCAATTTGTGCGCAAGAACCTACAGTTGCCCAAGTGTCCACCATTGTTCCTTCATCAACATAGGCACCTATATTCACGTAAGAAGGCATCAAAATAACACCGGCTGAAATGTATGCTCCGTGACGAGCTACTGCATTTGGTACCACACGAATACCTTTTTCAGCATATCCTTTTTTCAAAGGCATTTTATCGTGATATTCAAAAATACCAGCTTCAAGAGTTTCCATTTTTTGAATAGGGAAGTACATCACTACTGCTTTTTTTACCCATTCATTGATTTGCCACTCAGATCCGTTAGGTTCTGCTACTCTTAGTTTACCAGAATCGATTAATTCGATTACTTCTCTGATAGCCTCTTGTGTATCTTGGTTTTGTAGCAATGAACGGTCGTTCCATGCGTTTTCGATAATTTCTTGTAAATGCTTCATTTTTTAAATATATTTTATTCTAGTTTGATTGCTCTTATTTTATTCGGTTTTACCCCTGAAACAATAGCTACAAAGATAAAGATAAAAAGAAATAAAAGAACAATGTATTTTGGATGCCAAGAGGTATGTAGATTACAATTTTTTTAAAACAAACAAACGTTCTGTTTCATGTTCAATTTGATAACCAAATTGTGAAGCGATGTAGTTAATAGTTTCAGGTGTATATATAAAAACGTGGGTTTTATCTTTTCGGTAATACCAATTGATAAAATCGGATTGGTTTTTATAAATGTGTGTCATTACTATGAGAAGTCCGCCTTTTTTGAGTAATCGCCCTAATTTAGAAATCTCGTTACAAGGGTTATAGAAATGTTCAAAAACTTCGCAGCTAAAAATATAATCATATTGATAATCAAGATAATCTAAATCGGGATGAAAGTAAGGATCGTATAAGTTGATCTGAAAGTTTTTCTCAAGTAATTGTTTTGTAATAACAGGGCCTTTTCCACACCCAAAGTCTAGTCCGAGCATTGTAGAATTGCAGTGATTTAAAATGTAATTCGTAATAGGAGATGTAAAGTTTTGATATCCCAAATCATTCACATCATTATTATGTTGTTCATAATGCTTTTTTTCTAGTTCTTCTGAAAAATAGAAAGCTTGGTCTTTTATATAAGCTTGACAAGAACTACATTTAAAGTATTCTTTGTCAATTTTATTGATTAGTGGAGTTTGACATAAAGTACAGTTCATAAATGTTGATATTGAATCGATTATTGAATTAAAAACATTAAAAAAACCAGTAAGAATTAGATTGATACAATATAAAACTTACTGGCTATTTGCATTAGGACAAGGGCTTTAAATTTAAAGATCTTGTTATTTTAATTTTTCTTTTAGATAGGTTCCTGTGCTCGATTTTTTATTCTTGCAAATTTCTTCTGGAGTTCCAAAAGCTATCAATTCACCACCTTGATCACCACCTCCCGGACCAATATCAATGATGTAATCGGCACATTTTATTAAATCTAAATTGTGTTCAATCACAATTATAGAGTGTCCTTTGTCAATAAGAGCTTCAAATGAAGTTAATAGTTTTTTGATATCGTGAAAATGCAAACCTGTTGTTGGTTCATCAAATACAAAAAGCGATTTCTCTTGACGATTTCCTGCTACAAGAAAAGAAGCAAGTTTGATACGTTGTGCTTCCCCTCCAGAAAGTGTTGATGAAGATTGTCCTAGTTGAACATATCCCAAACCAACATCTTGAAGCGGTTTTAGTTTTTGCGTAATTTTTGTTTGTTGATGTTGTTCAAAAAAAGCAATAGCATCATCAATGGTCATCGTCAAAATATCGTCGATATTTTTACCTTCAAAATTTACTTCTAAAACTTCCTTTTTAAAGCGCTTTCCGTGACAAGTTTCACATTCTAAATGAACATCAGCCATAAATTGCATTTCCACTGTAACGGTTCCTTCTCCTTTACACGTTTCACAACGGCCTCCATCTACGTTAAAAGAAAAGTGCTTTGGTTGATATCCTCTTAATTTGGAGAGCTGTTGTTTTGAATACAAATCACGTATATCATCGTAAGCCTTTATGTAGGTAACAGGATTTGATCTCGAGCTTCTTCCGATAGGATTTTGATCGATATATTCGATGTGTTTTAGCATTGAAAAGCTACCTTGAATATCAGAGTATTGGCCTGCTTTTTCACTCAATCCTGTTAGCTTTTTTTGTAGAGCAGGGAATAAGATTTTTTTGACTAAAGTACTTTTTCCACTTCCTGATACACCGGTAATCACAGTTAAACATTCTAAAGGAAATACAACATCAATATTTTTTAAATTGTTTTCTCTAGCTCCAATTATTTCGACATAATTTTTATAAGTACGTCTAGTTTTTGGAACTTCTATTTTCATAGATCCACTTAGGTATTGTGCAGTTAATGAGTCTGATTTTAAGATGGTTTCATAGTCGCCTTGAGCTACGAGTTCACCTCCAAATGTTCCAGCCTCAGGACCAATGTCAATGATTTGATCAGCGGCTTTCATGATGTCTTCATCGTGTTCGACGACAATAACTGTATTTCCTAACTTTTTTAAGTCTTCTAAAACATGGATTAGCTTCTCTGTGTCTTTAGGGTGTAATCCGATACTCGGCTCATCTAAGATATACATTGAACCTACTAAGCTACTTCCTAATGAAGTTGCTAAGTTAATGCGCTGCGACTCTCCACCAGAAAGGGAAGCGGAATTCCTGTTAAGTGTTAGGTAGTCTAAGCCTACTTCTGATAAAAATTGTAGACGGTTATTGATTTCTAATAATAGGCGTTTGGCTACTTTAGCATCGTATTCATTTAGCTCAAGCTCTTTAAAGAAAACTTGAAGTTTTTTAATAGGTAAATCAACTAAGTCTGATACCGTTCTATCAGCTATTTTTACATAGTTTGCTTCTTTGCGTAGGCGTTTCCCCTTGCAAGTTGGGCATTTGGTTTTACCGCGGTAACGAGAAAGCATCACGCGGTTTTGTATTTTATAGTTTTTATCTTCTAGTTCAGCAAAAAATGCATTAAGACCTTCAAAATAGGAGTTTCCTTCCCAAAGAAGTACTTTTTCTTCGTCACTGAGTTCAAAGTAAGGTTTATGGATAGGGAAGTCAAATTTGTAGGCGTTATTGACCAATTGATCGCGATACCAGCCCATTGTTTCACCACGCCAAGGAAAAACAGCATTGTCATAAATAGATAAACTCGTATTTGGAAAAACAAGATCTTCATCTATTCCAATTATATTTCCGTATCCATCACACGAAGGACAAGCTCCGTAGGGATTATTAAAGCTAAATAAGTGTACATTAGGTTCTAGAAATGTAATGCCGTCTAATTCAAAATTCGAACTGAAAGCTATTTTATTAGCATCATCAATTTTTTGTAAGTAGCAATATCCTTTTCCTTCGTAAAAAGCTGCTTCAACAGAGTCGCCAAGTCGATTGTAAAACTCATCTGTGTCTGCGACAACAATTCGGTCTACGATTAAAAAAACTTCACGGCTATCAATAGCATCAATATCTTTTTCTGTTTCTAAAAACTGATCTAAACGTTGCGCTGTGTTATTTACTGATATTCTTGCAAAACCTTGCTGTAATAGGATATGTAGTTTTTCAGATAAGCTTCGATCTTGTTCTAGTGCAACAGGAGCCAAAAGCATCCATTTAGACTTTAGATCAAATGATTTAACGGTATCGAGGACATCGGTTACGGTATCTTTTTTAACTTCTTTGCCAGAAATAGGAGAGTAGGTTTTACCAATCCTAGCAAATAGCAATTTCATGTAATCGTAAATCTCTGTTGATGTTCCTACTGTCGATCGTGCATTTGTAGTGTTTACTTTTTGCTCAATAGCTATGGCAGGTGCAATTCCCTTAATGTATTCTACTTTTGGTTTGTCAATTCTGCCTAAAAACTGACGTGCATAGGAAGATAAACTTTCTACATAACGTCTTTGTCCTTCAGCATAAAGCGTATCAAAAGCTAAACTTGATTTTCCAGAACCAGAAAGACCTGTAATCACTACAAAGTTATTCCTTGGAATGACTACATCTATGTTTTTTAAGTTGTGGAGTTGTGCTCCTTTTATGATAATGTTTTTCTTAGGATCTATCTTAGAATAGTCTACTTTTTTCATAGCCAATTAATGTAATAGACAAATGTAGGGGTTTTATTTTTTCTACCGAAATGAATTGATTTATAGTCTTCGTAATAAATGCAAAGTCTGTCACTTTTATCAAAAAACAAAAGCCTCTTTCTTAGAAAGAGGCTTTTGTTTTTTATAGATGTGTTTAGGCTTCGTTTTTCTGTAATAATAGTTTATATATTAAACCTCCAAATAAAGCACCCGAAATGGGAGCTATCCAAAACAACCATAACTGTGGGATATACTGACCACCAGCAAAAAGTGCTTGCGATAAAGACCTTGCTGGGTTTACTGATGTATTGGTAATTGGAATAGATATTAAATGAATCAAGGTTAAAGCTAGTCCAATTGCAATTCCAGCGAATTTACCATTTGCATATTTGTCCGTTGCTCCTAAAATAACAATCAAGAAGAAAGCTGTTAAAACAAATTCTATTAAGAATGCGGGTATTACTCCGTATCCATGAGGGGATAACGTTCCGTATCCATTTGCTGCAAATGCTCCAGGAGAAGATGCATCGATGACATTGTTTGTATTTCCAGTGTAAATAAGATACAAAACTGAGGCTGCAGCTAAACCGCCAATAACTTGAGATAAAATGTATGGTAATAATTCTTTTCCTGAAAAACGGCCACCTGCATATAGACCAAAAGAAACTGCAGGGTTGAAGTGTCCACCCGATATGTGACCTACGGCATATGCCATTGTCAATACTGTTAATCCAAAAGCTAAGGCAACGCCTGCATAGCCTATTCCTAAATCAGGAATTCCAGCAGCAAATAAGGCGCTACCACATCCTCCAAAAACCAACCAAAAGGTTCCAAAAAATTCTGCAAAATAATTTTTCATAATTATGTTTTTTATGAGATATTAAAAGTTAATACTACTTTATAGAAACATAAAAATGAATAAAGTCACGTTATTTTAGATTTATCATTAGATTTTCGATGTTTTTCTTGCTATTTCCGATGTAAATTGAATTATTCACAAAAATTACGGGTCGGCTTAAAAAAGTATAATGTTCCAATAATAATTCTTTAAAATCAGCTTCCGAAAGATCCTTGTCTTTTAAGCCGCGTGCCTTGTATAATTGCGCTCTTTTGTTAAATAAAGCTTCATAGCTACCAGATAATTGTTTCATTTCTTCCAATTGAGAAGGAGTAATCGGGGTAGATTTGATTTCTTGTAATTCAAAAGATTCGATTTCAGGAATTTCTTTTAAAATGCGCTTACAAGTATCACAGGTTTTTAAATAATAGATCTTTTTCATTTTAAACATCTTTAACTTTTATAATATGTACAGGACATACTTTTTCTGCTTGTTCACAAGCATCTAAAATGCTGTAATCCGAAGATTTTAAGGTGTGAAATCCTTTGTTGTTATTGGAGCGTAATAAAACAGTTTTTCCGTCTTTTTTAGACATTTGGAACTGTAACGGTGCAACTTCTACACAATAGTTGCACCCAATACATTTATCACGTTGTAAAGTAACAATGACCATTAAGCTTCTACAATTTTATATAATTTGTCTGATAAACGAATTCTGAACGGTAGTTTAAAAGTACACTCATCGCCTTTGATAGCTTTTTCAACCGCCTGTTCGTTTACATACATCTCGTCCAAAATCAATTCTTGGGCTCCAGTACTCGGTCCAGTGATCAATAATTTATCACCTTTTTTAATTTCGTAGGCTTCGATTTTAAATTCCCCAATTCCTGCTTTTTGAAAGTAATGGGCCGCTTTACCTACATATACTTTTTTCTGAGTTGCACTAGATCCAGGATTATCACTCCATTCACCTAATTTTTGGCCTAAATAATATCCGCTCCAAAAACCGCGATTGTAGACAGTTTCTAAAGCTTTCATCCATTGTTCTACTTTTTCAGGAGTAAAGGTTCCTTCTGCATCAGCATCAATTGCTTCTCTATATGTTTTTACAACGGTAGCAACATATTCTGGAGCACGACCACGCCCTTCAATTTTTAATACTTTTACACCAGAATCGATTACTTGATCTAAGAAATCTAACGTGCAAAGGTCTTTTGGAGACATCATGAATTCATTGTCAATCTCAATTTCAAAGCCAGATTCTTGATCGATAACTGTATATTTTTTTCTACAATTTTGTTTACAAGCACCTCGGTTTGCTGATGAGTTATGAGAATGCAAACTCAAATAACACTTTCCTGAAACAGCCATACATAAGGCTCCATGGCCAAATATTTCAATTTCTATTAAGTTACCAGAAGGTCCTTTGATTTGTTCTTTTTCTATTTGTTCAGTTATCTTTTTTACCTGACGTAAACTCAGTTCTCGTGACAATACAATAGTGTCGGCAAAAAGGCTGTAGAATTTTACAGTTTCAATATTGGTTACATTCAATTGGGTAGAAATGTGAACTTCCAAACCAATTGCTCTTGCTGTAGCAATAACAGCTTGATCTGATGCGATAACTGCAGTTAAATTTGCTTCTTTAGCTTTGGTTAACAAGGTTTTTACAACCGACAAATCGTGGTCGTAAATAATGGTATTTAGTGTAAGATACGTACGCACGTTTTTTTCTTCACATCTACGTGCAATTTCTTGTAGATCGTCTACAGAAAAATTAACCGTAGAGCGTGCACGCATATTTAATTGATCTACTCCAAAATACACAGAATCAGCTCCGTTATCTAATGCGGCTTGCAAAGACTCGAAGTTACCTGCGGGTGCCATTAATTCTACTCGTCCAGAAACAGTCATATCTTAGTCTATTATTTTGTGTAATTGATCAGAAACACGAACTCTAAAGGGTAATGCTAAGGTAAGTTTATCCCCAATTTGAGCAGTTTGAACTTCTTGTCCATTAACCATCATTTTATCTAAAGTAAGACGTTCATCACCAGTTGTAGGACCTACGATGGCAATTTTATCCCCTAAAGCTAAAGTGTCGTTCTCTAGTATAAACTGACCTACACCTGCTTTAGTAAAGTAGTGTTCAGCTTTTCCAACCAAACGTTTTTTCTCAATTCTTTTTTTGCGTATTTTGGTAACTGTACTGACTTTTACTGGATTGATTTCTTCAAAAACATTGCGCTCTTTTTTAAATTTTAGAGCATCTGATTTTCCTTTTTTGAAAATAAGGTTGCCTTTCTGAACACCACTTCTTAGTCGTTTTTGTTCATCTTCTGGTAATTGAATGATTTCAACACATTCGTCAGAACAGCATCCGTGCATTTTCTCTGCACAAGCATCACATTGAATGAATAGCAAATGACAGCCTTCATTAGCACAGTTTACGTGTGTATCACAAGGAGCGCCGCATTGATGGCAATTAGCGATAATATCGTCTGTGATTCGTTCACCCAAACGGTGGTCAAAAACAAAGTTTTTACCAATAAACTTGCTTTCCAATCCTTCCGCTTTTACTTGACGAGTGTATTCTATAATACCACCTTCAAGTTGATAAACATTCTTAAAACCATGATGCTTAAAATAAGCGGATGCTTTTTCACAGCGAATACCGCCAGTGCAATACATCAGTAAGTTTTTATCTTCTTTATGTTCTTGTAAGCGTTCATTGATGATAGGAAGTGATTCACGGAACGTGTCAACATCCGGAGTGATAGCTCCTACAAAATGGCCAATTTCACTTTCGTAGTGATTTCTAAAGTCTACTACAATTGTATTTGGATCTTCTAAGAGAGTATTAAAATCTTGAGCTTTTAAATGAATACCTTTATTGGTCACATCAAAGGTGTCGTCATTTAATCCGTCAGCAACAATTTTATGGCGTACTTTTATGGTTAGCTTTAAAAAAGAAAGGTCATCTTGTTCAACAGCTACATTTAAGCGTATGCCTTTCATAAAATCATATTCTTCTAGAGTATCTCTAAAAGCTTCAAAATTTGATGCAGGAACAGACATTTGTGCATTGATTCCTTCGTGGGCAACATAGATTCTACCTAAGGCATCTAAGTTATTCCAAGCTAAGAATAAAGCATCTCTAAATTGTTGTGGATCTTCGATTTTTGCGTACGCGTAGAAAGATAAAGTTAAGCGGTTTTCTCCTGCTTGTGTAAGGAGTTCAGCTCTTTCTTCCGCGCTTAAGGTGTTATACAGTTGCATGCTATAAACGTTTAAGTATGTGGATAATTCGTTAAATATAAAATTCTAATTGGAAGAATTTTGGCAAATATACAGTTTTAAAATTTGTGATAAAAAAATAAAGATAACTTCTAGGGTATGAAATTTTGAAAAAGCACTTTTAAGAATTGTTGTGGTCCTGAATTTTTAGTATTGGTAATACGTTTGGCGAAAAGTAAATTTTAGAACATAATTTGATGGAGTCTTGGAGAGTCGATAAAAAGTATTATTTTTACATTAAAATATAGATAAGATGAGTGCAGATAAAGAAGCAAAATTAAAAGCGTTACAGCTTACCTTAGATAAATTAGACAAGACATACGGAAAAGGTACCGTGATGAAATTGGGAGATAGTGCTGTTGAAGAAGTAGAGGCTATTTCGTCAGGTTCTTTAGGAATTGACTTAGCGTTGGGTGTTGGAGGATATCCAAGAGGACGTATAATAGAGATTTATGGTCCTGAGTCGTCTGGTAAAACTACGTTGACTTTGCATGCTATTGCAGAAGCTCAAAAAGCAGGAGGAATTGCTGCTTTTATTGATGCAGAACACGCATTTGATCGTTTTTATGCCCAAAAATTAGGAGTTGATATTGATAATTTAATTATTTCTCAACCTGATAATGGAGAGCAAGCTCTTGAGATTGCTGAGAATTTAATTAGATCAGGAGCTATTGATTTGGTTGTAATTGACTCTGTTGCTGCTTTAACTCCAAAAAGTGAGATTGAAGGAGAGATGGGAGATTCTAAAATGGGATTACACGCTCGATTGATGTCTCAAGCTTTGAGAAAATTAACAGGAACAATTAGTAAAACAAATTGTACCGTGTTTTTCATCAACCAATTGCGTGAGAAGATTGGAGTAATGTTTGGAAATCCAGAAACAACAACTGGAGGAAATGCTTTAAAATTCTATGCTTCTGTTCGTATTGATATTCGTAAATCAACTCAAATTAAAGATGGAGATAACGTAATAGGAAACCGTACTAAAGTTAAGATTGTAAAGAATAAAGTAGCGCCACCATTTAGAACAGCTGAGTTTGATATTATGTATGGGGAAGGAGTATCTAAAGTAGGAGAGGTTTTAGATCTAGCAGTTGAATTTAATATTGTAAAGAAAAGTGGCTCTTGGTTTAGCTATGGAGAAACTAAGTTAGGACAAGGACGTGATGCCGTAAAATCGCTTATCAAAGACAATCCTGAATTAATGGATGAGTTAGAAGAGAAAATTAAAGAAGAAATTAAAAGTAAAGAAGCATAATTCATAAAATAGCTTTACAGGTTAATTTAAATATAACTAAAAAGAGGCTTCTGTTTAAAACAGAAGCCTCTTTTTTTATTGAATTAAGAACCCTTTTATAAGTTATTATTAATATTCAATTTCATCTAAAACAGGTACAGGACGTTTGTTTTCGTTAATTGCTACTAATGTAAAGTTACCGCTTATTGCTTTTTCACGTCCATCACGATACATACTTTCGATAAATACATCTACTTGTACATCTACACTTGAACGTCCAACTCGAGTTACTTTTCCAATTAGTTCAACCAAAGTACCAGCAGGAATGGGATGTTTAAAATCAATCTTATCGCTGCTTACCGTAACAATGGTCTTTCTACTAAAACGAGTTGCCGTCATAAAAGCAATTTCGTCCATAATGTAGAGCACCGTACCTCCAAACATTGTGTTATGATGATTTGTAGTTCCTGGGAATACTACTTTAAACACGTGAGTTTCAGAATCTTTTATTCTTTTTTGAATGCGCAGCTCTCTGCTTGTTAATTGACTTTCCATATATAATTAAAATTCTTTTCTAGTGAGTATATTTTATAATTATAGGTTGGCATGGATCGTTTTTCGAAAATAGAAAGGCATAGGAATCCAATCGTATAAATTACGTTAGAATACATTTCCTATGACCGAACTTCAAATCGCGAAAGTACGTCATGCTTGCCTAGCAAGAGAAAAAAGCAGGTATCCTGACTTGTACTATTTTTATCGTCCTTCCCATCTTATTATAGACAGTGAACTATATTTGATAAAAACCTCGCAGTACTTACAGTTGCGCGACAGTTCGTGAATTTCACACGATTCCCAAATACTTTTTTCCGTTTTTCTGGTGCAAATATAGCGAGTTTGAGCCTAAAAAATAGAAACTAGTTTATTTATATCTTTTATTATAGAACTTGTGGTAAACAAATTATAATAAGATTAAGTTTCTTTTTATTTTTGCGCCTTAACTAAACTACTTTATGAAACAGCTTTTAGAGCGTTATTTTGATTTAAATAAAAATAACACAACAATTAAAAGAGAATTTTTAGCAGGGATTATAACTTTCCTTACGATGTCGTATATTTTGGTTGTGAACCCAAATATTTTGGCAGAAACAGGAATGGATCGACAAGCTTTATTTACAACTACAGCTTTGGCTACTATTTTTGCTACGCTTTTAATGGGCTTATACGCAAAATTACCGATTGCTCAGGCTCCAGGAATGGGACTCAATAGTTTTTTTGCTTTTACAGTTGTGCTTACTATGGGGTATACTTGGCAGTTCGCATTGACAGCTGTTTTTATTGAAGGAATTATATTTTTGTTACTAACTTTTTTCAATGTTCGAGAGCTAATTGTAAAAAGTATGCCTAAAGTTTTAAAGGAAGCTATCCCCGCAGGAATAGGTCTTTTTATTACATTAATTGGTATGAAAGGTGCTGGAATTATTGTTTCCGATCCGAATACGTTAGTGCGCTTAGGAAGTTTTTCTCAACATAGTGTTTGGATAGCATTTTTAGGATTGATCGTAACGGGTATTTTATTGGCTCGTAATATAAATGGAGCCATCTTGATAGGAATTATTTCAGCTACTGTCTTTGGTTTTTTCTTGGGAGATGTAAGTTTACCACAAGGCTCTTTGTTGAGTTTACCGCCTTCAATTGAACCTATATTTGGAGAAGCTCTAAAACCAATGTTTACTGCCGAAGGATGGAAACAAATTTTATCGATTGATATGGTGGTCGTAGTTTTTACATTTTTATTTGTGAATTTATTTGATACTGTTGGTACTTTAATAGGCGTGATTTCTAAAACAAATATTGCTGATGAAAATGGAAACTTTCCTCAAATGAAAAAGGCTTTATTTACGGATGCATTGGGTACAACGTTTGGATCTATATTAGGTACAAGTTCTGTGACTTCTTATGTAGAAAGTGCCTCTGGTGTTGCTTCAGGTGGACGTACAGGGTTAACTGCAGTTAGTGTGGCTTTAATGTTTGGGGTTTCCTTATTTTTAGCACCTTTATTTTTAATGATTCCTGCTTCGGCAACATCTCCTGCTTTAATTATTGTTGGGTTGTTTATGATTGCTTCTGTAACAAAAATTGACTTTAACGATATTACGGAAGGGCTTCCTGCTTTTTTAACCATCGTGTTTATGCCTTTTAGTTATAGCATTGCAGAAGGAATTGTATTTGGGGTATTGAGCTTTACCTTTTTAAAATTAGGAACTGGAAAGCATAAAGATATATCAATGACGGTTTATGTACTTTCTATCTTGTTTTTATTGAAACTCGTTTTAGGAGTTCTCTATTAATAAATATAAAAGCTGTTCCTATCGAACAGCTTTTTTTATAGCGTGTAAAATTAGCTGTTGTGCTAATAAAGGACTAAGAATACAAGGTGTGAGTGATTTAAAAAGCACCACACCTTTGTATTTTATAGATAATACGTGTGGATAAATTTTGTTAGTTGATTCGATATATTAACGCTTGATGTTGCGTAGAGAGATTGTCTTCTTGCAGTAAAGGAAATTCGATTAATTACTAAATTTACTTCTTTATAAAAACGATTATTAATTAATTCGAATGCTCTTAGAAGGAATTTATTTTTTATAGTACAGCTAATAATCTAGATCATCCTACCGTTTTTTTATAAAACGGAATTCTGCTCTAGCAATACGATGCTTAAGTTACTGAATTTAAAATAAATAAACCCCATTTAGTACCTTTTTGGCGTTCTTGCCCACTTTTGACTTTTTTAAAACAAGGTAACTTGTTGAAAATCAGTTATATGTTTTATTTTATTGAGGTTTAATCTGCCTTTCCTTCGGGTCTGCTTCGATACTTCTCCGACTTTTACTCGGATTGAGGCCCTTTTTCCGAAGGAGACTTGAACAAGACTCGAACAAAACCCGAGACTGATTAGGAGTAAATTCACTATAAAAAAGTGTAAAACTAGAATAGGA
>JASLDM010000150.1 GCA_030151565.1 Flavobacterium sp. | reverse complement strand
TTCCGCGAATATTTAATACCCATGCTAAATCATCTAAAGAAGAAATAAGGTGTGCTGTAGCTCTTTTCTCTTTCATTTTTTGACGAATGATAGCCAATTTAGCAGAGGTTTCCTGTCCAGTGGTTGATAGAGGCAATAGGTAAGCTTCTTGTGCAGGAAGTTTGGGTCTGTTGTTCCATATTGGATCTAGTAAATCTGCATGTCCATCAATTGTAAAATTCAAAGGTTTTAAACTGCTATTTACTGCATTTGCAACGGCTAGTGAAGCTAAATTTCCGTCAAAAGCTACCGTTGCATTTCCATCAAATTGAGAGGCAATCCAAGTTACATATTCAGCAGCGTGTTGAACTTTTAATTTAACTAATTCAAATCCAGTTCCTGCTAGTTGTTCGTTTGCTTGAACAAAATATCGAGAGTCGGTCCATAAACCTGCAAAATCTTGTGTAATTACTAAAGTTCCTGCAGAACCTGTAAAGCCTGAAGTCCAAGCGATGCATTTGTAATACTCTGGAAGATATTCACTAATATGAGGATCGGAAGAAGGAATGATATAAGCGTCAATTCCTCTTTCTTTCATCAAAGAGCGAATAGCAGCTAGTTTTTCTATATGTGTCATTTTGAAAAAATTTAATGTATAAAGGTACAAAATGCCTTTAATTATTGGAAAAAATTATTTGATAAATTGATACTATAAGGCAAGGTAGTTTGTGTTTTGTAAGATTTTGCTGTTTAGTTGTGCGAACTTTATTTTTAGCATAAAAAAAACAGCAATTTATAAATTGCTGTTTAGGATGCTTATAAACTTAAAGATACGATTTCTTTAATTTTATCAAGTGTTATATTTTGTTTTTCTCCCATGGCTATCCAACCGCGTTCTTCAAATCTTTTGGTAATGAAGTCTGGAGTTCGGTCAATGATTTCGTGGGTATTTTCAGAAAGTTTTGTTTTGATTCCCAATTGATGGTAAAAGTCAACCATAGCTTCAATGGCTTTTTGAGCGATCTCTTCATCTGTACCTTCAGTAATTTTCCACACGCGTTTTCCAAATTGAGTTAGCTTATCTTTTTTAGTATCAAACATAACGCGATATAAATTCGGACCTATAATCGCTAATGTTCTTCCGTGATCAATACCGTATAAAGCGGTTAATTCGTGTCCAATAGCGTGTGTTACCCAATCTGTTTTTACTCCCATACTAATAAGTCCGTTTAAAGCCATAGTGCAGCACCACATCAAGTTGGCTGCTGCGTCGTAGTCTTTAGGGTTAGCAATTACTTTTGGACCTATTTCAATTAGGGTTTGCAAAATTCCTTCAGCAAAGCGGTCTTGTAAAGGTGCTTCTTGCGGATAGGTAAGATATTGTTCTAATACGTGAATAAAAGAATCGGTAACACCGTTTACAATTTGTTTTTGAGGTAAGGAAGCAATTACATTTGGATCGCAAATTGAAAATTTAGGAAACAATAGCTCATCGCCAAAAGAAAGCTTTTCTTGTGTTGCTTCAATTGTGATTACAGCTCCTGAATTCATTTCACTTCCTGTTGCAGGAAGGGTTAGTACGGTTCCGAATGGCAATGCCTTACCGTTGAGACCTGCTTTCTTTTTAATAATATCGATAGGTTCTCCTTCAAATGGAACGGCTGCGGAAATAAATTTAACACCATCTATAACACTTCCACCACCTACAGCAAGTATGAAATCTATTTTTTCAGTTCTGATTATAGAAACAGCTTTCATAAGGGTTTCAAAGTGTGGGTTTGCTTCAATACCTCCAAATTCAATTACTTGATGTTGGTCGAGTGCTTCCGTAACTTGTTTGTGGATGCCATTTTTAAAAATGCTTCCGCCTCCATAGACTAAAAGTATTTTTTGATCTGTAGGGATTAAGCTTTTTAATTGAGCGATTTGACCTGCTCCGAATACTAAACGGGTAGGGTTATATAGATTAAAATTCAACATAATAGAGTTATTTTCAAAGGTTAAAATTACAAAAAGCCCAATGAAATGCTCTTAATTTGCTGTTATTTTTTGTAGAATAAATTATGATCTATGTAGTTCCAAACTTCGGTGTCCAGTAGGGGGCGTACGTCTTTTCCGTCTTGTATTGCTTGGCGGATAAAGGTGGATGAAATTTCCATAATAGGTGCATTATCAACCAAGGTAACATTTGGATGATCTAGCAATGGGTTTGATGCTAATTTATCACTGTATATGCGTGGGTATACATAGAGTGAATAGCGCTCAAGAAGTACCGTGTAGTTTTTCCACTTCGGGAAAGAATCCAAATTATCTTCGCCCATAATAAGGCTAAAGCTGTGTTTTGGATATTTTTCATGCAGATAAGCCATCGTATCTACGGTATAATTGGGTTGTGGAAGATGAAACTCGATATCAGATGCCTTTAAGCGATCATATTTATCCAGAGCAGTGTGAACCATGTGGATACGATGATAGTCTTCCAGTAAGCCTTTCTTTTTCTTAAGAGGGCTGTGTGGAGTAACTACCATCCAAATTTCATCTAAATCGGTATATTCCACCAAGTGATTGGCAATAATAAGATGGCCAATATGGATGGGATTAAACGTACCGAAATACAATCCAACTTTCATAATCGTATGTTTATTTTATAAAATTTTTCACCAACTGAAAAGCTTCCTCTTTAGCAGTGTCTAAATCATAATTTTTAATGATCGTATCAAATTGCGGTGCAGTAGCCAATTCTACAGAGGCTTTTGCAATACGCATATTGATTTTTTCTTCACTCTCGGTAGAGCGTTTTTTCAAACGAATTTTTAATTCATCAATGCTTGGTGGTTTTACAAAAACAGCCAATGTCTCATCCGGAAATTTCTTTTTAATTCTTAATCCTCCAGCTACATCAATATCAAAAATAACGTTTTTACCTTCGCTCCAAATACGTTCTATTTCGCTTTTTAAAGTTCCATAAAAGTTATCGCGATATACTTCTTCCCACTCCAAAAAATCTTCAGCTTTTATGTGTTGTTTAAAATCGTGTAAAGAAATGAAATAGTAATCTTTTCCATTGATTTCCATTTCACGAGGTTCACGTGAAGTTGCTGATATTGAAAACTCTAAATTTAATTCTGATTGTTCCAAAAGGTGTCTAACGATCGTAGTTTTACCAGATCCTGAAGGTGCAGAAAAAACGATTAATTTTCCTCTTTTCATAATAACGTTGCTGATGTTTATAAAACGTTTAAAACTTGTTCTTTGATTTTTTCTAATTCGTCTTTCATTTGAACGACTAATTTTTGCATTTGCGCATGGTTGGATTTAGACCCCATTGTATTGATCTCACGTCCCATCTCTTGTGCGATGAAACCTAATTTGCGTCCATTTGCTTCGGATCCTGATAAGGTTTCTAAAAAATAATTTAGATGATTTGCTAAACGAACTTTTTCTTCTGTAATGTCCATTTTTTCCAAATAATAAATCACTTCTTGCTCAAAGCGATTTTCATCTACATTAACTTCTAATTCATTTAAGTTGTTGCGCAAACGTTCTTTTACAGTAGCTATACGTTCTCCGTCTAAAGCCGTTGCTTGATCCATTAAATTTTGGATGTTCTGAATGCGAATGATAAAATCTTGTTCCAAAGTATTTCCTTCACTTCTACGAAACGATTGAATATTTTCCAACGCTTCTTCGATTACCTCGTTGATTTTTGTCCATTCCGTTTCGTCTAGTTCTACGCGTTCTACCTTTAAAGCATCAGGCATACGAACAGCCATTTTCATCAATTCCGTTTCATCTGCCGATGGAATGATTTGACGCATTTGTTGGATATAAGAAAGCACGATAGGTGCATTGATTTTGCTTGATGTTTCTTCTGCTGTAACTTCAACATAAAGAGAAAAATCGACCTTACCTCGTTCTAAAATTTGAGCAACTACATTGCGTAGCGGAAGCTCTTTTTCGCGATAAGTCAAAGGAAGTCTAACATTTAAGTCAAGTCCTTTACTGTTTAAAGATTTCACCTCAACAGTGATTTTTTTGGTAGGTAATTGCAAAGAAGCTTTACCGAAACCGGTCATAGAGTGTATCATATACTGATAAAATAAAGCGACAAAGATAAGAAAAACCCTTTAAATAGGCATCGTTTTCAAGTGTTTATCATAATGTTTGTTCTAATTTCAACTACGTTAACGTGTTTTTTATTTAATAATTGAAAAATCCAACCTAGTAACGCTCTTCAATTGTTGTTTATTCCTACGTACAAAAGACTATATTTGTTTGTTTTTAACACATATTTAAAGCTTATTTGATGTTTCAATTTCAATTACACCGTGTTTTTTATGTAGTGCTTAGTCTGCTTTTCGTAAGTTGTGCTTTTAGTCAAGAGGTGTATTCAAAAAGTTATGGATCTCCAGAGGATACACCGATTGTTTTTTTACATGGTGGCCCCGGGTTTTCTAGTTTGAACTTTGAGCTTACAACTGCAGAGGCTTTAGCTGATTTGGGATATTTTGTCATAGTGTATGATCGACGTGGAGAAGGTCGTTCTGCTGAATTGCAAGCTCAATATACTTTTAAAGAGACGCTTGAAGATATAGATTATGTATTGACCACCTACAAGATACAGAAAGCTAATTTCATAGCGCATAGTTTTGGAGGTGTTATCGCTACTTATTATGCTAAAAACAAGGCTGATTGTGTAAACTCGATTATTTATGTGAGCGCACCCATTTCTTATCCAAATATATTGGAAGGGACATTGGCATCGGTTAAAAAGATCTATGAGGATAGTGGAGATGTCGTAAATCAGAATTATGTGCGCTTCATTGAAAAAATGGATCCCAATTCTCTGGCATATAGTTCTTATATATTGATGCACGCTATGGCAAATAAATTTTATCTTCCCAAGCAAATTAGTCCACAGGCAAGAGAACTGTATGGAAGCTTGTACGCAAATAGTCTCTATCAGCAGTATAGTGCTAAACCCGATTTTGAATCGCCATTAGGGTTTTGGAAAAATGAGAAATACACGAGTATTGATTTTGGCGATGATATCCTGAATTTAAAAGGTCGCGTAAAACTATATGGTATCTATGGCCAAGACGATGGAGTTCTGCCGAGAAAAGAAGTGGCGCGTTTGGCTAAAAGCATCGGGGAAGATAATGTTGTTTTGCTAGAAAATGGCTCTCATAATATTTTTATAGATCAACAAGATGCATTTTTTAAACAGTTACAGATTTGGCTTAAATAGGCACATATTGTCATATTTAGAACTTTGTTTCTAGAAGCTAGTAATAAGGAGGAACTTAGCTTTAAAATCAAGTGTTTTTCCATACTCTATTTTTTATATTTACTTTCATACGTCGAAATCCATTCTTCTACACTGATTTTTTTCATTAATTGCGCGATGAGGTCGTAAGGGATTTCTTCTAGTTTTTTAAAGCGAATACAGCTTTTACCCATATCTAATTTTTGTTTGCTGTGTTTAGGATATTCAGCAACAAACCATTCTAATAATTCGGGATTGGCATAAATGCCCATATGGTAAAAATTAATTGAGTTCTTTTGCGAAGCTAGTCCAGCAAACGGAAGGGGCTCGATGGGCTTACAATGATAACCGGCAGGATATAGCGTGTGAGGTACAACATAGCCTAATCCGCCATAACTCATGGCAGCTTCAAATCCTTCGGGAAGGTTTTCAAGTATTGTATTGTGGAGTTTTGTAAAAGGTACTATTCGATCTTCAGGCAAGTTTGTTAATATTTCCTGTACGGTATTACCAGATGCTTTCATTTATCTTCGTTTGATTTGGTTGATTTGTAATTCTTGAACTTTTAAAAAATTTTGAAAATAAAAGAGCGAATAAACTAGTTTACTCTCTGTTAAAAGCCCTATATTTTTTGCTAATGTATTAAAAAAGGGAATAAAATTAGTAAAGGACACCACGAAATCTTGAACAGTAAATACTGTTCTAAAACAAGAGCTTTTAAAATGCCGATATTCCTAGTGATTTTTTAATAATTGTTTCTATTTCAGCAGCTTTATTAACCGTCATAAAATGACCACCTTGATCAATAATGAAATTTGAGTTGACATTTTTTAAAGGAATAATCCGATCTTTATTACCGTGGATATGGACATGGTTTTGTGGTGCAGTGGTGTTTGTCCAATTGAGAATTTCATTAATTGCCCATTTTAAAAAATAAGAATCTGTGTCTTTTAAGATGTCTTTTAAAAGTTCCTTTTCAGATTCCGATTCGAGCCCAAACATCCAATTTGAGAGGAAGTTATGCTTTTTTAATACTGAAGCCGGGAGGATCTTGTTGATTTTTAATTTACCTAGAAGTCTATACATCGTAGGGAGTTCGAATTTAGTTTTAGCAGAGGCTATTAGTAGAATCTGTTTGGTCTGTATAATTTTGGATAATTCTACACATAAAATACCACCAAAAGAGAGCCCAATTAAAGTTGGATTTTTAGAAGTTATTTTTTCGGATATCCTTTTTGCATAATCCTGTATGGGCTCGTTTATGTGAGGAGGTATCCAATCAATAAAAACCACATCAAGAGTTCCAAAGTCTATGTTGTCAAAAACTCTTTGATCAACTCCTAAACCGCTAAAAATATAAATTGTATTCAATACTTATCTATGATGTATTTGATGTTGTTTTGGTTAAAAGAGCGTCATAGTATATCGCTTTATTTTGCTTGTCGTGCGTCGTACTCCTTCTTTTTCAGAATCAGTAATTCAAATAAATCATTAAACTTGATTTGTAGGGCATTAGAAGAAATCGTTATAGGAGAGCCATAGGTTTTATGATTCATTATTAATGTTTTTCTCCATAAAGACTTGCTTGTTTTATTCAAATAAACTTCTGGGTTTTTGACAATACATATCAAGAATTTCTGATTGAAAGTTTGGACTATTTTGATCATTTCAATGTCTTCCCAAAGGATTGTGCCCATTGCTACAGCACTAGAATGATCTACAATACCTAGTTTATTAAGAGATAAACCGGGTTTTTTATCGGCCACTTTTCGAAGTAGAAGTAGGGCGATATAACCAAAAAATAGAATTGCTGAAGAACCTAATGCATAAATAAAAATAGGATTACCCAACAGTGCATGATCGTTTTTTGGAGGAAGTATTAAAAACCAAAGACCAAGACCAATAAATACCAAGGAACTCAAAAAGCTCACGATTATTTTAGTTTTACTAAAAGGGATATCTAGTTGATTATCTATTTCCATAGGGCTTTGGTTTTTAAACCTATTTCTTATTCCCAAACTACATTTAGGTCTCTAAATTCTTGGATAGAACTATATCCTTTAAAAGTGTTTTTTTCAAGGGTATAGTTTGTTTTGAATTTAAATAGCTTGATGATTAGGGGTTCTTCAATGATTTCTTTGAAAGTGATTTTATTAGTTAACGGCACATTCAGTACTAGATTAGGATTTACATTCGAACTCTGATAAAAGTCTATTTCGTATTGATTACCAAGTAGGTCAACTAGAGAGAAATCTTGTATAGACGCTTGTTTGTTTTCGTCTTTAGCTTCGATTAGAAAATTAATAGTAATGGTTTTGTCTTTTTTATTACCAACTACCTTTGTGATTCTATAGTCACTGTTTCCTTGATTTTGTTCTAAAATAGGCTTGCTGATATCAAAGGCTTTTTTTAAGTAACTGTTTTGAGTTTTGACGGATTGTATGTCGTTTCGTAGTACTCTCATTTCCTGTTTTATCTGGTCTATTTCCACTTGTAGCGCTTTGTTTTCTTGGCTATAGGTAAATGTAGAACAAGTAATTGCGGAAATAAGTAAAAGCTTTTTCATGGTGTGTTTTTTAGGTTATAGGTACAAATTGTTCGAATCTCGTTTCCTGATTTACTTCCAAATCTTTTGATTGAAAAGGGTATACGTGTAGGAAGTTGTTCATTATTTAAAGAAAGCGAATCAAGTAAAAACTTGATTTTGCTAAATTAACTAAAAAAAACAAACTTATTGACTGTCCTTACCGCATCTAGGTTATTTGCTAAACTTAGAAATCATAGTTTTAACGTCGCTTCTAAAAATTTGGTACATATCATTTTTGGAAACCAGTTTGTGGTCGTCTTCTTGATTTTCTGTGTATTGATACCAATAAATATCTTCTTTAATCAGTTGGATGTTTTTGGGTAATTCCGTTATCTTGATAAACTTAGAGTTTCCCTCTAGGTCAACTATTTTTTCAGCGTAATCATTTCCTGTCATTTCTTTGTAAAGGCTCTTTAGCTGTCGGTTTGCTTTGTTAGGGAAAGCATTGTGTGTGGATTCATAGACAAAGCCTACCTTGCTTTTTTCAGAATAGCAGGTCGTTAAAATATAGTCAGCGTCATTTAGTTTTACGATTCTGAAAGTGCTGATCCATTCCAGACCTGCCTCCTTCATTTCTTCTTCTAAAATTTTTGAAGCCTCCGTTTGATCTAGCCAAGCAGTAGTCAATTGTTTTCCTTTTAAATTTTCAAGCTTATACGGGTTGTAATAGTTGTAGTAGTTTTCAGCATTTTTCTTTTGAGAGAAGGAAACTGTTGTGGTTAATAGTGCAAAAAGGACTAAAGTAAATTTCATAGTTGGTGTGTTAGTTTGATTTAAAAAAAGATTTTAAAAGATCTTCTTTTAGTATTGATTTAAATCAGGTGTTTAGTAAAGGTGATGTCTGTAGTTAATCTGAAACCCTCTGTTCGGTGTTGGGTTCTTTTACACTTCTAGCCATGGTTAAGTTGTCAAAATAGGAGTCATCTTGTTTAAAGAAGTTTTTTATAACGCCACATTTTTCAAACCCCATTTTTTGATACAAGCTTACTCCAGATGTATTTTCTGTATAAACTTGAAGCCACAGCAACTCAAGTATAGGATTTTCTTTGGCCCATTCTAGTGCTGTATGCATTAAAGCACTACCTAGTCCAATATTTCTCCATTGGTTGAGCATACCCATTCCAATCACGGCCGTATGTTGCATAGTTATTCGTTGATTTCCAGTTATATCTATATTCCCAATGATTTCCCCGTTGTATTCAGCAATTAAAAGTAAAGAGTTTTGATGGGTTAAAAAAGATTGTATCCATTGTCTTTCCTGTTCCACAGTTATGGTGATCTCTCTTTCTAGTTTAGGGATGTAGGGACTTTGTGGTATATACATTCGAATGCAGTCTAGGAGCTTTTCTGCATCGCCAACTTCTGCTTGTCTAATTGTGATTATTTTCTGATTTTTTAATTTTATTTGTTGTGTCATAAAAGTCAGTTTTCGTTTTGGTTAAACTCTAAGGATTGGTTTTGTTTTTTAGTAATCACTACTGATTGTAGGCTAATGTACTGTTTTTTTAACAGCATATTTGCATTTGGCTTTCGAAATTATATTTATTGTATTGTAGTAAACACAGTCTAATTTCAAATGAATAACTGGGATATACTTATTATTAAATATGAAAAGATTTAGGGATATTACGTTACTTATTATGGTTTTTTTAATTAAAAATATTTTGGTTTTAATAGTGATTTAATAGTTGTAATTTCACGACCATTTTTAACCTATGTATTTGAGTATTGCATTTTTGTTAATTGTAAATTTAAAGAAATGAAAATAAAGTCAAGTTGGTCGCGAATTGGTATTATTACTTTTACAGTAGTATTTTTAATTGTAGCTATAACGTTCGAAATTATTGAGCTAGCTTCTTTGCCAGGTCAGTTTTTCGGAACCCTGCTTGGTGTTGTAATCACGGCGATAATTACTGTTTTGCTTTTGCAAGGTCAAACGACAAGTGAAGAGTCACGCGAACGAAATTTGTTGGTTTTTGAAAAAAAACAAGAAGTGTTTTTTCATTTTTTAAATCAGTTGAATGCGATACTTCAAAAAGATGTGCTCGCTACAAACTTTAATACAGACAAAACGATTAAGCAAAATGTACACAACCTACAAGATTTGCTTTTTGAGTTTGGTTATTTACAGATGCATACTTCTAGCGAAACATTTGATAAGATTCTAGTTTATGTAGGTAACTTATTGGAGGAAAGCAATGCGATTAAGGCATTAGATATTCGAGATAATCAAGCGATTGAAAAATATTACAGTATTTTAAGCAATGATTTTTTCGCTATTATATCACTCTTAAAAATTGAATTATATCACGATGCACCTGCTCACGTAAATACCAAAGACATTGAGCGCATTATTAAATTATCCTTCAAATAGAAATTTCGTATAGGTGTATTAGAAACGATAGATACACAAAGTGTTTTCTCTATGAACCTATGCGTACGTTTGTCAAAAACAAAGGTATGTTTCGAGTTCTCTTTATGCACAACCATATACGCATAATTAGAGGGAATTGTTTTGAGGTTTAAAAGAATCAGGAGTAAGTAAAGGAAATCAAGTAGTATTTTGATGTATAAAGGGGATGTAAACTAGGAGATTGAATGAGTTTAAAAAGAAGGCGAGTTGTTAATCTTCTTTATAAATATCAAAGTCTTGAAACTTTACTTTACCAAAGTCTTTCGTGGTTCTAGTAGTATACGTTATCGTTTCAATATCTGAGGTATTAAAGCTTTCAGAACCATCTCTGTGTAAAAACCATTCTTTTTCTTTGTCAGAATATTTGTACGTAATTATTCTTGTCCAACGCCACGAACTACCTCCATAATGTTCTACAGAGAAATAGCCATTCTTTATGGTTAAACCAATAAAAGGATCTCCCATCATACCACCACAGTCCACACAATACACCGTATTTTCATTTGTTCTTGCCACTTTAAACCTGTTGCTCTCGTTACCTAAAACAATTAATAAGGGTCTTTTTTCAGGATGTTCAACAACATCAGAAGAGGATTCTTCTCCATCTTTTTTAAGAACCACTAGATAGTCTTGAATTCCATCGAGATTTAAATCACCTGATGCTTTTTTTAAAATCGAATAGTCTGTAGGGATAAACTCCGCTAATAAATGGTCTATCTCCTGGTCAGAAAGCATTTTGTTAGCTAGTTGTTCTATTGCAGAAGTGTCTTCTGCCTTACGTTCATCAGTGTTTTCTATCTTTTCTTTTTGATTGCAAGATGTTAATAACAAAGTAGCTAGTAAAGAAGTTTTGATTAGTAGTGTATTCATAAAAGGCTTGATGTAGGTTTGAAATAAAAAATAGTATTAATTGAGTAAGGGAATAATTTTACGTGCTATCATTTTTTTTGAGTTTTTCCAATCACCTTCATAATCTTTCCAACTTGTAGTATATTTTATTAGCCCCTTTTTGTTTATTAAAATTAATTTGCCATAATCGTCAATTACCTCCTTGTTTTTAGGTGTCATTTCGGTTGCTATTTTCTTATTTCGCTTTCCTGTTTTTGTGCCATAAACAGCGTCTTTTAGAACACCATAGTTAACGGGCTGGGGATTTGAATTTAAAAAATGGATTGCATTTTCAATTCTTTTGTCTTTTTCAGATTCCACAAGAATTACATAAATAGCTACCTTTCCTGTTTTTTCCAATTCCAATACATCTGGAAAATGCATTCTACAGGGGCCACACCAAGAAGCAAAAGTGTAGAATATAGTATAAGGTTTATCGGCATTTTTAGCGATACGCAACAAATCTTGTTGATCTACTTTTTCGGCATCTATAAATTCAGATTTTTGAATATTATCTGTTTCTAGGATTTGAGCAGAGGCATTATGTGAAAAAAGAAGCAAAATAAACAATTGAAGTAATCTCATTTCAAGGTGTTTGTATTAGGTTGGTAATGCGTGGTAGCAGATGCTTTATAGTATTCTTGAAAGTACTATTATGAATGTTGCCTTTTTACTTCATAAATCCCTTTTTCAGAGTTCCAATATAACTGGTTTTGGTTTTTATTCCAAAATTCCAACCACCACTTAGAATTTTTAGATCTATATATTTTGTTTTCACCAAATATTGATTTTAGATATGGATAGGTATAATTATCGGGATTACAAAATATAGCTGAATCACTTTTGTCTTTAGGCATTTCGTCTAAATTATACGTGTTTTTCAAACAGGTTTTGGTTATTTCTTGCTTTTTCGGATTGTCCTGTAAAGAAAATATTAATGCTTTTACTGCTGCTAGACTACTTATTTCGGGTATTTTGGCATTTTTGTAATTATTAGGGGGAAATACAGAAACTGTATTACCTGCTAAGTATGACATCCAATTTGTTTTAAGCTCTTCTAGCTCTTTCTCAGTGGATTCCATAGTAACATATCCAAAATTCTTAGCGGTTAAACTTTGCAATATTTGGTTTGCTCTTCCTGCAACAGTAAATAAATCATTTTCAAACACCAATCCTCTTCCTTCAAAGGTTAGATCTCCATTTGATATTCTATCCCATATTATTAATCTACTTGTTCCTTTTAATTTAGTTTCCGATTTATTTGTTAATTGTCCAACTAATAAGTTCAAGTAATCAACATCTTTAGAATGATTGTTTAAAGAGGCGTTTAACGTTAAAAACACTTCACTCCAATATTCGTCGTTTACGTTTTTTTCTGAAAGTTCCAATGCCGAAAGTTTTTGTGCTTGATCATACATTTCTTTCGTATAATATTCAATATTTTGTTGACTCCAAGATGTGAGAAGCTTTTGTGAGTATGAAAAAGTAAATGACATTAGAAATACGATAGTTGCGATAGTTGTTTTCATTTTTAATTCTCGGTTATATTTAGTTAGTATGTTATTTTAGCAAAACACTTCAAACATTGAAATGCTATCACTAATAATAAAAGCTACTGGATGTTGAGCTTTTTTCTGTACAAATAGTCTGCAATTTTGAAGAGTGCATAATTTTTATCTCTTATAATTGGATGAAAGAATTGTCCATTTGTGATTTTATCTATTTCCTGTCCAAACAAAATGGAGTTGGTTTGAAATTTTAACCCATCAAAGTCCACAATCCAAGGAGCATAAAGATAGTTAGGTTTGTCATCTGTGTTTTCAATAATTAACTTTTGTTCGTTTTCAAATACAAAAGTTATCCTCTTCCAGTTAGTTGTTGTACTCCAACTTCCATATACTTGCCAGAGGGTTTTATCTATTTCTTCTTCACTTAAAGTAACCAAGGAGTCTGCGATATTTTTGTAGAAATTGTAATCGATGTTTTCTCCTGGGAATGCGTATAAGTTTTCAAACATAAAAGGTATTTCTACCAGTGCTTTTAATTCTTGTTCTTCTTTATCGATGAATTCTTTGAAAACTTTGATATCATTATCTGTGATTTTCAAGTCTTCCAAAGTAACTTTTTTGAATCTAGATTCATCAACTAAATTTACCATTTGTTTTATTTTAGTCGTCTTTATTTTGTGCTCAGAACGGGGTAGGAATTTTGGGTTGCTCCCTTTTTTATCGGCTTTAAATTCGTCTTCTTTTTTGAGGTATAATTTTGAAGAATGTTCAACATGGAAACATCCTTGGCTACCACTTTCTAAATGAAATTCCTTGATTTCAAGATCAGAAAAAAGGTTTCTGGGCAAACTAAATTCGGTAACAGATTTTTGTATAGGACAAAAGTTATAGTGTTTGCTTAACGTTTGGTTTGTCAATACTATTTTATTATCAAATATTGTAGAATTTTCAATAAAGAAATCTACACTCATGTATCGATACCAAGCGTTTTTGAGTTTATTGAAATGTAAAATGTCTTTCTTGTCAAATCCATATTCTTCATCTTCATAAACGATTTTATAATAGGGTTCTTGGATAGCGATTTCATCCGTAAATAATTGTGAAGCTATAAAATCATTCGGGTTTATTTTATAAATATAGTCTTGAGTCAATGCAAACAAATTATTGTTTTTTACTTCTATAGCCCTAGGTTTATTTTTAAGAACCTGATCTGATTGCCATTTTTTTGTAAAATCACAGTTATAGAGACTTATGCTCAAATCTTTATTAATGGTATATAGTTTTTCATCTTCTGTTACTTCAAAATCAATTATTTCAGGTAAATAAGTCCAATTAATGGAATTTGAATCCGTGATGAAAATATTGCCTTGTTGGTTAATGATATAATTGTTTCCTAGAATTCGGATTTTCTTAATACGGGCACGTTCGTTTTTTAAACGTTTTTTATATTTGTCTTGGTTTAATGGGGTAGGTAGTTTTTCCCATTTATTGCAATTGTCTGTGGTTTTGTAAAGTGCGTTATCATTGGAGCCAAATAAGCCAGTTTGTTCATCATTGGAAAAATGAATGGAAGAAAAGCGTACCTGTTCATTCGGATCAACTTTGTCAAATGTACTCCAAGTTTTTCCCATATCTTCCGTATAATAAATTAGAAGGGAGCTACCACTCATCCAGGCTTTTCCATTATTATTGACATATGCTGCATCGATCCAACTATTTTTTCCAAAGATTACTTTTTCCCAGGATTTTCCTTGATTTTCTGAACGATACACAAAGTCTTGTTTACCGTTTTCTTGAATAAATCCAGAAATCATAAGCACATCTTCAGAAAAGAAATTGATTCTTTCAAATGTGTTTCCTGAATTATAACTATAAGGATCAAAAGATCCATAGGCTCCTAAATGCCAAAGTGAATCAACTTCTTTGGTGTGGTAAATATTACCTGCATTTGTTGCTATCCAAATTTTTTCGGTAGGTGAAATACCTAGTTGATTTACGGATCCCGAAATAGAAAGTCTAGCCCAAAAGTCATTTTGTGCGCTAATTTTTAAAGGTAAAAAGACACCAATAAGTAGGTAGAGTAGTGTTTTCATACTTGCGTTTTTTAGACTTTATGATGCCATTTGCTTTATAGTGTGATATAAATATTTTTGTTTGATCATACTAAGCTAGTAAAAAAGCTTTTCAATTAAATTATATTGTCCATTTATAAAATATTCCAAATACTTTATAGCTTCGTCGCTGTTGTAGTATCCTACATCATCTACTTCCATTTTTTGTTTTTCACCTAATAACCCAAAGAAGATGCTCTTTTTTTTAGGCCTAAAGTACCATAAAGAAAATTCTAATTCATTGGTTTCACTAAGATTTGCTGTTAAACAAAACCTTTTTTTGTCGTTTGAATTTTGAAAATCGAGTGAAGGATTGTAGTAAATTTCACTACAAGGGAACTCGTCAGATTTTCTTAATTTCTCAAGCCAAGGATAATTCTTTGCAATATTTATAATATCCTTTCCTGGAAAATGTTCATTTACATATATGATTTCTTTTTCCCAAGGCTCACAAATGGAATAGGTAAAACTCATTGTTAGATTTTTTTAAAAGTTATGTTGTATAAGGCTTTGCGAATCTATTTTTTTATTCTATTTGACAGATCCTAAGTAAAATCTTACTAGAATCAGAATAATAAAAGAACGCTTTTTGTAAATTTAATAGTAATAATCCTATTAAACACTTTTAAAAATCAAGTAGTAAGCTTGACCTATAGTTAGTACGTTATTATGGTTTGTGTGAGGTTGAGTCGTGCTAAATTTGTTCTCTAACTCAAATTCTCGAAATTTTTCTTAATAAATAGGGCTGTTTTATTCAGCAAACCAATCTCTTTTCTTTTCAGAGTTCCAATCACTATTTGTAAGTTCTTGGGAATGATTCTACTTTTATATATTTGAATCACTCATCGCTGGCATATTAATTTCTTTTACACAACTAGCATTAGAAGTAGAAAGGATAAATTTTAAAGCACCAATTACATCTTGCAGTGGAATTAAACTTCCTGCTGTTTTTTCAATTACGGTTTCAATGGCTTCATTACTTTCAAATTCAGTAGCTAAATAACCTAGGTTCAAAATAGAAACGCCTATTTTATAGGTACGTAGATTTTCTCTTAGCGCGTGAACGATTCCTCTTAGTGCAAATTTTGTGGCTGAGAATGTGACTTCTTTTCCATTGTGATTATCCAATCCCCAAGTAGAACCTATTAAAATAACTTTAGCATTATCTGACATTTTTAAATTATCAATAACTGATTGTATATTCAAAATACAAGAGGTAATGTTTGTATTTATGATATTAGTAATTTCAAAATGACTGTTTTCTTCAAATTTATAATCTTCTGAAAAGGCATTGTTTTCCCAAATACCAACATTGTATATCAAGTAATCGATGGTTTCGTTTTTAATATGGGCTTTTATGGTTTCACAAGAGTCTTTTGGATTTGATAGATCCGTTTTAATCCAGTTGACATTACTTTTATCTTTTAAATATGTAGGTTCGGTTCTTGAAATTCCCAAAACTTTATCAGCTTCATTGGGTAAATTAATTGTTATGGACTTTCCAAGCCCTTTACTAATTCCAAATATTAAATATGTTTTTGAACTCATTTTTATGGTTTTATAATTGCCTTTTTTTTACAAATCGCTAAACTCATAAGAGTTGCGAAAGAAAAGTCTATTTGTTTTTTTAAATGTTTTGCTAATATAATTCATTAAACGTTTTGTTTTCTTCGGAATTACTAATACCGTTTTTTTTATTAACCTACAATCAGAACTTAGGAATGTAGTTCATGCATCGAATATTTAATTTTCTATTTCTAAAGTAAATTCGTTAATATAAGAATCTAATATAAAAAGATTTGACAGCTTTAGAGGCTCTTATATCAGCCTCACTCATTCCTTTTTAAATCTTACTGTAAGTTGATTTATTCATTCCGATATGCGGGGCTACTTTCTTTTGAAAAATCTATGCTTCTCTCTGATTACCTTGCTGATTACTATTGCTAAAAAAGCTTGTATTCATAAAAAAATGTGAATCCCTTTTTTATGGTATAATAATCAAGATTTGTGCTATTTTAAAAATACAGTAGTTTTTAAATTTGCCGTGTAGTTAAGTGAATGTAACTGAGAACTAAGAGCTTTAGGAGGTGTGTGAAGACTTTTTAGAAAAGCTTCCATTCAAGTTTTTAGTAAAGAAAAGTGAAATTAGTATCTGTTCAAACTAAAAGAATAGACCTGATGTAATCCAAGAGCATTCTCACTAACCCCAAAATAAAACAGTTAACTGTAATGAATTACTTCAAGTTCATAGTTAAATGAAAAAGGCTTAAAAAAATAGAGTTCTTTTTTTATCTGTTTAGTAGAGTATATATAGAATTAAAACGTAAAACGATGCATGAATTGTCAATCGTGAAAGATATCTTTTCTACCCTAGAAGAGCACTACGAGGCCCAGGTAGAGGATATCCAAAAAATACAAGTTACAGCAGGGTTGTTGTCTAATGTGCAGCCTGTGTTGATACAGAATGCTTTTGATGCTTTTATTGCAGACAACCCAATTTACAGAGAAATGGAATTGGAGGTCGTGGTAAATGACATCATCGCACATTGTCGTAGTTGCGATAAAGACTTTAGGGTGGAGTATCACCGTTTTGTTTGTTCGTGTGGCACCCCATCGGCAGATATTGTGCAAGGCAATGAATTATATATTTCGAAAGTACTATTTAAATAATTATTATAAATCAACATTTATGGCATCAAATCCAAAAAGTTTAGGAAACCGCGTAGGATCCTTGCAATGTGATAATACTACCTTACACTTATTAAAAGCAAATGACTTTGTAGCAAATGCGATCAGAGAACGTTTAAAAAACGTATGTGTTATCAATGTTTGTTCTTCTCCAGGATCGGGTAAAACGACCTTAATGCAAGAAACAGGCAAGCGTTTAGGTAAAGATCTTAAAATAGCTGTATTAGTAGGAGATCCAGAAACCGATAGAGACGCTGTACGTATGAAAGAAGCAGGATTAAATGCGCTTCAAATCGTAACAGGAGGTATGTGTCATATTGAAGCTCAAATGATCCTTCAATCTTTGGATCACCTAGATTTAGAAGGCACAGACTTATTGTTTATCGAAAACGTAGGTAATTTATTATGCCCATCGGCCTTTGATTTAGGGGAAGATTATAGAGTAACACTGTTGGCTACGACAGAAGGAGATGATAAGCCCAAGAAATACCCTCGTATGTTTTTAACAAGTGAGTTGATGTTAGTGTCTAAAGCAGACTTACTACCCTATGTGCCTTTTACAGTAGCGAATGTAACTAAGGATGCAAGAGAAGTTAATCCTAATCTAGAGGTATTAACTATTAGTACATTGAATGGGGAAGGTATCGATCAGTGGTGTGAATGGCTGAAAGAACGTGTGAAAGAAAAACAAGCAAACCAAGCAGAGTAAATAATAGATGCAACAAATAATTTCCATAGATGATGTTCGGCCTTGTCAGGGTATTAGTCCAGGAGTAGCTGTATTTGAGATTGAATGGTTCGAAACTCAAAAGCATCTGTTTCAACGAGCAACTACCGATGGAGTTGAGTTGTATCTATCGAAGAAACAAGAGCGAGATTGGCAACAAGGAGACGCTTTGTATTGTCGAGGTAAATTGATTGCACAGCTAATGATTAGGCCAACTTTAGCAATACAGTTTAGGGCAGATAAAGCAGAAGAAGTAGCTGATTTTTCCTTTTATATTGGCAACAGGCATCTACCTGTATTTGTAGAAGGAGAAAGCGACTTGCTTGTCCCTTATGATGGTAATCTGTATGAACAATTAGTAAGCAAGTTCAAGGATAAAATTGTTTTAGAGAAGAAGCAATTATTTACATCTAGACTTCTGAAAAAGAAATAAACCAAAGAGCTCACCGTAAAATGGAAACTCTAAATCATTAAACGAATGAAATTAAGATATTTATTAACTGTATTAATTGTTTTGGGATTATTACAATCTTGCACACAAAATACAACAAAATCTACTGTCGAATCAGCCGAATCCTCTGTATCAGCAATCGATAGTCGTGGTAAGGAAATCCAACTACCTCAACCGGCTACTCGCGTAGTAGCACTATATGAAGCCATTGTGGATGATGTGTTTATGTTGGAGGCTCAAGACAAGCTTGTAGGGATTCCTCAGCAGATTTATTTGAATACAGCTACTTTTGAATTTCTATCTTCTCTAGATAACCGCATGGCCAATAAGGAGATCGCTACACCTACTTTTGGGGGAGGATCTTCCAATGTTGAGGCTATTATTGGATTACAACCAGATCTTGTAATTACTTTTAATCAAGACACCGAAGCTGTTGCGCAATTAGAAGATTTAGGAATAACGGTATATACAATCGCCAGCGAAAACCAAGAGGGGATAATCAAGGAATTAAAAGGAATAGGAACATTATTAGGAAAAGCAGATCGAGCAAATCAGATAGCAGATTATATCCAAAAGAGAATTGCTCAAATGCAAGAAACCAAAGTAGAGAAACCGAAGAAAGTTTATTATGCTTGGTCAAAAGGGCGCGTACTTTCTACATCTGGCAAAGGTACGCTTATGGATATGGCTATTACATTATCAGGTGCTGTAAATGCATGTCCCTTAGAGATGCAAGCCCCCAATGTAGGAGCGGAAACATTATATAAATGGAATCCTGATAGTATCCTTCTTTGGAATTCTAGTGAAATGGATGTATATGGATTGAGTGAGTTGGCTAATCTACCAGCGGTAGTTAATAAGCAGGTTAAGGTAATGCAACCTTCTTTTTTGTATGATCCTCATACCGTAAAATTCTTGTTGTTTGCAAAACAAGTCCGTCAATGGACTTATCCAGAATATACTGAGGAGGCTTTGCGAGCAGATTTAATGGAAGCGATGCATTTCTTATATCCTCAAAAAATTAGAAGTTGAATCAAAAGATGAAACACTGTATTAAGATCGCTTTGTTGTGGCTTGTTCCCCTGTTCTTATTTATAGGTTCTTTGATGTGGGGTACAACAACCAATCTAAATCCGGTAGCGCTCTTTCACTATGTAAATAAGGCATTAAGCAATACAGACACAGGGGCTGATTCATTAGAAACTATTTTGTGGATGGTGCGTTTACCACGTATTATCTTAACATTTTTAGTAGGCGCGGCTCTTGCTGTATCTGGAGGCGTTTTGCAAGCTATCTTTCGCAATCCTATTGTAGATCCTTTTACTTTAGGCATTTCTTCAGGAGCTGCTTTTGGAGCCGCTTTAGCCATGTTGTTTCCTTTTATATCTATAAATGTATCCGCTTTTGCCTTTGGAATATGTGCTGTAGCCTTAACCTATACAGTATCTTATGTAGGAAGTCGTACTTCTGTAGTGAGTATGATTCTTTCGGGGATTATTGTATCAGGAGTTTTTACAGCCTTGTTAACCTTGCTTCAGTATATGAGTGATCCGTATAAGCTGCAAGCGATTGTTCAGTGGACGATGGGAAACCTACACACAGCCTCTTGGTCTAAAGTATATGCGGCATTTGCTCCCATATCGATTGGTTTATTTATTATTGTTCTCTTGCGCTGGAAACTCAATTTGTTATCTCTAGGCGACCAGGAAGCATTAGCGGTTGGGGTTAATCCTAAATATTTGAAGTTAGTCCTTATCTGTGTAGCCACGATGATTACCGCTTCTTCCGTAGCAGCAGTGGGCGTGATAAGCTTATTTGGACTCATTGTTCCGCATATAAGCAGAATGATATTTGGACCCAATAACAATATTGGAGTTTGGGCAAATATCAGTATCGGAGGTTCATTCTTATTGTTGATTGATGATTTCTCTCGTGCCGTGATGCCTTTTGAAATCCCCGTAGGGGTGTTCACGATGATTATTGGTGCGCCAATATTTATTTATTTGATGAAGAAAAGTTTAACAAGTTGGAGTGTATGAAGCAGTTAATTCACACTAATGATTTGTCTTTTTCTTATGGTAAAGAGGTGGTGTTAGATAAGGTCAATGCCTTATTTGAACAAGGGAAACTATCGATTATCTTGGGCAGAAATGGCAGTGGAAAGTCTACGATGTTTAACATCTTGGCTGGTTTAGAAAAAAAGTATAAAGGAGAAGTTTTCTTTAATGGGGTAGCACGCAGAGCGATAAAACCAGGTAAAGAAGAACATATCCGCATTGGTTTTTTAAATCAGTTTCATCAAACTACTTTTCCATTTTCTGTAAAAGAGGTCATTCTAACAGGGCGGGCTTCATTTGCAAATTTCTCACCCTCAAAGCAAGATTTTAAAGAAGTAGACGATATTCTATCTCGTTTTGGGTTGGCTCATTTGATCGACAAGCCTTATACCTCGTTATCGGGAGGAGAGCGCCAACTCGTTTTACTGTGTCGGGTACTTGTGCGAAAACCAGAGGTATTGATGTTAGATGAACCAACAAATCACCTAGACTTGCATTATCAAGTAGCTGTTCTTAAATGTATCAAACAACTTGCAGAAGAAGGCACCACGGTTTTATGTGTGATGCATGATCCCAATCTGGCCTTTATGTACGGCGAGCGATTCTATCTGATGCAAAACAAACAATTGATAGCTATCCAAGAGGTACAAGGAGAAAAACTGCACCGATTGTTAGAAGAAACCTATCAATTGCCCTTACACTATATCGATAATCAGGGTAAACCTATGTTTATGCCTTTAATATAAGTGGTATGCTAAACATTCAGATAAGTGAAGTAGCACTTAGCCAAGCACAGCTTGTCAAAGAATATGTCCAAGAATTCAGAATAGGTCTTTTTCCTATGTTGGACCCAACGGTAGTCCCTCGAGATCTTCTGGATTTTGAGCAAACCTACCTTTTACACCCCGATGGTTGTTTTCTACAAGCCCGAGATCAGCACGATAAGTTAGTCGGTATTATAGGCATGATGCCTTATGATTATCGTTTTGATTATTTAGATTATAAAGACCAACATACCGTTGAGGTAGCGCGTCTTTTTGTAGATCCAGAATATAGGAGGTCCGGACTTGCAACAAGTTTGTTTCAGGCGCTTTTAATGCAAGCCAAACAAAAAGGAATCGAGGTTCTTTACTTGCATACCCATCCCTTTTTAACTGGTGCTTTCCAGTATTGGCAAAAGCAAGGTTTTGAGTTTGTTGTTACCTCGGTAGAGGGCGGTTTTACAACGCTTCATATGGATCGATTAACGACGGATGTAGAGGTGTAGTTACTCCTATTTTTCTTTTTTATAATTCCAAACAATCCATTTTTCTAATGAAAAAATATTTATATAAATCGGGAATAATAGCTTTATTGCTATTGCTTCCTTACCTTTCTAATGCTCAGATTTCTCAAGAAGTATTGGGGCAAATCGTAGACACCAAAAACAATCCTGTTGCTTTTGCTACCGTAATGGTAAACAAACATCAATCTGGAGAAAGTGATGCTAAGGGAAACTTTATCGTACAAGACGACGTGCAGTTTCCTCTGCTGTTAGAAATTAGCGCTCTAGGCTATAAGACAAAACAATTGGAACTTACAGCAGCAAGTTATAAAGCAGGTTTTGTCATCAAACTAGACGAAGAAGTGGGGCAACTAGATGAGATTGTGGTTACTTCTAGAAGGAATAATTCTTACCTAACAAATTCTACGGTTTTGGGCGGAAAGTACCATGGAAGAATCAAAGACTTGCCGCAGTCTATCGCTATTGTTTCAAGTGAATTGATGGAAGACAAGCAGGTGTTTCAAGTAGCTGATGTAATTCCTGATTTGGCAGGTGTAACACAAGCTTCTGTATATGATGAGTTTGTTATTCGTGGTTTTAAAAGTGGTTACGACAATGGTATTCGACTTATCAACGGTATGCGTTCGGCTTATGGTTTTGGAGAGAGTTATTACCGTTCTCCCATGACGATAAACTTTGAAAGCATCGAAGTTTTAAAAGGACCTGGTGCTTCGTTGTTTGGAGATATCGCACCAGGAGGAACGATTAATATGGTAACTAAAAAGCCTTTAGAAAACCATAAGGGACTCCTTAATTTTTCTGTGGGAAGCTTTGAAACTTTAAGAACAACGGTAGACGTAGGCGGACCTATTACTAAGGATAACAAAATCCTGTATCGATTGAATGCTGGATATGAGAGTTCTAAAACATTTAGAGATATTAATAATCGCAAGAATTTTGCCATAGCTCCATCGTTTAGGTTTAAGCCTGTTGAAGGTACTACTTTTGACGTTGATGTAGTATTCGATCAATTCAATGGATACTTAGATCGAGGGATGAGTACAAAAGGAGGAAATCTGTATGGTTTGCCACGTGCTTTTACCCTAAGTCAACCTTCAGATTATTTCAAAACCAAAACCACAACTCTTAGTGGGCGGTTGACACAGCGTATTACAGATCATATAAATCTGCATGCTAATTATATGAAGTCCATCTATGAAGAAGATTTAAACGAGCATAGAACCTTAAATACCTATGCCAATCCACCACAGAACACGATGGTTAACTTACGTTTTTTTGACCGTCATGGGAAAGAGTATACGGATAATTTTGTTTCTTATTTAAAATGGGATAACTATGGTGAAAATGTAGATCACCATCTGGTATTCGGAGTAGATTATGCACAGTATAAAGGGGATAAAAACAGTTACCAAAGGGAGGCGCGTAGCAAAAAAGAGCAAGGGGAAATAGTACCACTGACATTTGATATGAATAATCCCGTGTATCAAGGAGCCGATATCAATAATTATGTATGGCGATCCAATACACAATATCCTTTTATGAGTCCGTATAAAAGCATAGGTGTTTATGTTCAAGATCAGATTTCTGTAGGGCAGCGATTAAAGATGGTCTTTGGATTGCGGAACGAGCATTATAAATCAGAGAGCACGGACGCAAACACCCCTTATACAGCCACGCAGCATGTATGGTTGCCCAGAGTGGGATTCACTTATTTGATTGATGATAGATTCAATTACTTTGCCAGTTACTCCCAGGGGTATGTTCCTGTATCAGCGAATTTTGTAGCAAATTACAAGGACTATGGCGCAGAACGTGCCTTCAAGTCAGAGAAGAGTTTTCAAGTTGAAACGGGGCTAAAAGCGGGTTTTTTAGAGAATCAGTTACAGATGGATTTGTATTTGTTTAGAATTGAGAGAAGGGATATGTTAATCGGAACCGGACAGTTAACCGAAGCGGGACTCCCTGTGTATAGACAGTCAGGAAGGGTAATTTCTCAAGGTGTAGAACTCGATATGCGCGGACAGCTAACCAAAGAATTCCAGATTATGGCTAATTATACCTATAACGATACCCAAGTAAAAGAGTCGGCTGTTGCATCAGAAAAAGGGCAGTTATTGCCCGGTGCTCCTAAAAACTCAGCCAATATATGGCTTAAGTATGTGTTTTCGGATACGGCACTTAAAGGACTTGGTTTTGGAGCAGGGATGTATTATGTAGATCAACGACGATTAAGCGAGCCTGTCGGTAAAGATGTAGCGGGTAATGCGCAATGGGGATATTTACCGGCTTACACTACTGCTAATGCTGCGGTGTATTATCACGTAGCTAAGTTTAAGGTATCCGTAAATATCAATAATATCTTTGACAAGTACTATTTCCTTGGAGGGTTCGACTATACAAGAGTCTTTGCTGGAGCGCCGCGTAATGTGATGGTGTCATTAGGGTATCATTTTTAGTTTTGAAATTAAAACAAACGTGTTTTTTATAATTCGTATGCCAACTGTTATAATACTCGTAAAAACATATATAAAAACAACATTTTAGGTATTAAGTTTTTAATCTTGGTGATAATGATGGGGTTAATTTAAAGATATTCCCTATTTTATACTATGATAATCAAGATTTGTACTACTGTGCCGCAGTGAATAGAACTAAATTTGTAGAAGAATTATTAGAAAGTATATAACCCTGTTATGAGAACCTTATTTCGATTTATCGCATTGTGTCTTTCTCTATTTTATTTTGGTTTTTTAAATCAAAATATAGAGACAGGGAAGGGG
>JASLDM010000067.1 GCA_030151565.1 Flavobacterium sp. | reverse complement strand
TTGCCTTGGATTGACGGACTATTGGATGCTAGTGAAGAACATATGAAGCACTACGGAAAACCTCTTTTCAGTTCTCATATGATTGACCTTTCGGAAGAGCCAATTGAAGAAAATATTGAAATTTCTAAAAAATACCTTGAGCGCATGAGCAAAATGGGAATGACATTAGAAATTGAATTGGGTATAACAGGCGGTGAAGAAGACGGCGTTGACAATACAGACGTAGATTCTTCTAAACTATACACACAACCTTCTGAAGTAGCTTACGCATATGAAGAGCTTTCAAAAGTGAGCCCACGTTTTACAATTGCTGCGGCTTTTGGAAATGTTCACGGTGTTTATAAACCTGGAAACGTAAAGCTTACTCCAATTATTCTTAAAAACTCACAAGAATATGTTGCTAACAAATATCAAACAGAAGCTAACCCGATTGATTTCGTATTCCACGGAGGTTCAGGTTCTAGCTTAGAAGATATTAGAGAAGCTATTTCTTATGGAGTGATCAAAATGAATATCGATACTGATTTACAGTTTGCTTTCACAGAAGGTGTACGTGATTATGTATCTGACAAAATCGACTATTTAAAAACACAAATAGGAAATCCCGAAGGAGCTGATGTACCTAATAAAAAGTACTACGATCCAAGAAAATGGGTAAGAGAAGGAGAACTTACTTTTAATGCACGCTTAGAAGAAGCATTTCAAGATTTAAATAACGTAAATACGTTATAATAACTCCTACTTTTTAAAAAAGTATAAACAAAACAAACAATTTATGGCTTGGTTTAAGAGAAAAGAAAAAGGAATTCAGACGCCAACAGAAGACAAAAAAGATATCCCTAAAGGTTTATGGTATAAATCTCCTACTGGAAAAATTATTGACTCTGATGAACTTGAAAGCAATCTTTGGGTTAGCCCAGAAGATGGTTATCACGTAAGAATCGGTAGTGCAGAGTATTTCGAAATTCTTTTTGACAACAACGACTACAAAGAAATAGCCAAAAGTCTTAGTTCCAAAGATCCTTTGAAATTTGAAGACACCAAAAAATATGTAGATCGTTTAAAAGAAGCTACTGCTAAAACCAATTTGAAAGATGCCGTTCGTGTAGCAGTAGGAAAGTCTAAAGGAAAAGAACTAGTTGTTGCTGCAATGGACTTTGCTTTCATCGGAGGATCTATGGGATCTGTAATGGGTGAAAAAATCGCTCGTGGTATTGACTATTCTATTAAAAACAACATTCCTTTTATGATGATTTCAAAATCAGGAGGAGCACGTATGATGGAAGCAGGATATTCATTGATGCAAATGGCCAAAACATCAGCGAAATTAGCACGCTTAGCAGACAAAAAAATCCCTTATATTTCTTTATGTACAGATCCTACAACTGGAGGAATATCTGCATCATTTGCAATGTTAGGTGATATCAATATCGCTGAACCTGGAGCATTAATTGGTTTTGCTGGTCCTCGAATTGTAAAAGATACAACAGGAAAAGACTTACCAGAAGGTTTCCAAACATCTGAATTTCTATTGGAACACGGTTTCTTAGATTTCATCACTCACAGAAGAGATTTAAAGAAAAATGTAAACTTATATTTAGACCTGGTTACTAACAGCCCGATTCGAAAATAACGTTCACAATAATAAAAAAAAGGATTTAGTTTTTACTAAATCCTTTTTTTATTTCCGCTATCAACCTCCAAAATAAGAAAAAACAGAATATTACATTCCTGAACGAATTGCTTCAACAGGATCTAATTTTGATGCTGAAATAGCAGGTAAAAGTCCAGAAATAAGCCCTATAACCGCTGAGAGAGATAATCCTAAAACTATATTAGCAAAACTCAATACAAAGTTAAAATCTAAAAACTGAGTCGCTACAAATGCAATTAGTCCTACTAAAAGCATCCCTACAACCCCACCTATCAATGAAAGTATAATGGCTTCAAATAAAAATTGAAATAGTATAAATCGATTCTTTGCTCCTAATGATTTTTGAATTCCTATAAGATGTGTACGTTCCTTTACAGATACAAACATAATATTAGCTATACCGAAACCACCCACCAAAAGAGAAAAGCCACTGATAATCCAACCTACGAGATTCATTTGACCTAAGATATTATCGACAAAGTCCATCATTCCCCCCCATATATTAACAAAAAAGTTGTTTTCTTCTGAACTCTTAATACCACGTTTAATACGCAGTTTCCCTACTATTTCATCTTGAAACTGTTCTATCGAAATAGTTGCTTTTGGTTTCAGTACAATTACTGGACGAACCAACTTATTATTATCGCCATAAAGTTGTCTCAAAAAATTTACAGGAAAATAAACATTAATATCGTTATTCATTCCAAAATTGGAAGCTCCTTGTTTTTGAATAACCCCGATTACTGTAAATCTCTTTCCATACAACCGAACTTGTTTTCCAATTGGATCGATAGCACCAAATAAATTAACAGCGACTTCGTGTCCTAAGACTAAAACCGCAACACCTGAATTGGATTCCGATTCATTAAAAAAGCGACCAGAGGAGATTTTAATATTATCCAATTCCTCCATATCAGAAGTACACGGTGTTACTCGAACATTATTGGCGTAATTACCTTCAAACATGATGTTCTCAGACCTAGTAAACACATTGTAAGAAATCTTGTCTACGCCATCTAAATTTCGCTTGAGATATTCATACTCCTCATAAGTCATATTAGGGAATTGTTCAATTTTCCATTTTGGAACTTCTGAAGGACCGAAAGAATAATTAAATAGATATATCATATTCCGATCAAAACCACTCATTTCTGATTTAATGTTTCGATCCATTGAATCTACAGCAGCCAAAACAGCGATAATTGAAAATATTCCTACTGTAACTCCTAATAACGAAAGTAAAGTACGCAGCTTATTACTCCGCAAAGCTTGTAAGGCAAACCAAAAACTCTCATGGAGCAATCTAAAATATAACATCATATAATCCTTTTTTTTCAACTTCAACTTAATCTATTAGTTGTACATCTCCCCTATTCGTTACACAGTTTTCAATATGGATAACTACAGAATGTAAGTCATCCTTCCCAAATAGGAGTAATAAAAGAAGTCTTAAAACAAACTTAATAATTTTAAAATAGTTACAGCTCGCGATTCGCTAAAAAAGACATCAAGAAAAAAGATAAAAACAGATGAGGAATACAAACTTAAAAGGTAAAAAAACAAAACAACTAGCAGCCAGACGCACACTATAAACACTAAATATCAACCCCTTATATTTAAAAATTATATTTCTCAACAACAATTAGACCAATCAAAGTTTTTCATATCAACAAAAAAGAAAAAACTTCTTCATTAAACTTTAGAAATACCGCCACAATAACTATTTTTGTAGATTAAACGAAAAACACAACATGAACACAACTAAACAAATCCAATCGGCCTTGATTTCAGTTTTTGACAAAAACGGATTAGAGCCAATTGTTAAAGAACTACACAAAAACAAGGTAACCATCTATTCAACTGGTGGAACAGAAACATTCATTAAAGATCTAGGAATTCCTGTAGTACCTGTAGAAGAGGTAACTTCATATCCATCAATTTTAGGTGGACGTGTAAAAACATTACATCCAAAAGTATTTGGTGGAATCTTAAATCGTCAAGATCACGCTGGTGATGTTGAACAAATGAAAGAATTTGAAATCCCACAAATCGACTTAGTAATCGTAGACTTATACCCATTTGAGAAAACGGTTGCATCTGGTGCTAGCGAAGCTGATATCATTGAAAAAATTGATATTGGAGGAATTTCTTTAATTCGTGCTGCTGCTAAAAACTTTAAAGATACAGTAATCGTTGCTTCTGTAAATGAATACGATGTATTTTTACAAATGCTCCAAAATAATCAAGGAGGAACAACTTTGTCAGAAAGACGCTTGTTAGCGACTAAAGCATTCCACGTTTCTTCACATTATGACAGCGCTATCTTCAATTATTTCAATACAGAAGATACCACTTTAAAAATTAGTTACGATCAAGGAGAAGAATTACGTTATGGTGAAAATCCACATCAAAAAGGACACTTCTTTGGAAATTTCGATGATTTATTTGAAAAATTACACGGAAAAGAATTATCGTACAACAACCTACTAGATGTAGATGCTGCGGTAAATCTAATGAATGAATTTAAAGGTGAAGCACCTACATTTGCCATCCTTAAACATAATAACGCATGTGGAGTTGCACAAAAAAGCACAATGAAAGAGGCTTATTTGGCAGCATTAGCAGGAGATCCTACATCTGCTTTTGGAGGTGTTTTAATTGCAAATGGAACTATTGATTTGGCTACTGCTGAAGAAATCAACAAACTATTCTGCGAAGTAGTTATTGCACCATCTTACGCAGAAGGAGCAATTGAAATTTTACAAGAAAAGAAAAATAGAATTATTTTAGTTCTAAACGACATTGAACTACCTAAAAAACAAGTTCGTACGTGTTTAAATGGTATCTTAGTACAAGATAAAGATAATATTACAGACAATAAAGAACACCTAACTAACGTTACTCAATTAACTCCATCAGCAACTGAAGTTGACGATTTATTGTTTGCATCAAAAATATGTAAACACACAAAGTCAAACACAATTGTTTTAACAAAAAACAGAACACTTTGTGCTTCAGGAACTGGTCAAACTTCGAGAGTAGATGCCTTGCGTCAAGCAATTGAAAAAGCAAATGCCTTTAATTTTGATTTAAAAGGAGCAGTTATGGCTAGTGATGCCTTCTTCCCTTTCCCAGATTGTGTTGAAATTGCAGGTAACGCTGGAATCACTGCTGTTATTCAGCCAGGTGGTTCAATTAAAGACACGTTGAGTATTGATTATTGCAATGAAAATAATATTGCAATGGTATTTACTGGAACACGTCATTTTAAACATTAATTTTATTATTTTTGTAAGCTCAAAATATAAACTCTAAAGCCTTTTAATTATATGGGATTTTTTGATTTCATGACCGAGGACATCGCAATTGACCTTGGAACAGCGAACACCCTAATCATCCACGACGGTAAAGTTGTGGTAGATAACCCCTCAATTGTTGCTCGCGACAGGACTACCGGTAAGATTATCGCTGTAGGAAAAGAAGCTAGCTTAATGCAGGGAAAAACGCACGGAAATATCAAAACTATCCGCCCATTAAAAGACGGAGTAATTGCTGATTTTGATGCTTCAGAAAAAATGATAAGCCTCTTTATCAAGAGCATTCCGTCACTTAAGAAAAAAATGTTCACACCTGCTTTACGTATGGTAGTTTGTATTCCTTCTGGAATCACCGAAGTAGAAATGCGTGCTGTAAAAGAATCTTGTGAACGTGTAAATGGTAAAGAGGTTTACCTTATAATGGAACCTATGTCTGCAGCAATTGGTATTGGTGTAGATATTATGCAGCCAAAAGGTAACATGATTGTAGATATAGGAGGAGGAACTACTGAGATTGCAGTAATTGCCCTTGGAGGTATTGTATGTGACAAATCGGTAAAAATTGCTGGAGATGTATTCACAAACGATATTATCTACTATATGCGTACACAACACAACCTTTTTGTTGGAGAAAGTACTGCAGAAAAAATTAAAATTCAAATTGGAGCAGCTACTGAAGATTTAGAAGCAGCACCAGATGATTTAATGGTCCAAGGTAGAGATTTGCTTACTGGAAAACCAAAACAAGTTACAGTTTCATACCGTGAAATTGCTAAAGCACTAGATAAATCTATTCAACGCATCGAAGATGCAGTGATGGAAACATTATCTCAAACACCACCAGAATTAGCAGCAGATATTTATAACACCGGAATCTACTTAGCAGGTGGAGGTTCAATGTTACGAGGCTTAGACAAGCGTATCTCTCAAAAAACAGATTTACCTGTATATATTGCAGAAGATCCTTTAAGAGCTGTTGTACGTGGTACAGGTCTAGCTATTAAAAACATTGAAAAATACAAAAGTGTTCTTATAAAATAATACAAAAACATGCAGCAAATAATAAATTTCTTTATAAAAAACAGTACGAAGCTACTGTTTTTGCTGCTTTTAGTAATATCATTCGCCTTGATCATTCAAACGCACTCTTACCACAAGAGTAGCTTTGTTAGCTCTGCCAATGGAGTTACAGGCTCCGTGTACGAAAAGATCAATAATGTCAAGGAATATGTTCATCTAAAAGAAGAGAATATAGCTTTAGCAAACGAAAATGCTACTTTAAAGCGCGTTCTTTTCAATGTTGAAGATCCTAATGACACTCTATATATGCTAAAGACTCGACCGTTACCTACAGAAGAGTTTGAAGTAATTACAGCCAAAGTAATTCGAAATTCTTTTAAACTAAAAGAAAATTATCTTACGATTAAAGGTGGTAAAAAGATAGGTATCGAATCTGACATGGGGGTTATAAATAGCAAAGGCGTATTAGGTATTATTGAACAAGCTTCAAACGGATACGCAACCGTACAAAGTATTTTGAACACCAATTCAAAGATTAATGCTAAAATAAAGGGAGCTAACCACTTTGGAACTTTACAATGGGATGGTAGAAACACTGGATATGTACAATTGACAGACATCCCTAGATTAGCAGAAATATACCAAGGAGACACAATTGTTACTGGGGGTAATTCTAAAATTTTCCCAGAAAACATAGGTATAGGTGTGATAGACAAAGTCTTTACAGATCAAAAATCAAACTACTACACCATCAATGTGCGCTTATTTAACGATATGACTAACTTAGGTTATGTATATGTGATTAAAAATAAGGACATACAAGAAATAGAAGAACTCGAAGAAAGAACTGCCAATGAATAATTTAGTCATTTCCAACATCATCCGCTTCATTTTTTTATTAGCAGCACAAATCTTAGTATTCAATAATATTGATTTATTTGGTTTTATAAATCCATTCCCTTACATACTATTCATTCTACTCTATCCAAGTACTGGCAGTAAGCCTGCACTCTATTTAAGCAGCTTTTTCTTAGGGCTAACAATAGACATGTTTGAATATTCTGGAGGCACACACGCCGCAGCATCTTTAATGCTAGCCTTGTCTAGACCTTATCTACTTAAATTTTCTTTTGGTGTTAGTTACCAATACCATAATTTAAATATTATGGAAAAAACGACTAAGGACGTATTTAAAGGATTAGAAGTACTCACCTATCTAGGCTTAGGAGTAATTATTCATCATTGCGTACTTTTCACTCTAGAAATACTTAGATTTAACTTTATTTGGCAAATTCTTTTACGAACTTTGCTAACTACAATTTTTACATTAATTGTAAGTATTATAATTATTTACCTTATAAAAAAACCATCTAAGAAATGAGAAAAGCACTCCTACCTATTGTAATCATAACTATTACGATTGCTATATTGGCTAGGCTTTTTTATCTTCAAATAATAGATGATACCTACATAAAAAAGTCTGAAAACAATGCTCTTAAAATTGTTTATGAGTATCCTGAACGTGGTTATATTTACGATCGTAACGGCAAATTACTAATTGCTAATCAGCCTTCTTATGACATTATGGTTATCCCTAAAGAAGTAGTAGGAATTGATACTATAGCACTTTGCAATTTATTAGACGTTTCGCTCGAGGACTTTGAAAAAAAACTTGAAAAAGCAAAAATTTATAGCCCAAGACTTCCTTCAGTATTCTTACCACAATTGAATAAAGCTGAATATGCAGCATTTCAAGAAAAAATTAGGCATTTTAATGGTTTCTATATTCAAAAAAGATCGCTTCGAGATTATCAAGTGGATGTAGGAGCTAATATTTTTGGATATATACGTCAAGTAAACGAGGCAAATGTTAAATCAAACCCTTACTATAAAAGTGGTGATTTAATAGGAATTCAAGGCGTGGAACAAGAATACGAAGAAGTTCTAAGAGGAGTAAAAGGAGTTAAATACATACAACGCGATCGCTTTAATAGAGAGATCGGTTCTTTTAAAGATGGTTTTTATGACACTTTAGCTCTCAAGGGCGAGGACATTACACTGACACTTGATATAGAATTGCAAAAATACGGTGAGCTTCTAATGAAGAACAAACGTGGAGGAATTATTGCAATAGAACCCAAAACTGGAGAAATACTTAGCCTTGTTACAGCACCTAGCTATGACCCTGCTCTATTAGTTGGTCGTGAACGCTCGAAAAACTACACAAAGCTTTACCAAGATTCAATTTCAAAACCGTTATTTAATCGTGTTTTATCAGGTGAATATTCACCGGGTTCCCCTTTTAAAATCTTAACAGGACTAATAGGTTTACAAGAAGGAGTAATTACACCACAAAGTCATTTTTTATGCAGTCATGGTTTTTATTATGGTCGTGGCGCTTTCATGAAATGTCACGACTCAGGAAATATTTCATTTAATAATGCTATTGCCAGTTCTTGTAATACTTATTTTGCACAAACATACAAGCGCACTATAGAAAAATATAAGAGCCCTAAACAAGGTATGGATGCCTGGAGTGAACATTTGAAAAGCTTTGGACTAGGTCAATTTTTAGGCTATGATTTACCGGAGGGAAGAAAAGGACATATCCCAACTTCCGAATATTACAATCGATGGTATCCAAATGGAGGATGGCGTAGTACTACAACTATTTCAAACTCTATTGGCCAAGGTGAGATCATTATGACTCCAATACAATTAGCCAATATGATGGCAACTGTAGCAAATCGAGGATATTTTTACACTCCGCATATTATTAAAAAAATTGAGCATAAAGAAATCGACAAGAAGTTTACTACTAAAAACCAAACCACTATTGATTCGAAACACTTTATCCCTGTAATTCAAGGATTACACGATGTTTACAATTTTGGAACAGGTAGATCCGTACAAGTACAAGGTATAGATATATGTGGTAAAACAGGTACAGTTGAAAACTTTACACGTATAAACGGAAAACGCTATAAATTAGCCGATCACTCTGTATTCGTTGCTTTTGCACCTAAAGATGATCCTAAAATTGCCATTGCAGTTTTTATTGAGAATGGTGTTTGGGGTGCACGATGGGCTGCGCCAATTACTAGTTTGATGATTGAAAAATATTTACGTAAAGAAATTACCCGAATTGATTTAGAAAAACGAATGCTTGAAGGTAGTTTAGAAAATGAATATCAAAAAGTAATCACTCTACAAAATCTAGCAGAGAAGAAAAAGTAATATGAAACCAATAAGCATTCAAAAAAAAATCGATTGGATTTCGATTTTATTATACATACTATTGGTAGTTGCAGGATGGCTTAACATCTATTCTGCTTCTTTACCACTCGAATCTACTTCAATATTTGATTTGGATCAAATATATGGTAGACAATTGCTTTTTATCATAATAACAATTCCCTTAATAATATTAATCCTTACTATTGATGCCAAGTTTTATGAAAAATATGCAATCATATTTTACATCGTTGGTTTACTTTCTATTTTGGGGCTCTTTGTTTTCGGAAAATCAGTAAAAGGTCAAACCAACTGGTATCAAATTGCAGGATTTGGAATACAACCCTCTGAATTTGTTAAGACTACAACCGCACTTTTACTCGCAAAATATCTTTCAGATATTCAAGACAATTTATCTGATTTTAAAAACCAAGTAATAGCATTAACAATAATAGGAATCCCAACGTTATTAATCTTACAACACGATACGGGAAGTGCTATGCTGTTTACCTCATTAATCTTTGTGTTGTATAGAGAAGGCCTCCCTAGCTGGTACTTATGGACCATACTCATAACAATCGTTCTCTTTACAAGCTCTTTAGTTATAGAGCCTGGTGTTATTATTGGCGCAATAATAATTGCTTTAATAATTCACTTCTATTTCAATAAAAAAATAAATAGAAATCCTATTATATACGCGATATTAGGTGCAGTAATGTCACTTTTTGTGTTCTCTGTAGACTATGTATATGACGAAATATTAGAGCCACATCAAAAAGACCGTATCAATGTATTAATAGGCGAAGATGTCAATCTGCAAAAAGAAGGATATAACTTGAATCAATCAAAAATCGCAATTGGCTCTGGGGGATGGACAGGAACAGGCTTCTTAGAAGGAACGCAAACAAAAGGAGGCTTTGTACCTGAACAACATACAGATTATATATTCACAACGGTTGGCGAAGAGTGGGGTTTTGCAGGAGCTACTATTGTCATTATTCTATTTGTTTGTTTATTTTTTAGAATAATATATTTAGCAGAAAATCAAAAAAAGACATTTAATAGAGTCTATGGATATTGTGTGGCAAGCTTTTTGTTTATTCACTTTGCATTCAATATTACAATGCTCATAGGTTTATTTCCAACAATCGGAGTGCCCTTACCATTTTTCTCTTATGGAGGTTCTAGCTTAATGGCATTTACCGTTTTATTGTTTATATTTCTAAACCTAGATTCTAATAAAATAAATGACTGGTAAAAAAATAAAATAATTGATTAAATAAAAAAAGATGAAAAGAAAACTATTTATTACCGCAGCTGTATTTGCAGTTACTATGGGAGTAAAAGCACAAGAAGTATCAACTACTGCTGCTGAAATTGCAACTACTGCTACTGAAGCCGTAACACCGGTAACAGAGACAATTACAAATACAGTTAATACTGTAGAACAACAAAAAGAATTAGCTAAACAGCAAAAATTAGATAAGCTAAAAGCTAAGAATGAAAAAGCTGCCGCTAAAAATGCAAAAAAACAACAAAAAGCTGCAGAGAAAGCTCATAAAAATGCAATAAAAAAGCAAAAACAAATTGAGAAACAACAAAAAGCAGAATTAAAGAGACAAAACAATATTGTTAAAGC
>JASLDM010000111.1 GCA_030151565.1 Flavobacterium sp. | reverse complement strand
CAACGCCTTGAACAAATTAATTGGAACAATAAAAAAGATAAAAACTTAAAATACGTTTCTCAATTATTACAATTTAGAGAAAACCCAATTCGCTATGCAAATATCTTACACAAGCGAAAATACAAGAAATTCAAACTAAACTTTATGGAGTCTAAAGATGCAAACGAAGACAATTTATACATCATTGCTTTTGAAACAGATCGCAACAAATGGAATTACACCAATAGAACTTATCCAACGAAATATTCAGGTGTTCTATACATCGACAAAGAGAGTTTTGCTATTATAAAAGTTATCGAGAATTGGGAAATAACGCTAAACGAAGTTGAAATAGCTAAAAGATTTAAAGGCTATCCTCGGTTTGCAGATGTCATACAATTTGTCTCTAAAGAGGAGAATATCACTTCTTTTGCCAAAGTGTTAGATGACAATAAATATTATGCTAATAGCTACTTTAATCGTGCCTTCAATGAATATACTAATAAGGAGAATAAAAAAGGAAGCAATGTTTATTTGACCGACTCTTATGCATACGATTTTACAAATGAGAATATAGATGTAATCCCTTATGAGCATAGAGTAAAAGACCTGACCCGATTTGATAGAGCGACCTACGATAAAGTTTTCTGGGACAACTTCTTTCAAGAACATCCAGACTTTGTGCTAAAAAATAAATACACAAAAGAATAAGACCTTTTATTAAAACATAAAAAAGCCACAATCAAGATTGTGGCTTTTTCGTAGATATTCTAAATATTATTTACCTGCTTTTGCACGTCGCTCACGAGCAATAAGCGTGTTTTTTAATAACATTGCAATTGTCATTGGCCCTACACCACCTGGTACCGGTGTAATGAAAGCTGCCTTTTTTGACACTGCATCAAAATCAACATCTCCTGCAATCACATACCCTCTAGGCGCAGAAGCATCTGCTACGCGTGTAATTCCAACGTCAATTACAGTAACACCTTCTTTTACCATATCTCCTTTTAAGAAGTATGGCACTCCTAATGCAGATATAATAATATCTGCTTCCTTAGTTATTTCAGCTAAATTTTGAGTACGACTATGCGTTAAAGTAACAGTAGCATCTCCAGGATATCCTTTTCTGCTTAAAAGAATACTCATCGGACGACCTACAATATGAGAACGTCCAATAACAACTACATTCTTACCGGATGTTTCTACTTTATAGCGTTCTAATAATTCCATAATTCCGTATGGAGTAGCTGGTAAAAATGTTTCCATTTCCAAAGCCATCTTTCCAAAGTTTGTTGGATGGAAACCATCTACGTCTTTATCAGCATCTACAGCCATTAATATTTTCTGCTCATCGATATGTTTTGGCAACGGCAATTGCACGATATATCCATCAATAGCAGGATCTTCGTTTAATTCCTTAATCTTAAGCAATAGCTCTTCTTCCGTTGTTTCTTCTGGTAATGCTACCAATGTCGATTCAAAGCCTATTTGCTCACAAGACTTTACTTTGCTCCCAACATACGTTAGGCTCGCTCCATTGCTTCCAACGAGAACTGCTGCTAAATGTGGTACTTTTTCTCCTCGATCCTTTAACTGTTGTACCTCAACAGCGATCTCTTTCTTGATATCTTCCGATACCTTTTTTCCGTCTAGTAGTTGCATTAATTAAAATAATTAGTTGTGTTGTTTTATAGAAATAAAGAAGGTTTAAACTTCTACTGAACCTTAAACCTTCTTGTTTTTATCTTATCGTTGCATCCCTTTTAGGTTCCCCATCATCCGCATTAAATTCTTTCCTTTAGAGCCTTGCATCATTTTCATCATTTTACTCATCTGGTCAAATTGCTTAAGCAATTGATTGACTTGCTGAATATCCGTTCCAGATCCTTTAGCAATACGTCCTTTACGTTTTACATCAAGTATAGCTGGTTTTGATCGTTCCTCTGGAGTCATCGAATGAATGATCGCTTCAATGTGTTTGAACGCATCATCTTCAATCTCGATGTCTTTCATTGCTTTTCCAACTCCTGGAATCATTCCCATCAAATCTTTCATATTCCCCATCTTCTTTACTTGTTGTATTTGAGAAAGGAAATCGTCGAATCCGAATTCATTCTTAGCAATTTTCTTTTGAATCTTACGAGCTTCTTCTTCGTCATATTGTTCCTGAGCACGCTCTACTAAAGAGATAACGTCTCCCATTCCCAAGATACGATCAGCCATACGATTTGGATAAAACACATCGATTGCTTCCATTTTCTCACCAGTACCAATAAACTTAATTGGTTTATTTACTACTGATTTAATAGAAATAGCAGCTCCACCTCGTGTATCTCCATCAAGCTTCGTTAAGATAACTCCGTCAAAGTTTAAACGATCGTTAAATGCTTTTGCAGTATTGACAGCATCTTGTCCTGTCATAGCATCTACTACGAACAATGTTTCGTGTGGTTGAATTGCTTTATGAATATTAGCAATCTCGGTCATCATCTCCTCATCAACAGCCAAACGACCTGCTGTATCGACAATAACTACATTAAAACCATTTGCTTTTGCATATTGAATGGCGTTTTGAGCGATTTCTACAGGGTTTTTATTTCCTTCTTCAGAATAAACCTCAACTCCTAATTGCTCACCAACTACGTGCAACTGATTAATCGCTGCAGGACGGTAAACGTCACAAGCAACTAATAATGGTTTTTTATTTTTTTTGGTTTTTAAAAAATTAGCAAGTTTTCCTGAGAATGTAGTCTTACCAGAACCTTGCAAACCAGACATTAAAATCACAGATGGATTTCCTGACAAGTTCACACCAGCAGCTTCACCCCCCATTAACTCTACCAACTCGTCCTTAACGATCTTCACCATCAATTGACCTGGCTGTAAGGTCGTTAACACATCCTGTCCAAGGGCTTTCTCTTTTACTCTATTGGTAAAATCCTTTGCAATTTTAAAGTTAACGTCGGCGTCTAATAAGGCTCTACGTACTTCCTTTAATGTATCTGCAACGTTTACTTCGGTAATTTTGCCATGCCCCTTAAGGATATGAAAGGCTTTATCTAATTTATCACTTAAATTGTCAAACATATTGGTATTATTTAAATACTAAAAGGCAAAGATAACATTTAAGTCCTAAAGTCGCAAAAAGCAAAAGCAATTAATACGCTGTTTTCCAACTAAAAAAACACGCCTCCTTTTTAGGGCTCTTTCGACTAAACTAACACCTGAATATTTTAACCCCAAAAGCAGTCCACCACCCGTACTTGAAGGTTCCAAGAAGCTGCCTTCGTATTCTTTAAAAAAAGAAATAAAATTTAGCTTAGCACTTCAGCAATTTGAATAACAACATACAAGTTCGCTTTTTAAAACACGGTCAGTAACAGAAAAACATCAACTTACGACTATCTTTTAGCCGATATCACTAAGTAGTTTTATTAAAAAATAAGTACTTTTGCCATCTTGAAAAATTCGATACTCAAGCTGGCTTTATCTGGCCTGTCGAGATCACCTCCTTTAAAAAAGAAACAATGAATAAAATCTGGCAATCTTACTTAGACTCTTACCGCGGACTATCACAAGCAACTTGGATCTTAGCTTTAGTAATGTTAATCAACCGAAGTGGTGCAATGGTTATTCCTTTTTTAGGGGTTTATATGACTTCTGAACTTGGTTTTGAACTTAAAGAAGCAGGGTTTGCCTTGAGTTGTTTTGGTGTAGGGGCTATTTTAGGTTCCCTTGCCGGAGGATGGATGACTGACAAAATAGGTCATTATACCACACAGAACATCAGTTTGTTTTTATCAGTACCAGTATTTTTTCTATTACCGCTTTTTAAAGATTTCCAATCACTGTGCTTAGCTATTATTGTATTGAGCTTTATCACGGAGGTTTTTAGACCAGCCAATAGTGCCTCTGTTTCTTACTATGCCAAACCAGAAAATCTGACGCGTGCCTTTTCATTAAACAGAATGGCTTTGAATTTAGGTTTCTCTATCGGTCCTGCTATGGGAGGTTTTTTAGCTGGATATTCTTACGACCTCCTGTTTTATGTAAATGGTACTATGGTGTTTTTTGCAGGTGTAGTTTTCCTTTTCTATTTTAAAGGTAAAAAAGGAAACGATGCTCTTTTAGATGCTACCAGTTCTAAACAAGAGGAAGTTATTACCAAGAAATCAGCTTATACAGATTACAAATATGTGATTTTTACTGTTTTCTTAACTATCTATGCTACTTGTTTTTACCAGCTCTTTAGTTCACTCCCGATTTTCTATAAACAAGTACATCTTTTAAACGAAAAAAACATCGGTTATTTAATCGCCTTCAGCGGAATCATTGTATTTGGCTTTGAAATGATTATTGTACATATTGCTGAAAAGAAGTTTAGTCTTCGTCAAAACATCATTATAGGTTCTGTAATCTGTGGACTTTCTTTTCTAGTATTACTTTTACCTCTAGGTGTTAGTATATTGTATTTCGCAATGTTTTTACTTTGTGTTTCTGAAATAATGGTTTTACCGTTTTCTTCTACCGTTGGAGTCAACCGTTCTAACGCAATAAACCGAGGTTCGTATATGGCATTGAACTCTCTTGCCTTCTCTGCTGCACACGTTTTTTCTCCTTTATTCAGCACCAATATTGCAGAGAATTATGGCTTCAATACCCTTTGGATTGTAACTGGTGGTCTTATTGCTATTGCTTCTGTAGGCTTTTATGTAGTGATGAAAAAAATGTAAGCAAAATCAGTATCTTTGGACAAAGACCTTATTTATGACTTCACAGTTACTACTAGAGACTCAAGACTTAAGCATTGGATATACTGGTAAAAAACAGCATAAAACAGTACAAAAGAATTTAAACATTACATTAAAATCAGGGAAGTTAATTTCTTTACTTGGGATAAATGGTATTGGAAAGTCTACGTTGCTAAAAACAATTTCGGGGACTCAAAAGCCTTTATCAGGCTCCGTCTTGTTGGAAGGAAACTCCCTTATGGATTTTACCCCTGAATGTTTGGCACAAAAAATAAGCGTTGTTTTTACAGAAAAACTCCCTCAAAGTCAGCTCTCGGTTTATGAAGTGATTGCCTTGGGAAGAATTCCTTATACCAATTGGTATGGACAACTTACAGCTACGGATCATTTGAAAATTGATGAAGCTATTCGAGTGTCAGAACTTGAACCGTTAAGAAATAGATTAGCGAATTCACTTAGTGATGGTCAAATGCAAAAGGTGCTCATTGCTCGTGCAATCGCTCAAGATACGCCTATCATCATTTTAGACGAACCCTCTACACATCTAGACCTGTATCACAAGATTCAACTGTTTCGTCTATTGAAGCGCTTGTGCTTAGAAAAAGATAAATGTATTTTATTTTCCACGCATGATATGGACCTTGCCCTTCAAATGAGCGATGAGATTATAGCTTTAAAAGAAGGTTTCGCTATTCAGGGCACTACGGAAACACTAATCGACCAACAGGTTTTTGATGCTTTTTTTGACGACGCAAACATCCTTTTTGACGCTTCGGAACGACGTTTTAAAATAAACCTTCTTTAGGATTCTCCTTGCTATTATGTCTTTTGTTTTTAGATATGTTTTCAATAGTCCAATGTACTTTTTTCTCAAAGTCTTGTTTTCTATAAGCACAGTCTGATTTGGTACAAATGGCACAAGAAAACGCCTTACAGTCATCCATATGAACAAAAAGCTCTAATTCACTTCCAAAGTTTTTACGGATCTCTTTTTCTAAAGCCTCCACCTCTTTATGCCCTTCAACAATTGTAAAGTACCAAGGTAGGGTAATATGGCAATCGAAGTGCAGCACACTACCGTATTTTATGATTCTCAAATTATGTAAATCGATCCAATTCTCTCTACGAGAACTCTCTAAGTTGGCAACTACTTTTTCCAACAAACGTTCGTCGGTTTCGTCCATAATTCCAGAAATAGCACCGCGCACAATCTTATAACCTGTAACAATAATAATACCTGCGAACAATAAAGCTACAGCACTGTCTAACCACTGATAGCCCGTAAAATACAACAAGATCAATCCGATGATGATTCCAATGGTAGAATACGTATCCGATTGCAAGTGCTTTCCACTAGCGATTAAAGCAAGAGAATGGTTTTTTTCTCCTTTTTTAATAGCATACCATCCTAAAACATAGTTTACTATTGCTGTGATTCCAACTAGGTAGATACCAAAGTCTAAACGTTCAATAATTGTAGGCTCACTCAAATTCTTGATTGCTTCAAAGATGATGACAAGCCCTGCCATAATGATTAATCCTCCCTCAATTGAGGCAGAAATAAACTCTACTTTTCCGTGTCCATAGGGATGATTCCGATCCCGAGGTAAGCTTGACAAATACAAACTATAAAGTCCTACAAAACCACTAACTACATTAATTACACTTTCAAGAGCATCTGTTAAAATAGCAACAGATTGGGTAAGATACCAAGCGACTACTTTTATTATAAAAAGTAAAACACCTACTAGAGCTACTATCTTTTGAAATTGATAATTCTCTTTAGCCTTTATATTCATATCTATCTATTTTAAATCAACGTAATACTTTGTACTTCACCAACACTCAATCCTTCTAAACGAAACGATCCTATACGAACTCTAACCAACCTTAATGTAGGAAACCCTACAGCTGCTGTCATCTTTCTAACTTGACGGAACTTTCCCTCTGTAAGCACAATACGAACCCAAGAAGTTGGCCCGTGGCGTTCGTCTCGAATCTTCTTTCCTTCTCCAATCCAAGCAGGCAATTCAGATAACCTTGTAGCTTCACAAGGTTTTGTAACATATTTAGTTCCTTTAACACCTATTTCCACTCCGGAACGCATTGCCGCAACTGCAGCATCGGTAATCAAACCATCTACTTGTGCAAAATATTCCTTTTCGAATTGGGCACTGCGTACACGCTCGCTCATCATTCCATCTGTAGTCAAAAGAAGTAGTCCTTCTGAATCTTCATCTAAGCGCCCTATAGCCATTGTTCCCATTGGAAAATCATACAGCTCTCCTAACTTTTTCTTGGTGCGTTTTTTCTCGTAAATAAACTGACTGATATAACCGTGTGGTTTATACAACATAAAATGCTGTGCTTCCAAAGCAGGAAATAATGACGTTGCAGAAAACTCTAAATCGTTCATACCTTTAAATTAGCTCACAAAGTTACTAATTCCCGATTAGCTCTACGAGAATAGTTCTCGCGATTTTGCATAGTTCCTAAAATCGTGTACTTTCTAGCATTCTTCCCCTAAAAGAGAAACGATATCAAGCATTTCTTATCAAAATCATTTTTATATGTTAAAAACAAAAAGATTATCTCATAAAAATACACTAACAAAAAGATTATCAGAGCACTATTTTGAAAAAACTTAAAAAATTCCGATTTTTGCTATTCATTGTTCACATAAATTAAACCTCTATGAAATATGTTTCCGCTAGTGAAGCAGCCCAAGTAGTATGCTCGGGTAATCGAATTTTTGTACAAACAGCAGCAGCTACCCCTACCCTTTTAACGCAAGCTATTACAGATCGAGCAGAAGAATTACGGGATGTAGAATTTTGTCATATCCATACGATGAGAGAAGCACCTTATGCGAAACCAGAATTCGCAAAGAGTTTCAAAATCAACTCTCTTTTTATTGGCGATAACGTACGCCATACACTAAAACAAGAAAACAGTTATTACACTCCAGTTTTCTTAAGTGAATGTGGCCCTTTATTTACTAATAACACCTTACCTTTAGACATTGCTCTAATACAAGTATCTACTCCAGATGCACGCGGTTTTTGTACTTTGGGGGTTTCTGTAGATATTGCAAAAGCCGCTGTTAAAAGCGCTAAAATAGTAATTGCTCAGGTAAATAAATACATGCCGCAAATACAAGGTGATGGTTTATTACACGTTTCTGCGATTGACTATTTTGTGGAACATAACGAACCTCTATTTTATACCGACCCCTTACCAATTTCTGATATTGAAAACAAAATCGCAGCAAATGTTGCTGGATTGATTGAAGATGGAAGTACACTCCAAATGGGAATTGGCTCTATTCCAGATGCCGTATTAAGTAAACTGACTAACCATAAAAACTTGGGATTGCATACCGAAATGTTTAGTGATGGCGTAATTGACTTAATTGAGAAAGGCATCTTGAATGGTTCTCAAAAAAAGATCTTACCAGAGCGAGCAGTTTCATCATTTTTAATAGGATCAGAACGTCTTTACAACTTTGTAAACAACAATCCTTACATAGTTTTAAAAGAGGCCTCATTTACAAATGATCCATTTATCATTATGCAAAACCCCAAAATGGTATCTATTAACTCTGCTATTGAAGTTGATGTTACCGGACAAGTTTGTGCTGACTCTATTGGTTCACGCCTTTATTCAGGAGTTGGAGGACAAGTTGATTTTGTATATGGATCTTCAAGAAGCGAAGGTGGTAAAGCCATCATTGCCTTGCCTTCTGTGAGTAACAAAGGAATTAATAAAATTGTTCCTTTCTTAAAACAAGGGGCAGGTGTAGTAACCTCTAGAGCACATGTTCGCTATATTGCTACAGAATACGGAGTAGCGGATTTGTATGCCAAATCCATTGATCAGCGTGTACACGCTATGGCAGCAATTGCACACCCTGATTTTAGAGAATCTATCTTAAAAGACTATTATGACAATTAAAAAAAATCCCTTAGAAAACTCTAAGGGATTTTTTTTATCTAGACCATTCCAAAATGGCATCTTTATTCATCTTGATGTAATCTAAGTTATTTGCCTTTTCAGCAGATTCTAAAGAAATTTTTGCAGTTGCAACAGCTCCTTTCTTATCTCCTAATTTGGCTTGTATTTGCGATTTTAAACGAGTAAAATAATATGGCGCTTTTGAACCTTCCGCTGCAATAGCTAAGTCAATCCACTCCAAAGCCTTTGGCAAGTCTTTGTTGATTAAATAATAATACTGCGATGCAGCATAATAATCAACAGCTTTAGGCCCAGCAAGCGTTGTAGCAATACTTTCTAATGCCAATCGCTCTGAAGGAACTTGAATGCGGATAGGCACAATCGTTTTCTCCCACATAATCTCCAAGTCTGCATAATCAATATTAACATTGTTTAGCGCTAATGTAAATGTTTCCATTTTTCGGTCTGATGCCACTGACTTTACTTTTGTAGACAAAGCCACTTTTGATTCGTCATAGTTTTCTGGCAATCCCCAGTTGTTTGGATCTGCATAAAAGATAACGTCCCACGCTTCTACCTTTGGAATGGTATACAACGCATACTTTCCTTTTTTAAGTGTTTTGCCATCAATGACCACATCATCGCTAAAGGTGATCACCGTATTCATATTTGCCCCTGTTCTCCACAGACGCCCATACGGAACTAAATCTCCAAAAACAGAACGTCCTCTCATATTCGGTCGTGAATAATCGATTGATATATTCGTTAAACCTACTACTTGTTCAATTTTTGTTTTGGTACTGGTTTCAGGAGTTTTTACTTGCGCATTTCCTGCTAAACCACCCAAAAACAAAAGGCCTATTATCAAAGATTTTTTGATCATTGTTATTATTTTTTATGATTATTAATTCCTTCTTGTAACCATTTTTTATAGGTTTCAATATCTGGAGTATAACCTACTGGTTGATTCATTCTCGCTTCATTTTCGTCTAATACTACATAGTAAGGTTGTGCATTAGCTTGATACTTTTCGATTTGAAAATCACTCCATTTATTACCTATCGTTTTTACTTTCTTACCTGTTGTTTCCGAAATATATTGCTCATTACTTGGCAACGCTTGTTTATCATCTACGTGCAATGAAATCAAGACAACTTCATTTTTCAACATCGTCATAATCGCTGGATCAGACCAAACGTAATCTTCCATTTTACGACAATTTACACAAGCAAATCCTGTAAAATCCAATAAGATTGGCTTATTAACCGATTTAGCATAAGCTACCCCTTTATCATAATCGCTAAAAGCAATAATATCATGAGGTCCTAATGCTGCACCATCCGCTAAAATTTCTGTAGAGGCAACACCTCCACCTTTTGAATTCCCCACTCCGTAAGGACTTTCACTATAAGACATTGGTGGCGGGAAACCTGAAATTATTTTTAAAGGAGCTCCCCAAAGCCCTGGAATCATATAGATTGTAAACGTACTTACCAAAAGTGCCATTCCTAAACGTCCTACAGAAATAAATTCCAACGGACTGTCGTGAGGCAATCTAATTTTACCAAACAAATATAATGCCCAAGCTCCAAAAACAGCAATCCAAATAGCTAAAAACACTTCTCTTTCTAACCAATGTGCTTGTAAAACCAAGTCTGCATTAGATAAAAATTTGAAGGCTAATGCTAATTCTAAAAACCCTAAAGATACTTTTACTGTATTTAACCAACCTCCCGATTTAGGCATTGTATTTAACCAACCTGGGAACATGGCAAACAACATAAATGGCAACGCTAAAGCTGTAGAAAAACCTAACATCCCAACTATAGGAGCAATTCCTCCTTTTGAAGCTGCTTCAACTAACAACGTTCCAACAATAGGTCCTGTACAAGAAAAAGATACAATTGCTAAAGCCAAAGCCATAAATAAAATTCCTATAATTCCTCCACGATCTGCTTGAGAATCCACTTTATTTGCCCAAGAGTTTGGCAGCATAATTTCAAACGCCCCTAAGAAAGAGGTGGCAAAAACAACCAAAAGCAAAAAGAATATTACGTTGAACCAAACATTTGTAGATAATGCATTTAGAGAATCTGCTCCAAAAATAGCCGTAACCAAAGTTCCTAAAATCACATAAATTAGAATAATAGAGAAACCGTAGATTATTGCATTTTTAATTCCTTTTGCACGAGTTTTACTTTGTTTCGTAAAAAAGCTCACTGTCATTGGGATCATAGGGAACACACAAGGAGTTAACAATGCCGCAAATCCAGATAAAAAAGCAATAAAGAAAATGGTAATAAGACCTCGCTGCTCACCAGATGCAGATTCCTCACTATCGCTATCTAAAACGACAGAGGCTGTATCTTCATCTGTTGAAGCTACCGCTAGTTCTTCAAAGTTTTTTACTTCTTGAGTGCTCAAATCCTTAACATTAAACACAAATAAGTTACTTTGACTGATACAAACTTCTTTACAAACTTGATACTCTAATTCAAGTTGAATAACGTCTAAATCAGGATTTAATAATTTGATATCTTGAATTAATGTAACAGGTCCTACAAAGTAGGTTTCATCAACTTCAAAAACATCGTTATAAGCAGTTTTTGTTTCACTCTCTTTTGCTGGTCCTACTAACTCGTAATTTCCATCTATATTGGCATAACCAAATTCTGTAGGTAGTGGTCCACCATCTGCAGTATACTGAGAATACATATGCCAATCATCTTCTACAATTCCTTCTAAAGTAATTGTGAATTCAGTATCTGATTTTTTTTCAATTTTAGATTTCCACTTCGCAGGGTTCATCATCTGAGCCTGCATTGAAAGTGTTGAAACTAAAAAAAGTAGCAAAAAGGCTAATTTCTTCATGGGTTTAGTTTAATTTTTAAAAAGTTTGTTGTTGTATTTCTTATTTTAAATCGATCATCCATTCGACCTCCGATAATCCATACAATCTCATCCTCAGAACACAAAAGCCAAGTAGCTTCTTTATCTATTTGCGAGTATTTTTCATCTTTGAAATACTTGCTCAGCTTTTTCTTGCCTCCCATGCCTAAAGGATAAAAATAATCTCCTTCTTTCCATTTTCTGATTTTTAAAGGAAACTGTACCGTATCCTTATCAACCAGAATTTCTAGAGGCGTCTGTGGTAATTCTTTTTGGTCATAATTTTCAATAGTTATAGTTAATGGTTTAGTTAATTCTTGGTTTTCATTTATAAAATATTCCGTTTCTACAGGTTCTAAAACTTGTTTAAGCTCTAAAATTAGGCTTTCTCGGTTTTTAAGCAAAACATAATGTTCAGAAAAAATCATTTTTCCTGATTTAGCATCGATTAATTTTTCAATATCAGCCCAAGCTTTAAATCCATAGGGCTTTAGCCAATAGCGCAAATAGGAATTAAAATGTGGAATTTGTTTTAATTTCTCAATTGAAAAATAGGTAGTAGTATCTACATTTTTAGCTACCTCTTCAAAATAAATGGCAGCTGCATCTGCTGCTAGTTCATCTGCTTCTTTTAGATAACTTATGGTATTTTGAAACGATTGCTCAAAGTTTGCATTGTATTCTTTAAAAATTGGAACAACGTCTTTTCTAAGCTTATTTCTAAGATATTTTGTTTGTGCATTGGTGTAATCTTCTCTCCAAAGAATTTGATGTTCTTTTGCATAACTTTCAATTTCTTGACGCGAAAACGGCAGTAATGGACGTCTAATTTGCCCATTTCGTTCCGGAATACCCAATAAGCCGTCTAAACCTGTTCCTCTTGAAAAATTAATTAGAAAAGTTTCTATGGCATCATCCAGATGATGTGCAGTAAGTAAATATTCATATCCGTGTTCATCGATCAACTGATCGAACCAAGAATAACGCAATTCTCGAGCTGCAATCTGAATAGATTTTTTATGTGTTGTAGCATATGTTTCGGTTTGAAATTCAGTTGAGAAACACGGCACTTTTAGATCTTGACAACTTTGCACTACAAAACGTTGGTCTTCATCACTATCGTTTCCTCGTAGATGAAAATTACAATGCGCAACAGTAACATTTAAGTTTGCTTGTAAGCACAAATGCAACAACACCATACTATCGATTCCTCCGCTTATTGCTAGAAGCAATCGCTGATTTTTTAATTCTGGAAAAGTCTGATCAATATGAAGTTTAAATCTCGTTTGCATTTTTTACATAAAAGACAGCAAAGTAACCATTTTATTTCTTTGACGAAAATTGTAACACCGAATTTTATATTTAATTATCTTTTTTAACGGAATCCAATCTGTTCCGTTAAAAACAAAATCAGTTCTAAAAACAAAAAACTCCTTATGTAAGGAGTTTTTTTGTTTAAGATTCTAATACGTTTCGCATCGCATTTCCTTTTAGCAAACACTCATCGTATTCACTTTCAGGATTTGCCAACGCAGTGATTCCACTTCCGACAATAAATGATGCGTATCGAGCTTGACTATTATATAAAATCGACCTGATGATAACGTTGAAATCAAAATCTCCATTAGGAGAAAAATATCCCATTGCCCCGCTATAAAGACCTCTTTTGGTTTCTTCTAATGCTTCAATAAGTTTTAACGACTCTACTCTTGGCGCACCAACCATACTTCCCATCGGGAATGTTTTTTGCACTAATTCTACCACATCTTGATTTTCTGCTACTTCTGCTGTAACTGTTGAAATCATTTGATGCACTTGCTGAAAAGAGTATACCTCACATAATTCCGTTACCTCAATAGAGCCTTTTACTGCTACAGCTTCTAAATCCTTTTTCACTTGCGCAACGGTCAAAACATTTTCGGCACGTTCTTTTGGACTATTTTTTAAATAAGCAATTGCTGCTGCATCCTTATCCTCATCGTGATGTCTTTTAGCCGTACCTTTGATGGGTTGCGTAATCAAGGTAGAACCCTTTTTTTTCAAATAGCGTTCCGGAGAAGCACAAAAAGCAAAATCTTGAGCACGCTTAAAAAAACAAGCAAAAGGAGGTGTTGATATTGCATTTAAATTTTGATAGACTTTCAACGGATTCAAATCTATATTTTCCGCATAGAATTCCATACAATAATTAAGTTCTTCTAAAGTATCCGATGCTATTGCAGCTATAATCTGTGCTACTCTCTCGACGTAGGTTTCTTTATCTATGCGAGGCAAAACAACCGCTTTTGTTTCTTCTAAATCTTCAAACAACACTTCCTTACGTATGGCTTCGAAATCTGATTCTATCTCCTCGGAAACCACATTAAGATATGCCATCTCCAATACATCCCCCTTAACGGTAAAGACTTTTTGAGGTTGAAAAAAGAAAAGCTCAGGAAAGTTTAGTCCGTCAAAATTATCAGACGTAGTATCTTCAATATCATTTTTTAAATCATAGCCCAAATACCCAAACAACCAATCCTGCGTTTGTTCATAATAAGCCTGTAGCGCTTCAAAAGCACCTTCATAATCTGTTTGAATAGAAGTAAAAGCATCTATTGCCAATCGATATTCAAATTCAGAATAAGAATCTTTGAATTCGTTACTATCAAAAAAAACTACTTCTCTGGAGCTTTGTCCCCATTGAAGTAGTTTTTCTTTAAAATCTTGTTCGTTAGCAATATTAAATTCAATTATTTTTCTTTGCATACAACGTTAGTCTATTTCTAAATTAGAGGCATTGGCATAACCACGCCATTTTTCAATACAAGCTTGTAAATCTTGAGGAATTTCGGAATTAAATCGCATATATTCCTTTGTTTTTGGATGTTCAAATCCTAGTGTTTTGGCGTGTAGCGCTTGTCTAGGTAAGAGTTGGAAGCAATTTTCCACAAATTGTTTGTATTTTGTGAATGTGGTTCCTTTCAATATTAAATCTCCTCCATAGCGCTCATCGTTAAACAAAGTATGCCCCAATTGTTTCATATGTACACGAATTTGATGCGTACGCCCAGTTTCAAGTTTACAAGAAACTAAAGTTACATAACCAAGTCGTTCCAATACTTTATAGTGTGTAACCGCCCATTTTCCTTTAGTTTCGTCATCAAAAGCAGCCATTTGCATTCTGTTTTTAACATGACGTCCAATATAGCTCTCGATAGTACCTTCGTCCTCTTCTACATTTCCCCAAACCAAAGCTACATATTCACGCTCTGTCGTTTTTTCTGCAAATTGACGCTGTAAATCAGCCATTCCCCATTCTGTTTTGGCAATGACCAATAGTCCACTTGTATCTTTATCAATACGATGCACCAAACCTGGTCTTTCACTACTATTTAAAGGTAAATTCTCAAAATGGTATGCCAATGCATTTACCAAAGTTCCGGTGTAATTTCCATGACCAGGATGCACAACCAATCCTGGAGGTTTATTAATAACCAATAAAGTATCGTCTTCATAAACAATATCTAAAGGTATGTTTTCTGGTATAATCTTATTTTCAAATGGAGGGTACTCCATTAAAACTCGGACAACATCTAAAGCCTTTACTTTGTGATTTGATTTCACTGGAATATCATTTACGTAGATATTGCCATTTGCGGCTGCTTGTTGAATTTTATTTCGCGTTGCATTTTCGACCAAATTCATCAAAAACTTATCAACTCGTAAAGGTGCTTGCCCTTTACCTGCTTCAAATTTAAAATGTTCGAATAAGGTTTCGTCTAGTTCTTCTACCGCAGTCATATTTCCTTCTTGCATCTTCTTAATAAGTATTATTCAATTTCTGGAGCTTGGTCCAATTCCTCTGCTGACAATTGTGCACGACCATCGCCTAAAACAAAATCAACACGAGACATTTTTTTTAATTTATCTCCAGCTTTCAACGCTTTCCCTTCAGAAGATATCCCTAAAACAACATCTTTACCAATAAAAGTTCTATAGCTAATTGTTCCTTCTTTTAGTCCTAAAGCTTGAATTGTTGCCAAAGCTTGTCGATAAGTCAATTGTTGTAATTCGGGTAATATCACTTTCCCGTAAGTAGCTGCATTGATTTTTACATAAATTTTTCTATTCTCTTTTACACTATTTCCCGGAGCAGGATCTTGCTCCACAACAGATAAAGGTGGAATATCTTTTGAATAATCTAAAGTATCCAAGACTACCATACGCAAATCTGCTTTCTCTAAAAGTTGCAAAGCCTGATCTGTATCTAACTTGCGTAAATCAGGAACTAAAATGGTTTGACCGTGTTTAGTGGTGATATTCAACCATTTTAATGCTGCAAAAACACCACCTATTGTCAATACTAAAGCTGCAACTATTGAAATTACAAATGCTTTACTAGTAAAAAAACTAACTACCTTCATTTTTATAGAATTTGGACAAAGATATAAAAATAGAAAACATTTTTTGTTTCTATGTTTTATTATAAATTTGTTTGAGTATATCGATCGACATCCTTTACGATGTCCGATTTTAAAACCACATCAGATATGAAGCACGTAGCGATAATTATGGGAGGATACTCTAGTGAGTTTGAAATTTCTTTAACCAGTGGTGAAGTTGTTTTCAAAACCTTAGATCGTTCTAAATACCATCCCTACCGCATACACCTATTAAAAGACCGTTGGGTGTATGTTGATGAGCAACAACAAGAATTTCCTGTAGATAAGAATGATTTTTCTGTCCTATATAATGGCCAAAAAATAACGTTTGACGTTGTTTTTAACGCAATTCATGGAACTCCTGGTGAAGATGGATTGATTCAAGCTTACCTTAACCTATTAGGTATTCCTCAAACTTCATGTGGATTTTATCAAGCTGCCTTGACAATGAATAAAAGAGATATGCTTTCTGTCTTGAAACCTTATGGAATTAAAACCGCTATTTCTTATTACTTAAACCAAGGTGATCATATCAATTTAGAAGATATTATTCAACGTGTAGGTTTGCCTTGCTTTGTAAAACCTAATAAATCGGGATCGAGTTTTGGAATTTCTAAAGCACGTACTTCTGAAGAACTTGCCAATGCAATTGAAGTAGCATACAAAGAAGACAACGAAATTTTGATTGAAAGCTTTTTGGACGGAACAGAAGTTTCTGTTGGTGTTATCAATTATCGTGGAAACATTACGGTACTTCCAATTACAGAAATTGTTTCAGAAAATGATTTCTTTGATTATGAAGCGAAATACCTTGGTAAGTCTCAAGAAATAACACCCGCAAGAATTTCAGAAGAAATGACTACTAAAGTTTCTAATATTGCTAAACGCATTTATACGATTCTGAAAATGGAAGGTTTTTCAAGAAGTGAATTTATCATTGTAGACAATACGCCTTTCTTATTAGAAATGAACACCGTACCTGGGTTGACTACAGAAAGTATCCTTCCAAAACAAGCTCAAGTAGCCAATATTCCTTTATCAGACTTATTTGATAACGCCATTACATTGGCATTAGAAAACAAAAATTAATTATGAGAAGAGCAGTATTTCCTGGTTCTTTTGACCCTATTACCAATGGCCATCTCGATATTATCAATAGAGCTTTACCTCTATTTGATGAAATTATAGTTGCTATTGGAGTTAACGCAGAAAAAAAATATATGTTTCCATTAGAAGTTCGCAAGAAATTCATTGAAGAAACCTTTAAAGGAGAACCAAAAATTAAGGTTACTACTTATGAAGGATTAACAACCGATTTTTGTTTTGAAAACGATGCCCAATTTATTTTAAGAGGTCTTAGAAATCCTGCAGATTTTGAATTTGAAAAAGCCATTGCGCACACCAATCGTTTCTTGACCAAAATCGAGACTGTTTTTTTATTAACAGCAGCAAGCACATCTTTTATCAGTTCTAGCATTGTACGCGACGTTATTCGAAATAAAGGCGATTACACACAATTAGTTCCAGATCCAGTACGTTTGTAACACAGACGTATTTCTGTTTTCTATTCATAAAAAAGCCCCAAAAGCGTCTAGCTCTTTGGGGCTTTTCTTATAGCTTTTGCGATCAGGCCTTTTTTATTTATTAAAAAACACAACGCTTTACCAATTTCTTTCTTTATTTAATCGCTGTTCTTCTTCTAAAACCTCTTGAGGTATAACTTTCAAAAAAGAGGCATGTTGCTCAATTGCATATTCTATTTTTTCAACAATATCCTCTATGGAATCATTATCATAGTCAATATCCAAAGGCTCTTTTATAACCATTGACTGTAAGATACCTTTCTTTTTTAAATACAATCCCTTTTTATCAAAAGATCGTCTAAAGCCATCCACAACAATTGGTACCACAATAGGTCTATGTTGCTGAATTATATGAGCTGTCCCCTTTCTAACGGGCTTAAAAGATGTAGTTGTCCCTTGCGGAAAAGTTATGACCCATCCATCATCCAATGCTTTCTTGATATTTTCTGTGTCGTTTGGATTTACAGATTTTTTCTCTTGTACATCCTCCCCTTTACTTCTCCAAGTTCGCTCGACGGTAATCGCGCCAACATATGCCATAATTCTAGGAAGCAATCCTGCTTTCATCGTTTCTGACGCTGCAACATAATAGAGATTCAACTTTGGATTCCAGATATAAAAAACATTCTTAATAGAATCAATTCGTCCTTTTAAACTAGCGTTAAAAACGTGAAACATGGCTACCACATCAGCAAAATACGTTTGATGATTAGAGATAAACAGCACATTTTTATCTGGCAAATTTTTTATTATTTCGGAACCTTCAATTTGCAATTCATTAAATCCTCTAAAGCGACGGTGCGTTATAAATCCAAAAATTCGAATTAGCCACTTCTTTAAAAACAAGTTATGCCCAAAAGTGTTTTTCTTAAATATATTCATAACGTAACTTTTAATCAATCTGCAAATTTACCACTTTTGTTTGAAAACCTCCATCATTATAACTTAGAGTTATGTTTTTCATCCCGTTTATTTTGAAGCACAACTAATAGACTCGCAGCAAAGTTTCTTTCAACTCACTTAAAATCATAGCTGTTGCCCCCCAAATAGCATATCCTTGATAAACATAAGCAGGAACCTCAACAGCACTAGCATAACTAGTTGTCTTTTCTACTAACTGAACCGTTGCCTCGCTTAACAAAACCTCTATTGGCAACTCAATAATATTCGCTACCTCACTCGGTTGCGGGATAAAATGCAGTCCTTCTTGCGCGACACCTAAAAAAGGAGCTATTAAAAAATTACTGGGTGGCACATAAATCTGAGAAAATGATTTAATAATTTCTATTTTATTTTGTATCACACCAATTTCCTCTTGCGTTTCTCTCAATGCAGTCCCCTCTAAATTTACATCGTCTTTTTCAGTTTTCCCACCAGGAAACGCAATTTGAGCAGAATGAACACCTTTATATGATGCACGCTCAATCAACACTAAATGAGGCTTATTTTCTTTTGGATAAAACAACATCATAACAGCAGCCTGTTTTGGATTTTTATCTAAATGCTCATTTGGATTTAAAAATGCTAAACGGGTTTTAGGAATCATTTTTAAATGAGCACCGGAAGCTAAAAGAGGTTCTGATTTAATTTCGGGAATTTTATTGATAAACGAATCAAAAGTCATAAGTTTGAATTTTCATATAAGACAGATTAAAATTACGAATAAATTTCAATACGATAATGTTTAGCAAAGAAGAAGCCTTACAAATTAAAAAAGAATTCTGGATTGCGTTTGCGCAAGAATATCCTCGAAAATGGTTGTTGCACAATACGAAAATCAAAGACGTATCGTTCAAGTTTTATGCAGACAACAAGAAAGTGCAAGTAATTCTAGAAATAGAACCTAAGGATGAAGAGAAAAGAAAAATATACTTTGAAAAAGTAGAATCTTTAAAAACTATTCTCTTAGAAGAACATCTTGCTGACGCTATTTTTGAACGTCACTTTTTTCTTGAAAATGGAAAAGAAGTTAGCCGCATATGGGTTGAATTATCAAAAGTTAGCATCAATAACAAAAAATCATGGCCCGAGATTTTCGATTTCTTTGCAGAGAAAATGGGTGCTTTTGAATTATTTTTCTACGAATACGAAGATTACATTAAAGACTTAGAGATAAATACTTAATACTATTAAGAATTATACGTTATATTTATTTCATTTTATTAGGTATCCATGCGTCAAACTCTCTTTATATTAATTCTTTTTTGGGTCCATAACTTTAGTGCACAAGCTCAGCATACTGAAGTAGTTAAAGACACTACCGAAATTTATAAAGACGTACAGGATTATACCAAGAAATCTAAAGCAGGTCGATTGTTTAATAAACTTATTTTTAGGAAAAAAAACAGACACGCTTCACAAAACCCTCAGACTAACATCAAAACAAAACAACATTTTGAATTAGGCGAGGGAAAAATAATTCGAAACATAAATATAACGACACTCGATCCTTTTGGTTTTTCTGAGTCCGACACTTCTAAAACACCACTAAAAAAAGTGGAATTATTAGGGAATCGAATGCACCTAAAAACGAAAGACTTCACCATAAAAAACTATCTAATTTTTAAAGAAAACGAAGTCTTTGACTCCTTAATCATTCGAGAATCAGAACGTTTAATACGTACACAACGCTATGTAAGACGAGTAATGATTCGCCCTATTCCAATTGCAAATAATCCAGATTCTGTAGATGTATCTGTACGCGTTTTAGATTCTTGGAGTATATATCCAACTGGTTCCATGTCTACATCTACAGCAAGATTACGTCTTGTAGATCGAAACTTTGGCGGTTTTGGACACGAATTAAGTGGACAATATAAAACTAGGTTTAAAGAAGGAAGAAATGCCTATAATGCCAATTATAGAATTAATAATATAGAAAACACCTTTATCAGAGCTAATTTGCTCTATGACATTGACCTTGATGACAACTACATAAAGAGTTTTGGACTAGATCGTCCATTTTATTCTCCCTATGCAAAATGGGCAGGAGGAGCTAGTATTTATCAACGTTTTTTTAGAGACTCCTTACCAGATCAAAATAAAAACTATGAGCTACAAAACTTCAAATTTAATATCAAGGATTTTTGGGGTGGTTATTCTATTCCTGTTTTTACAAAATACAAAGAACAAGCCGTTACTACTAACTTAAGAACGTCATTGCGCTATATGCAACAAAACTTTAGTGAGCAACCAGCTTATGCATTTGACACGCTTGGATACTATGGCAAACAAAAGCTTTTTTTAGCTTCAATTGGACTTAGCTCCATCAATTACGTTCAAGACAAATACATCTATAATTATGATATTATTGAAGACGTTCAAGTCGGAAAGATCTTTTCGATTACAGGTGGTTGGAATCAACGTTTCGGTAAAAACAGAAGCTATTTTGGCGCCAAATTTGCATTAGGTAAATATACCCGTTTTGGCTACTTTTCAACTAATATTGAATGGGGCAGCTACTTTTTTGGCAATAAAGCAGAACAAGGAGCTCTTAGGATTGAAGGTGTTTATTTCACTAAACTTCGGACTCTTGGTAATTGGAAATTCAGACATTTCTTCAACCCTGAACTCGTAATTGGTTACAATCGCTATCCGCATACAGGAGATCAATTGCTGATTGAAGAAAGTATTCAAGGCTTGAACGCATCTAAAATTAAAGGTACTAGACGCTTTCACTTTTCGTATCAAGCACAATCATATACACCACATAACTGGAAAGGATTTCGTTTTAATCCTTTTATTAATATCGAACTCGGGTTTATTGGGAATGATGGAGATAGATTCTTAGATCCAAAAATGTACTCTAAGTTTGGTGCAGGCGTTGTTATTTATAACGATTACTTAGTTTTTAGTAGTATTCAGTTATCACTTGCCTATTATCCATCAATGCCAGATAGAGGTCATAGTGTAACAAAAACCAATTCGTTACGAAACCATAACTTCACTTTACAAAACTTCAGCTACAGTCGTCCAGAAGTAGTGCAATATCGCTAAAACAAAAACGACTAAGCTTTCACTTAGTCGTTTTTGTTTATAATATAATTCTATTTTTTTGTTTCTTCTTCAAAAATATGGGTCATAATGTTTTTATCTGTCTCAGTTAAAACAACATGACGACGATCCATTACAATCTCCATAGTTTCTAACGCTTTATCCAACTTATATATAGAATTTTCTGTTACACCTCCCCATGTAAAACTTGGAATAAATGTATTTGGAAAACCTCCTCCAAAAATGCTACATCCAACTCCAACTACAGTTCCAGTATTGAACATAGTATTTATACCACTCTTGCTGTGATCTGCCATCATTAAACCACAAAACTGCAATCCTGTATTTTCAAAATTTTCCAATTCATAGTTCCACAATTTAACAGCTGCGTAATTATTTTTTAAATTGGAATTATTTGTATCAGCACCTAAATTACACCATTCTCCTAAAACTGAATTTCCTAGGAAGCCATCATGTCCCTTATTAGAGTAACCAAACATTACGGAATTATTCACTTCACCACCAACACGACAATGCGGTCCGATAGTAGTAGCACCATAAATCTTAGTCCCTAATTTTACCTGAGCTTCTTCACACAAGGCAAAGGGTCCTCTGATAATAGAACCTTCCATTATCTCTGTATTCTTACCGATATAAATGGGGCCTGTTTCTGCATTTAAGGTCACGTATTCCAATTTCGCACCTTCTTCTATAAATACATTTTCAGGAGCAATTACTTGAACACTTTTAGGTATAGATTCCGAGATTCTATCAGCAGTGATCAATTCAAAATCTGCACGTAACACCGTATCATTTTTTTCAAAAATATCCCATTTATGAGCAATTTGAATTAAATCTCCTTCACAAGAAATCATTTCGTACTCTGAAAAATCGATTTCTTCCTGAGAATCCTCTGTAAAAAAAGCAACAATCTCATCTTCATAGACTAATGCTTGTTTAGGTTCTAAATTCAAAACTTGAACAACCAATACAGCATTAGGTAAAAAAGAAGCGTTAATCATTATATTCTGCTCCAACTCCACCATAGGAAATTTCTCACTTAAATAATCCTCTGTGATGGTTGTCGTAGTATTACCAAGATACTTCTCCCATTTCTCACGAATCGTTAAAATTCCGATACGAATATCAGCAACTGGACGTGTAAAAGTAAACGGAAGTAAAGTTTCACGTACCGTACCATCAAATAATATGTAGTTCATTAGATTTCCTTTTTAGAATAATCAAAGTTAGCGATTACTTAGAAATCTGCAATTTTCTTAAAGATTTTGTTTCAGAAATCTGCTTAACTTTTTAAAACTTCTATAAAAATTTTCTTTGAATATTTTAATTCGCTTCATTTTTCATTCTGAATGTTAATCGGCCGTTAAAGATATTTAATGAATAAAATTAGTTTTCTAACTTTACTTTTAGTGATTTAAAATTAAATAAATATATATGAACAAATTCACAAGTTTACTGTTAGTTTCCTTACTAAGTGGCGCAATAACACTTGGAGGATATAAAATGTTTATTGAGCAAAAAAACAGCGACAAAGCTGTAACTAATACCGCTACAAAGCTCTTAACGCCTGAGGCATCCAAGAATTCGAATTCTTACGCATTAACTTCTATGGATTTTACACAAGCTGCTGAAAATACCGTTCACGCAGTAGTACACGTAAAAAACCTAACATACAGGACCACACCTAGTAACCCGATCTTAGAATATTTTTATGGATACCGAGGAGGTCAGACACAGGCACAAGTCGGAATGGGGTCTGGTGTAATTATATCTGAAGATGGCTATATTGTAACTAACAACCACGTTATAGCAAATGCTTCTGAACTTGAAATCACACTCAATAACAATAAATCTTATAAAGCCAAACTAATCGGTACAGACAAGGAAATGGATATCGCATTATTAAAAATCGATGCTTCAGAAAAACTCCCCTATATCGTGTTTGGAAACTCAGACCAAATTCAACTTGGAGAATGGGTGCTTGCAGTAGGAAATCCATACAACCTTACTTCTACAGTTACCGCTGGGATTATTTCTGCAAAAGCAAGAAACTTGACTAAATCAGGAATTCAATCTTTTATACAAACCGACGCAGTTGTAAATCCTGGAAATAGTGGCGGAGCATTAGTAAATAGTCGAGGAGAACTTATAGGAATCAACACTATGATTTCATCTAACACAGGCTCTTATGTAGGGTATTCATTTGCAGTCCCGTCCAATGTTACTAGAAAAATCATAGAAGATATTATGGAGTTTGGAAATGTACAGCAAGGAATTTTAGGTGTCCAAGGAGTAGAATTGAATCCTTTAATCGCAAAAGAACTAGGCACTAAACAAGTACAAGGCTTTTTTATCCAAAAAGTAACGAAAGACTCAGGCGCTGAAAAATCAGGCTTAAAACCAGGCGATATCATCGTCAATATAAATCAAAAAGACATCAATACTTTTGTAGACATCAAATCGATTTTAAACACCAAAAGACCACAAGACCTAGTTCTCGTAAAAGTGTTGCGTGAGGATAAAGAAATGAGCTTTGAAGTAGCGTTAATAAAAACAGAGAATCCACTTATTGATTTCAACGGTTTTGAACTTGAAAATTTAAACGAAACTGATTACGCAAAAATGAAATTAAATTATGGAGTACGAATCAAGAAAGTTACAAATAAGGACTTCCTTCCTTACCAAGACGAACTAGAAGGAGCTATATTACTGAGTATCAACAACACAAAAATCACCAACACAGAACTTGCTGATAAAATCCTTAAAAGTCAAGCACCTAATAATCGTTTTAGATTAGAGTTAATCAATAGTAAAGGGGAACGCATTCGTTTATTATTATAAAACAAGTTATTAACATTCAAAACTTATAATTGTTAGGTAATTATGATCGCAAAACTTGATTTATTCATTTATAAATCGGTATTTTGCATTAATTTATTACAACACAATCTAATATGAAAAATACTGGTTTATACGAAAAGGAATTGGCTTTTCAGGCAGATCGCAGAAAAGCGTGTGTCGAGTT
>JASLDM010000058.1 GCA_030151565.1 Flavobacterium sp. | reverse complement strand
TTTTTTATGGTTGTTAACTTAGTTTTTAGGAGGAAACTCCTTAAGTACTTTGTCAACGAATTCTTGAATTAAAGCTTCTTTCTTATTTCTGTTTTTGGTTAGAAAACCAGTACCATTTCCTTGCCAAATCAATTCTTTTTTATGTGCATCTAAGATGTCAATAAAAAGCTTTCCTTCAATACTACTCGATACAGAGTTGTGATTTGGTCCCCAATACGGTCCCCAGCCATACCCGTAGCTGTAATAAGGGCTATAGTAAGGATTGTTGTATATATCTACGCGTTGGTTAGCTTTTGTAAAAATATTAATCACAAAGTCAGGGTTGTCGCCTTTGGTGAACCCTTTTTTGGTCAACGATTCATCGATAGCTGTTAGGATTCTTTTTTTGTCTAAATCCGATATTTCAGCTTGATCAATCCCATCTTTGTAAAAAGCATAGGTCTTGTAGGGTTCAAAGTTTGTTTTGTTATCGTAATCTGAAGCTACTTGAATGCTGCTACAAGCACCAAGAGATAACAAGGCGGATAAGGATAAGATTTTTAAAGCTTTCATAATGTATCGTTTTTAAGTTGATTTCTATAGTAAGCTTTCGTCAACTAAGTTTGGAAGTGTCACTTTTAATAGCGGTTCCGCTTCCATAGCGCGCTTAATTGCAAAAACAGCCTCTTCGTTTCTAGCCCAACTTCTACGTGCTATTCCGTTGTTTACATCCCAGAAGAGCATCGATTTCAAGCGATTAGAAGCTTCTTGAGTACCATCAAGAAGCATACCAAAACCTCCGTTGATAACTTCTCCCCATCCTACACCTCCTCCATTGTGAATGGAAACCCAGGTTGCTCCTCGGAAACTATCTCCAATTACGTTGTGGATTGCCATATCTGCGGTGAATTTAGAACCATCGTATATATTTGAGGTTTCTCGGTACGGTGAGTCTGTTCCAGAAACATCGTGGTGATCTCTACCTAAAACAACAGGGCCGATAACCCCAGCTTCAATAGCTTTGTTAAATGCTTCAGCAATTTTAATACGTCCTTCTGCATCAGCATAAAGGATTCGAGCTTGAGAGCCTACAACTAATTTGTTTTCTTGAGCTCCTTTTATCCAGCGAATGTTATCTGCCATTTGCTGTTGGATTTCAATTGGAGAATTTTGCATCATTTCTTCCAAAACTTGACAAGCAATTTGATCTGTTTTAGCTAAATCTTCAGGGTTTGCGGAAGCACATACCCAACGGAATGGTCCAAAACCGTAGTCAAAACACATTGGTCCCATAATGTCTTGAACGTAGCTAGGGTATTTGAAGTCAATGCCATTTTCCGCCATAACATCTGCACCAGCTCTTGAGGCTTCTAGTAAGAATGCATTTCCGTAATCAAAAAAGTAAGTGCCTTTTGCGGTGTGTTTGTTTATTGCTGTTGCTTGACGACGTAATGATTCGTGAACAAATTCTTTAAATTTATCAGGATCATTAGCCATCATGTCGTTAGCTTCTTCTAAAGTTAGGCCTACTGGGTAGTAACCTCCTGCCCAAGGATTGTGTAATGATGTTTGATCAGAACCTAAGTCTATGTAAAGGTTTTCAGTATCAAAGCGTTCCCAGATATCTACTACGTTTCCTTGATAAGCAATAGAAACGATTTCTTTATTTGCTTTCGCTTCTTTCACTCGGGTAACTAATTCATCTACATTAGTGATTACTTCGTCTATCCAGCCTTGAGAATGTCTTGTGTGAACTGCTTTTGGATTTACTTCAGCACAGATAGTAATACAGCCGGCAATGTTACCTGCCTTTGGTTGTGCACCGCTCATTCCTCCTAAACCTGAAGTAACGAATATTTTACCTGCAAGACCTTCACCGTTTTTAGATATCTTTCTACCTCCGTTTAAAACCGTGATTGTTGTACCGTGCACAATTCCTTGTGGGCCGATATACATGTAGCTCCCTGCTGTCATTTGTCCGTATTGAGAAACTCCTAAGGCATTGAATTTTTCCCAATCATCTGGTTTTGAATAGTTGGGAATGACCATGCCATTTGTAACTACAACTCTAGGTGCGTTTTTGTGTGAAGGGAATAACCCCATCGGGTGCCCTGAATACATAACTAAGGTTTGCTCATCTGTCATTTGAGACAGATATTGCATTGTTAGTAAGTATTGTGCCCAGTTTGAAAATACGGCCCCATTTCCACCATACGTGATTAGTTCGTGCGGATGTTGTGCTACTGCATAATCCAAATTGTTTTGGATCATCAACATTATTGATCTTGCTTGAAGTGAGTTTCCAGGATATTCTTCAATTGGACGTGCATACATTTTATAGTCGGGACGGAAACGGTACATATAAATACGCCCATATTTCTCTAATTCTTCTTTGAATTCCTCAATTAATACGGGATGATCTTTAGCTTCAAAATAGCGTAAAGCATTTTTTAAAGCTAGTTTTTTTTCTTCCGCACTCAGGATCTCTTTACGTTTAGGAGCGTGATTGATCGATAATTCGTACTCTTTTTTTGCTGGCAACTCTGAAGGAATTCCCTGTCTAATTAATTCTTGAAAAGTCATTTTTGTATGGTTATTCTATAGTAATTATTTAATACGTTTTTAAGTATTAGGCGATGTTTAATTTGTAGTTTTGTTATATTCAATATAAGTGCCTAATTTCGGTTCTAAGTTAATGATTAAATAACGTATTAAGAATAGAATGCGGTTTTTCTTTTAACCATCAAAAATAATTTGCTAAAATGTATTATAAGCTTGTGGTATCAAAAAAATGGGTGCCCAAAGGGTTTTCAGGTATTAGTTTGTACCCATTTATAATTGTATCTTCATTTGAGCAAATTGGTTCAACTACATTATTGAATCACGAAAAGATTCATTTAAGACAACAAATGGAGCTTTTTATCGTTTTTTTCTATATCTGGTATTTATTTGAATTTTTGATAAAATGGTTGAGAATGGGGTCTAAATATCAGGCTTATCGTGCTATTTCGTTTGAACGCGAAGCTTATGTGAATGAAAAAAATCTGAATTATAATTCATCTAAGACTTTATTCTCTTTTCTGAAATATCTATAAAATATGTTTGAAGAATTCGATATACCTAACCAAAGAGTGTCGTTGCGATTTCCTGATGGAATTGAACTTTATGTAAAAAGAGAAGATCAATTGCATCCTGAGATTTCTGGAAATAAGTTCCGAAAATTGAAGTACAATATTCAGGAAGCGCTTTGTTTGGGACATAAAAAGCTTTTGACTTTTGGTGGGGCTTATTCTAATCATATTGCTGCTACTGCTGCTGCGGGACGTATCGCGGGCATTGAAACTATAGGTGTGATTCGTGGAGAAGAGTTAGAAAACAAGTTTTTAGATAATCCAACGTTGCGTAAAGCTTTTGAAGATGGTATGCGATTTAAATTCGTATCTAGAAGTGAGTATCGAAAAAAAAATGAAAGAACATTTATAGATAATTTAATTCAAGAGTTTGGAACATTCTATAGTGTGCCAGAGGGAGGAACGAATGAATTGGCTATTAAAGGATGTGAGGAAATTTTAAAAGAAGAAGATTCTTTTTTTGATGTAATATGCTGTGCAGTAGGTACTGGAGGTACTATTTCTGGACTAATAAATAGTGCTTCGGATCAACAATCTATTTTGGGCTTTCCTGCATTAAAAGGTGATTTTTTATTTGAAGATATTCGTAAGTTTGCAACTCGATTGAATTGGGAATTAGTTCAAGATTATCATTTTGGAGGCTATGGGAAATGTAATGGAGTGTTGCTTGATTTCTTACGTGATTTTGAGTTAAAAACCAACATCGAGTTAGATCCTGTTTATACAGGTAAAATGGTTTATGGAATTCTAGACTTAATAAAAAAAGGTTTTTTCAAGCCAAATACAAAGATACTTGCTATTCACACAGGAGGATTGCAAGGGAAAAATGAAACAATAATGAATAAGATATAAAATTGAATAATGCGAAAAATACTAATTATTTGCTGTTTGTTCTTTATAGTCAGTTGTGGTTCTAAGAAGAAGACGTTAACTGGTAGGAAAGTTAGAAATACGGAATTGATCGATAAGGCAAGTTATCGCGCAAAACAGAATCGCGAAGCTGTTGCTCAGAAAAAAAAGCCTACGAGCTCTCCAGCATCTTCTAAAACGGAAACGCTTGAGGCTACATCTAAACTGAATGTAACCACAGATATTATTCGTGATTATATTTCTCAATTTAAAGGTATTGCGCAAAGCAATATGAGGGAGCATGGGATTCCCGCTAGCATTACTTTGGCACAAGGTGTTTTGGAGTCTGGATCTGGTAGAGGTACCTTGAGTAGAAATGCTAACAATCATTTTGGAATAAAGTGTCATGATTGGACGGGGCCTTCAGTACGCCATACGGATGATGCGCCAGATGAGTGTTTTAGAAAATATCAAAATCCGGAAGAGTCATACCGAGATCATTCACTTTTTTTAACAAATAGGGGAAGATATAGTCATTTGTTTAAATTAGATCAATCCGATTATAAAGGCTGGGCTAATGGACTTCGAAAAGCAGGTTATGCTACAGATCCAAAATATCCAGACAAGTTAATTAGTTTGATCGAACGCTACGAATTGTATTTATACGACAAAGAGGTTTTAGGGAACGCATATGTCGCTATGGATAAGAATTTAACTAATACTACGGTTCAGATCAATACCGGATATCATAAAGTGGCGTCAGGAGATACTTTGTATTCTATTTCCAAACGCTATAATGTTACGGTTACGCAGTTACAAAAATTAAATAGCCTTAGTGGAAATTCTATTTCGGCAGGGCAATTATTAAAAATAAGATAAGATGTTGTATAAAAGAAGTAGTCAGCTTTTCTCGGAAGCAGAAAAAGTGATACCAGGTGGTGTAAATTCGCCAGTTAGAGCCTTTAAATCTGTAGGTGGAACGCCTATTTATATTAAAGAAGCTAAAGGTGCTTATTTGTATGATGAAGATGGAAATAAATTAATTGATTTTATTAACTCTTGGGGGCCTATGATTTTAGGTCATGCTTTTCCTCCGGTAGTAGAAGCGGTTATTGAAAAAGCAAAGAAAGGTACCTCGTTTGGTATGCCTACTGAAATTGAAACAGAGATTGCAGAGTTGGCTGTATCTATGGTTCCAAATATTGATAAAATACGTTTTGTGAATTCGGGTACTGAGGCTTGTATGAGCGCCGTTAGACTTGCTCGAGGGTTTACAGATAGAGAAAAAATAATCAAATTCAAGGGGTGTTATCACGGTCATTCTGATTCTTTCTTGATTCAGGCAGGAAGTGGTGCGGTTACTTTTGGTTCGCCAAATAGTCCGGGTGTTACCCAGGGTACGGCTCAAGATACGCTTTTAGCTAATTATAATGATTTAGTGAGTGTTCGTGCAATTTTAGAAGCAAATCCAAAGACTGTAGCGGCTATTATCGTTGAGCCAGTGGCAGGAAATATGGGATGTGTGCCGCCTAAAGAAGGATTCTTAGAGGGGTTGCGAAGTTTGTGTGATGAGTTTGGGGCATTATTGATTTTTGATGAAGTTATGACTGGATTTCGTTTGTCACGTGGGGGTGCTCAAGAGTTGTTTGGGATAAAAGCGGATTTAGTTACTTTTGGTAAAGTGATTGGTGGAGGATTGCCTGTTGGAGCATTTGCTGGAAGAAAAGAAATTATGGATTATTTAGCGCCAATAGGGCCTGTTTATCAAGCAGGGACGCTTTCTGGGAATCCGTTAGCTATGGCAGCTGGTTTGGCTATGTTGCAAAATATTGAAGCAGACTTGGAATTGTATAAACGTTTGGAGGAAAAAACAGCTTACTTGGAAAGAGGTATGCATAAAGTTTTATCAGATCGTGGTGTTTCGCATTCAATCAATCGTGTAGGCTCAATGATTTCAGTGTTTTTTGATGACCGCGAGGTTTATGATTTCGATACTGCTGGTTATGGAAACAACGATGTCTTTAAAACTTTTTTTCACGGTATGTTGAAAGAGGGTGTTCATCTTGCGCCATCGTCTTATGAGACTTGGTTTATTACAGATGCATTAAGTTATGAAGATCTTGATTTTACAATCAATGCTATTAATAAGATATTTTCTTAGAGGTTAATATCTAAAGAGTTGTTTAAACAAACTTAGAAGTTTGGTGTTTTCTAGTTTAAGCCAGAAGCATGTTTTTGTTTTATGTGTTTTTGGGATTTGATTTAGAGGGTAGTCGTTCTAAGCATGTACCAAACACGCACCACACATGTACCACACATGTACCACACATGTTCGGGGAAAAGGTCTTTTTTCGAAGGAGTGTGGTGGATGTCTGGTAGAAGTCTCGAAGAAGATGTGTACAAGTAATGCTGAATGTAAGTATCTGTATAGGATTCAAAAGGAAGTTTATTTTCTTAGAGTACTTAAAAGTGTAGAAAATTCAAAACATTAGTAAGAAATATACAATTAAAAAAAACCGATAATGTAAAAAGCATTATCGGTTTTTTTATGTGCGAAAATTAGAATCAGTGATTTTTATGTTTATAAGGTAAGCTTTGTTTGTTCAGGGAGTAATTTAAATGATTTTCTGTGATATTTACAAGGGCCAAATTTTAAAATTGCCTCACGATGTTCTTTTGTTGGATACCCTTTGTTTTTTTTCCAGTTGTACATTGGAAACTCTTCGTGTATTTTATTCATATAGTCATCTCTGGCGGTTTTAGCCAAAATAGATGCAGCAGCAATACTTAGGTATTTCATATCGCCTTTTATTATGCATTGGTGAGGAATGTTTGGAATTGCTTTAAAGCGATTTCCATCAACAATAACAAATTCGGGTAATGGGTCTAGGCTTAAAATAGATTCTTGCATGGCTTGGATGGCTGCATTAAGAATATTCACGTTTTCGATTACCTGTTCGCTAAGATGTGTGACTTTAAAGGTGAGTGCTTGTTCGGTAATGATTTCTCTGAGCTGATATCTGAGTTTTTCTGATATTTTTTTAGAATCATTGAGTTGTTCGTGTTCAAAACCTATTGGAAGTATGACTGCAGCAGCTGTAACTGGACCAGCAATGCAGCCTCGGCCTGCCTCATCGGTGCCTGCTTCTAAAAGTGATTTAGAATAATTTGAAAATAACATATTTAATTTGAGGGTGTAAGTAATCGATTATTGGAATTAAATAATTTAACTTATAATGAGGTGTAAAATTAATGGATTTTGAATATAAACGGGTTTCCTTTCTGTGTTAATTTATTTCGTGTCTTTTTTGTGATAATTAAGCCTGTTTTTTTCTCGAATTCGTAAATAGTGAACGTTGAAAAATGTTAAATATGAAGTAAGAGTGGTTAAATGTTGAGTATTTTTCATTAAATTGGTTGTTTTAAGTGAAAATATAAGGAAGATTTCATTAGAAAGGTGGTATGGTTGGTTTTTGTGTAATTCGTTAAGAATAGTTAAAAAATCTGATGTTAATAAAGGTGAAATGTTGTTATGCTTATAAAAAAATCTTAAATTTGTTATACTAACTAATTCAATTTTTATAATGAGATCAAAGTTAAAATGGACGTTAGCGTTATTTACGGCGCTAGTTGTGCAAGTATCATTTGCACAAGAGAAGACTCTTTCGGGAGTTGTATCTGAGTCTGGAATGCCACTTCCAGGCGTTACGGTAATTATAAAAGGAACACAAAACGGGACACAAACAGACTTAAATGGTAAGTATTCATTGAAGGTGAATCCAGGAGATGTTTTGGAGTTTTCTTTTATAGGGTTGAAAGATGCTATTTATACAGTAGGGACAGCAAATGCTCATAATTTAAATATGCTGGCAGATGAGGCCCTATTGGAAGAGGTAGTTGTTACTGCTTATGGAACACAATCAAAGAGTTCGGTTGCGGGATCTATGGGAGTTGTGAAAGCAGAGGAGATTGCAAAAACTTCGGCTTCGAATGCTGTACAAGGTATGGTAGGAAAAGTAGCAGGGGTTCAAGTAATTAATAATAATGGTATGCCAGGTGAGCCACCGGTGGTTCGCTTTAGAGGTGTAGGATCTATTAATGCTTCGTCTCAGCCTTTGTATGTAGTAGATGGTGTGCCTTATTCAGGTGACGTTGCTGCAATTAATAATAATGATATTGAAAGTATGTCTTTCTTGAAAGACGCTTCTGCTGCTGCACTTTATGGAAATAGAGGGGCAAATGGAGTTATTATCATTACTACTAAAAAAGGTAAAGCGGGTGAAAGTAAAGTGACTTTTAGTACTAAAGTGGGTATTTCTCAACGCGCAGCGAAAGAGTATGATATTATGAAATCTCCACAAGAGTATTATGAAGGGTATTTTACAGCCTTGAGAAATACATATATGAATTCAAGTAAGCCATTAAGCTATGAGGATGCTTCTATTGCTGCATCTCAGAACTTAATTGATGGTTCACAAGGTTTGGGATACAATAATTATAATGTGCCTAATGATCAGATAATTGATCCGGCAACTGGGAGATTAAATCCTAATGCAAAATTATTGTACTCTGAGGATTGGAATGATTACTTATTTAAAGAAGGGTTATTTACACAAACGCATTTAAGTATCTCAGGAGGAAACGATAAAACAACACATTTGTTTGCGTTAGGATATGAGAAAAATGACGGGTATGTTGTAAACTCTGGATTAGAGAAAATTACAGCAAGAGTAAATGTTGATACAAAAATAAACGATACGTTTAAGTTTGGAACTAATCTAGGCTATACGCATATGAATCAACAATACTTAGATGGTTATAGAGGAGGGAGTACTTATAGTAGCCCATTCTTCTGGACTAGAAAAATTGCACCTATTTATCCAGTACATGCTTATGATAATCAAGGACAGATTATTAGAGATGCAGAGGGTAACGCAATGTATGATGATGGTTCTGGAGAAGTTACTGGTAAAGCAAGACCTTACGGGGATTACCAAAATCCATATGCTACAGCTATAAATGACTATAAGCGTATTGTTAGTGATAACCTTTTTGCTAATGCTTATGTGGAGGCAACATTGTTTGATGGTTTGAAATTCAAATATACGGTTACTGGAGATCTATACAGTACTATGGATAGAAGTATGGATACACCTCTTTACGGAGATGCTATGAAGCCAAACGGACGTGCGCAATTCGAGAATTACCGTCAAATGTCTGTTACACAACAACAATTGTTAACTTATAATAAATGGTTTGGAGATCACTCTTTTGATGTTTTATTAGGACATGAATCATTAGAGAGAAAATCGGATAATGTATACGTTCATAGAACGAATCTACTTTTCCCAGATAGCCCTTTCTTAAACCATGCAGCAGTATTAGTTGATGGTGAAGGAGGGAATAAAACGTATACACTTGAAGGGTATTTTGCAAGATTAAATTACGGGTATAATAATAAATATTACGTAAATGCAAGTATTCGTCGCGATGCATCGTCAAGATTTGCTCCAGGTGCAAATTGGGGTACTTTCTATGGAGTTGGAGCAGCTTGGAGAATTTCTCAAGAGAATTTCTTAAAAGATGTTTCTTGGATTGATGAATTGAAAATTAAAGGTAGTTACGGAGAGCAAGGAAATGATAGATTATTGAATCCAGATACTGGATTGGAGTTAGTAAATCCTTACCAAGATTCTTATGTGGTAATTACTTCATTAGATCCAAATGCGCCAATCAGTGTTAAGAAAACGTTTGCAGGTAATAGAGATGTGACTTGGGAAACAAACAAAAACTTAAATATTGGTTTTGAAGGAGCTTTCTTCAATAGCCGTTTAAATGTTGAAGCGGAATACTTTGAAAGAAAAGTGTCAAATATGTTGTTTATGCTTCCTCGTCCAGCACAGCACGGATTTTCTTTAGTGCCTATGAATACTGGGGATATGAATAATATAGGGGTAGAGTTTACTGTTGATGGAGACATTATTCGTACTGAAGATGTACGTTTGAATTTATTCGCAAACTTTACAAACTATAAAAACAAAGTTACTGCTTTACCTAGTGGACGTGATATTATAGATGGAATCTATATTCAACGTGAAGGTGAGTCATTGTATACTTATCGTTTGAAAGAATTTTTAGGGGTAAACCCGGAAAACGGAAACTCACAGTTTGTAAAGGTAGATGCTGATACAGGAAATCGTGAGGTGACAGAAGTATGGGATGAAGCTACTTATCAGGTAATTGATAAGAATGCATTGCCAAAAATGTATGGAGGATTTGGTTTTAAATTGGATGTAAAAGGATTTGATTTAGGAGTAGATTTTGCTTACCAATTAGGTGGATATGGATATGATAGTGGATATATGCAAGCTTTTGTTCCAGACGCGGGGCAAAACTTACATAGAGATTTTTCAAAAACTTGGACACCAGACAATAAAACGGCTTCTATGCCTAGAGTAGATGTTGAAGATCCGCTTAATAACTATGGTACTTCTACATTAGGATTAATCAAGTCTGACTTCTTGAGCTTACAAAACATTACTTTAGGGTATAATTTTGATAAAACGGTATTAGATGCGCTTCGTTTAGATGGGCTTCGTGTTTATGCAAACGTTGATAACGTTGCTTTGTGGAGTAAAAGACAAGGATATGATCCAAGAATGAGCTTTACTGGACGTACAGATAATAGATATTCTATTTTACGTACAATTGCTTTTGGTGTGAATCTACAATTTTAAAAATTTAAAGAAATGAAAAAGTATATATTACCAATATTATTTGCTGGAAGTGCTTTGCTAACGTCGTGTTCGGATGATTTTTTAAATCCAGATCAAAACGATTCCTTTTCTGATGACAGAATGGAAAAGTTGGCAAAATTTCCAGAATCAGCCTTATTGTTGGCTGAAGGTATTGAAGCAGGAGCTTATAGTACGATGGTAGCTTACAATAATGGTGGTGCAGAACAGCACGATGACTTTGGGCAAAAGGCATATGATATTGCCATGGATCTTATGGGGAATGATATGACCATGTCTGTATCGCACTTTTTTGTAAACTATTATAATTATACCGCTAGAGCGGAATCAAACTCTAGAAACAAGTGGTTATGGGAGTTTTACAATAGAGTAGCTTCAAATATGAATGAGTTGCTTTTGAGTACAGAAGGAGCGAAAGGGTCTGATGATATTATTGAAAATATCGAGGCTGTTCGTGGTCGTGCTTTAGCAATTCGTGCACACGCTAACTTTATGTTAGTGCGTTTATATGCTGATGGCGAAAATGGAATTCCATATGCTACAGAACACGATTTTAACTTTGGAAGAATGCCTACAAGTCAAGTTAATGATTTTATTGAGAAGGATTTGTTAGCAGCTTATGATCTTTTAGAAGGTTATCAACGTACTTCATTAAGATCACTAGATTCTAAGGTAGTAGCTGGTTTGTTGTCTAGATTTTATCTTTACAAAGAGAACTATGCTGAGGTAATCAAGTATTCTGACTTAGCACTTGGAGGTGCAACGATGACAGATTTTAATGTTGTCAATGATGGATTCTCAAATATTAGTAATCCAGATTGGATGTGGGGATTTGATATAGATGGTAGTTCTTCTTCAGTTTATGCATCATTCTTTTCACATATGGATAATACAAATGATGGTTATGCAGGGATTGGAATTTATAAAAATATTGATGTACGTCTTTATGATATGATTTCGGCTACGGATAAGAGACAATCTTGGTTCTCTGATGGATCTGAGGATGAGGAAACAAATCCTTATGGTTTGCCTAAATATGCAAATACCAAGTTTATAGATAAGTCTTTCTTCTTTGGAGATTATTTGTATATGCGTAAAACAGAAATGTTCTTGAACAAGGCAGAAGCGGCAGCAGCATTAAATGATGATGCAACTGCAATTGCAATTTTGAATGACTTGATGTCTTCTCGTGATGCTGCTTATGCGTTTTCAGGATCTGGGGATGCCTTGAAAGAGGAGGTTAGAAAACAAAGACGTATTGAGCTTTGGGGAGAAGGTTTTGGACTTCTTGACATGAAAAGATGGAAAGTTGGTCTAGAGCGTATCTATGAAGGATCTAATCATCCTACAATGGGAGCGTTTTCATTTCCTTATCCAACACCTAAATTTATTTTTCAGTTCCCTCTTTCTGAGGTTAACGCGAATCCTGATTTAGGAGTGCAAAACCCATTCTAAGAATAGGTCTGTAAATTATAACAAGTTAAAAGCCATCTTCGGATGGCTTTTTTCATTTAATTAAAAAATAAAATTACCTTTGCTTAAAAATCATTTTATGCAGAAGTATCTCGTTTTGATTCTCTTATTTGTACCCTTCTTGATGCAAGGACAAATAAAGCAGCGGCAAACTCTTATACAAGGGGATTTAGGAACTACGGGGCAAAGAGATTTTAATAGACAACAAGGTCCGAATGGAGATCATCTTGATTTTAACAATCAGGATCGCGATCGTGATACAAGATCTACTTCTCAAGATTCGATTGCACCAATAGCTGATTATAAAATTATAACGATTAAAAATGATACTATTTCTGTAGATACAGCAATGAGTATCAAGAAACATTATACCTTCAACTATTTACGTAAAGATCATTTTGGCTTACTTCCGTTTGCTAATGAGGGGCAAACGTATACTGTTTTGAAATACAATTACAAGAAGCAAAATGTCTTTCCGGAGTTTGGTTTTTCTGCTAAGCACTTCGGTTATTTAGAAAAAGAAGACATCAACTACTATTCTGCACCAACTCCTTTTACAGAGTTGTATTATAAAACGGTAATGAAACAAGGGCAAAACTTAGATGCTTTTGTTACTTTGAATACCAGTGAGAACTTAAACTTTTTTATCGGTTATAAGGGGTTACGTTCTTTAGGTAAATATATCAATCAATTATCATCTTCAGGTAATTTCAGAATGGGGGCAAGTTATCAATCTCCTAATAAACGGTATTTAATGCGTACGCATATTGCGGTTCAAGATATCTTGAATCAAGAGAATGGCGGTATTCGTGACTTGGATTTATTTGAGAATACTGAAAAACCCTACAACAAGCGAGAACGATTAGATGTTTATTTTCGTGATGTAGAAACTGTTTTAAAAGGGAAGCGCTTATTTTTAAATCATCAATATCAGTTAAATAATTCTTTTGAGAATGGGTTGCTTTTGACGCATGAGTTTGTATATGAAGATAAGCGATTTAATTATCAGCAAGGTTCGGTATTTGTGGCTAATGATACGTTGCTTCGTTTTGGAAATGCTTATCAAGAAAACATAGATAATAAAACTCGTTATTATCAATTCTTTAATCGCGTTGGCGCAGCATACCAGTCTGATTTATTAGGTAGATTTGAGTTTTTTACAGATTTATTGAAATATGATTATCATTATAAAAGTTTAGCGATACTAAATGAGAATGAAATAGTTCCAAATAGGATTGAAAAAAACATTACGTTACTCGGAGGGAAATATTCTTATTTTAAAAATGATTGGAAAGCAAATTTGTTAGTGTCAAGTTCCTTGGGTGATGATAAAACGAGTAATATAGAGGCAGATATAAAATATAATCTCGCAGAAGATATCGACCTTGCGTTTGGCTATCAAAAGCTCAATAAAATGGCCGATTTGAATTATCAATTATATCAAAGTGATTACGTAGGTTATAATTGGTATCATAATTTTAAAAACGAAAAGCATAATGCTTTTGACTTTGAATTGAATACCCCTTGGGGAGCGATTACAGCAAACTATTCTGTAATTAACGATAAGTTGTATTTTTCGAATGATGCACAAGCTGTGAATCAGTATGGTTTACCCTTACAATTAATCACTACGCCAAAGCAATTCGATGGAACTATAAATTATGTATCTGTTCAGTTACAAAAAGAATTCAAAGTAGGTAAGTTTGCTTTGGATAATACGATTTTATATCAGCAAGTAGATCAGTCTCAAAATATTTTGAATGTTCCTCAATTTTTAACTAGAAATACGCTGTATTATACGGATGCTTTTTTTAGTAGAGCATTGCAAATTCAAACAGGAATAACTTTTAGTTATTTTTCTAACTATTATGCCGATGGATACAATCCGCTAATAGGTGATTTTTATGTTCAAGATCAAGTGAAAATAGGTAATTATCCAGTATTTGACTTTTTTGTAAATATGAAAGTACGAACGGCTCGAATTTATCTTAAGTTGGAACATTTTAATTCGAGTATGACGGGTTATAATTTTTATACTGCACCAAATTACCCTTATCGTGATTTTGTGTTTCGCTTTGGGTTAGTGTGGAATTTCTTTAGCTAGTTTACACGAATGTTTTTTGACGATATCGAGCGAGCTATGAAACTAGTAATTCGATAGTCTAAGATTAAGTGTATAAAGAACAATTAGCGTTTCAATAACAAGAATCAATTTTTCAATTTATATATTTGCCTTTATAAGAGGTTTAAATTAAGATATGATGAAATACGCAAAAAATATATTAGACACCATTGGAAATACGCCTTTGGTTAAGTTGAATAAAGTTACAGAAGGTGTAGACGCTTTGGTTTTAGCTAAAGTAGAAACATTCAATCCAGGGAACTCTGTCAAAGATCGAATGGCTTTGAAAATGGTTGAAGATGCAGAAGCAGATGGACGTTTAAAACCAGGAGGAACAATTATTGAAGGGACTTCAGGAAACACTGGAATGGGATTGGCTTTAGCAGCGATTGTTAAAGGGTATAAATTGATCTGTGTTATTTCGGATAAGCAATCCAAAGAAAAGATGGATATTCTTCGTGCTGTAGGAGCCGAAGTTGTAGTTTGTCCAACGGATGTAGAACCAGACGATCCACGATCTTATTATTCAGTTTCTAAACGTTTAGCTACCGAAACGCCTAATTCTTGGTATGTGAATCAATATGACAATCCGTCCAATGCGCTTGCTCATTATGAACAAACTGGACCAGAGATTTGGGAACAAACCGAAGGTAAGATTACACATTTTGTGGTTGGTGTGGGAACAGGAGGTACCATTTCTGGAATTTCAAAATACTTGAAAGAAAAGAATCCAGCGATTAAAGTTTGGGGAATCGATACTTATGGGTCAGTGTTTAAAAAATATCACGAAACAGGAGAATTTGATGAAAATCAAATTTACTCTTATGTTACAGAAGGTATTGGTGAAGATATTTTGCCTAAGAATGTTGATTTCTCTTTGATAGATGGTTTTACAAAAGTGACAGATAAAGACGCTGCAATCTATACAAGAAGAATTGCTTTGGAAGAGGGTATTTTTGTGGGTAATTCTGCAGGTTCTGCTATTAAGGGATTGCTACAACTGAAAGATCAATTTAAGCCGGAAGATGTGGTCGTGGTTTTGTTTCACGATAGTGGTAGTAGATATGTAGGGAAAATGTTTAATGACGAATGGATGCGTGAACAAGGTTACTTAAAAGAAGAAAGTAAAACAGCTTTTGATTTAGTGAAGAATGATATTGAAAAGCCTTTGATTGTTGTTCGTACTGAAGAGTTGGTTTCGCACGCCTTGTTCCGTATGAAGAAATATCAGATATCACAAATGCCAGTTGTTGATGTTGCTGGATTTGCAGGATCTGTTGATCAAAATGACTTGCTTGCTCAATATGCAAACAACAAAGATATTGGTGATTTGCCTATTAAAGAAGTAATGGGAGATCTATTTCCAATAGTTGAAGAAACGATAAGTTTGGATGAAGTTACAGAATTGTTTAAAACGCATCAAGCTGTTTTGGTAAAGTTGTTGAAAGACGGCACACATCATATTATCACGAAAGCAGATTTGCTAAATGCGATATAAAACAAAAGCTCCGAATTTCGGAGCTTTTTTTATGTCTTTTAACGGTGATTAATACCCCGTGAGAATACCTGAAATATTCCAATAGCTAAAGCTTTTACCTTCAGGTTTGCCTTGTTTTATTTTGACTTTCAGCGTATGCTCACCCGCCTCAAGTTTTCCTAATGGAATTATATATGGATTGGTAATCGTACCTGGGCACCAATTTGAGCGACTTAAATCTGAAGAGGATAATCCCGTAGTAAAATTACCTGAAGCTGGATTATAAAGTCTGTAAGAGCCGCAATCTTGACGCCATGGTATAAAGGAATGAGTTAACTGGCCGTCTAAATAAATTTCATTGCTTTTAGGGTTGAATTCATCTCCGTTTTTCCTTCCTCCGTGACCCGTTGTAATGTAGCGTAAAAAGGCATTTTCAATTGATTCATCCAGAGTAAACGTTACACTTAATCCGTCTTGAGCGTTAAACATAGTAGGGTATTCTTGACCTGCCATTTCCATAATATTTGTAGTATTGAATAATGGCATGAATAAACTTGTTTTTGGTTCGTTTACTTCGCTGTTGTGAATTGTTAAATTTGCAGTTATTTTGTGACCACCTTCATCATAGTTTCCGATATAAACACCTATATACCAAGTTCTGTTTTGAAGTAGCGGTATAAACTCAGACACTTCTTGTCTGTAAAAAGCACTTTCTTGCCAATTGTGATTTTTTAATTGAATGTGGTTAAATGCTTGAATTCCAAAAGGAGTAAAGAAACGCATAAGTTCCATTAATGGAGTGTAATCTGGCGTAGCAACCACGCCTTGATAGTTTTTGTAAGGCTCTTTAGTTTTGTAGATAGGAAGTTGCTCTATGCCTTTTTTTAAAGCTTCTAAAAAGTTTTGATCTTGAAAAGTCGGGATTATAAAAACACTACCAGTGCGATCATACGCATCTCCGTTAGATTGGAGTGACAGGTCTAAGAATACTTGTGAACTTGATGTTATTTTAGGGAACGCTACTTTACGTACCAAAACTGTTCCGTGTGCAAATCTGAAAATCGAATCATTGCTTTTTGGATCTTGTGTATAATTGATGATTTCGTTGTCAAAAATAGCTAATGTTGTAAAGCGATTTTTCCAAATGATGTCATGGTAAGTGAGTTCATCAACTAAAGGTGTTTGATTGGATTGTGCTAAGCTTTCAAAATCAAAGGGTATTTTTCGCGTGATTTTTTTCGCTGTTATTTTAAAGTCGTTGTTGCGTTTTATTTCAAGAACTACTCCTAGGGAGGCTCCCGTTTTGATAGGACTTCCAAACTGCTGTAACTCTTTGGTGTACCAAATTTCTAATTTATTAGAGTTAATTGTTGTGGTTGCTAAATGACATTTGTAGCCTAAAATAGATTTTGTTTTATCAGTGTGCTTGAATTCAGTTTCATTTTCAAAGCGAATGATCTCTGTGCCAATGCGTTTTTGTTGATTTAACTGTGTCAAAGAAAAGGCTTTGTTGGAAGTATGTTGGTAAAGGAATTCTTCAATTGGATAATTGGGTCTGATCCTTGTTAAATCCTTTTGTTTTGTGAGTAAAGAAGCTTGGTTGTTGGCAATTAATACAAGTCCATTTTCATTTTCAACTTGTTTGCTATGCTGATAGGTTTCATACTCAATGAATGTGTTTTCAGTTTTGTTTTGTGCCTGAATAATAGTTACTTTGAATAGTATAAATAAAAGTAAAACAGTGTTTTTTAGCATTTTGGTACAGTCAGTAAGGTTAAAAAAATAAAAGTATTGATTTTTTTTATAAATTTAAGTGTTCTAAAACTTATTAAACAAATGAAAGAGCACTTACTACATTATATTTGGCAATTTCAATTGTTTGCGATCAATCAGGATTTAGTCACAGAGCAAGGGGAACGTTTGACTGTTTTTCATCCGGGGCATTATTTACAAACATCTGGTCCCGATTTTTTTAATGCACAATTGTTGATTGATAATCAACTTTGGGCAGGGAATGTGGAAATACATATTAAGGCGTCTGATTGGTATGCGCATCACCATGAAAATGATCGTGCGTATGATAATGTGATTTTGCATGTTGTTTGGGAAGCAGATATGCCTGTTTTCAGAGCAGATCAAAGTTTAATCCCTGTTTTGATTTTAAAAGATATTGTTTCTCCAGATTTATTAGATCGATATCAAAAATTATTTGAGAAGAAGCATTGGATTGCTTGTGAGGATCAAATTGTAGAGTTAGATGTTGTAAAGGCATTGAATTGGAAAGAAGGATTGTATGTAGAACGATTAAAACAGAAAACAGAGCCTATTTTGGAGTTGCTGTCTGACACAAAGCAGCATTGGGAACAGCTTTTTTTTGTAAGCCTAGCAAAAGGTTTTGGGCTGAATGCTAATGGAGTTTTTTTTGAAAATTGGGCTAAAAGAATTCCAATAGAAATTGTATTAAAAAACTCAGATGATTTGCTTGCATTGGAAGCGCTGTTTTTAGGAGGGAATGGTTTGTTAAATGAAGATGTAGAAGATGAGTATGGGCAAGACTTAAAAAAGGAATGGGACTTTTTAAAGCTAAAGTATCAGTTAGAGGAGACTCCAAAAGGACTCGTGCAGTTTTTTAAGTTACGTCCGGATAATTTCCCCACGATTCGATTGGCTCAGTTAGCAGCTTGGTATCATGAAAATAGAAATGGGGCGCACCTTGTTTTAAACGCCAAAAGTATTGAAGATTTTTACAAGTTGTTTGACGTAGGTGTTAGTGATTATTGGCAAACTCATTTTGTGTTTGATAAACAAAGCAAGAAGTTGTCTAAAAAGCTCAGTAAAAAGTTTATAGATTTAGTGATTTTAAATACTATAATACCCTATCTGTATGTCTATTTTTCAGCTAAAGAAATCGACTTCTCCGACCGATTGTTTGATTTAATCCGTGGATTGAAGCCAGAGTCGAATCAAGTGATTTTAAATTACATTAAATTAGGATTTGTGGTTGAGGATGCCCTGGATTCTCAAGCGCTGTTGCAGCTCAAAAAACAATATTGTGATCGGAAACGCTGTTTGGAATGTTTGGTAGGTAGGGCAATTTTGTATAAATAGAAAAGCTGTATCTTTACCTAAATTATTTCTTGAATATGATAAATAAGATTCGTTATTTTTTTGAAAAAAGAGGATTCAAAGTGTCTTCCCGTTTAGCTGACCGTTTAGGAATGCGGGCAACAAGTATTCGCTTGTTTTTTATTTATTTATCTTTCTTTACTTTAGGATTGGCTTTTGCAATTTATCTTACGCTAGCTTTTATGGCTAAATTAAAGGATTTAGTGTATACTAAACGGTCTTCTGTTTTTGATTTATAAAAGTAAGATTGTGTGATTTTTTTTGTATTTTTAAAGTAAAATATAAAAAATGCCACTATTTAAACCTAAATATTGGATTTATTTTACTCGTTCTCAGAGAAGGGGTGTTTTAATTTTGCTTTTTTTATTGGTATTTACTCAAATAGTTTATTGGCTTTATAACACCTATGCAATTAGGACTAAAGAGTCAAATCTTATTATTGATAATAAAGCCAATGCTGAGTTGGATAGTATCTATCGTGAGTTTACAGCCTCTAAAGAGAAAAAAGTTTACCCTTATAACCCTAATTATATTTCAGATTACAAAGGATTGACGCTAGGTATGAGTGTTGAAGAGATTGATCGTTTACATAGCTTTAGGGATCAAAATAAGTTTGTTAATTCTGCTAAAGAATTTCAGTTGGTGACTCAGGTTTCCGATGCTTGGTTGGTTGAACACGCTGTTAATTTTAAATTTCCAGAATGGGTTAATAAGCCTCGGAAACAAGGTAGTTATGGTAAATACGATCCACCTGCTAATTCCAAAAAGAGTGTACTGATTGTAGTAAAAGATCTAAATTTAGCAACTAAAGATGATTTTATGTTGGTGCGTGGTATTGGACCGGCTTATTCAGATCGGATTTTAAAAGAGCGAGATAAATTTGGGGGTTTTGTTTCTCTCAATCAGCTTGATTTTGTATGGGGAGTACCACCAGAAGCTTTAGATGAGTTGAAAAAACATTTCGAGATACAGAGTATGCCACCTATAACTAAGCTTGAGATTAACAATGCTTCTATTAATGAAATTAAAAATTTGCCTTATCTGAATTATTATATTGCTAGAGAAATTGTTAAGTGGCGAAGTGCTCATGGAGATTTTAAGAGTGCGGTTGAATTTAAGGAAATAAAAAATTTTCCGCTTGACAAAGTGGATATAATTGACTTATATTTGGATTTTAAGAATTAAAACTAGTAACCATGAATTTTGAATACAATGAAACTCAAGCAATGATTGCACAGTCAATCAGAGAATTTGCAGAACAACATATCCGCCCACATATTATGGAGTGGGATGAAGCACAGACTTTTCCTGTTGAATTATTTAAGAAATTAGGAGAAATGGGATTCATGGGAGTATTAGTTCCTGAAGAATTGGGTGGATCAGGATTGGGTTACCACGAATACATTACTATTGTTGAGGAAATTTCAAAAGTAGATTCGTCTATCGGATTGTCTGTGGCGGCTCATAACTCATTATGTACGAATCATATTTTAACTTTTGGAAACGAAGAGCAAAAGAAAAGATGGATTCCTAAATTAGCTTCAGCTGAGTGGATTGGAGCTTGGGGTTTGACTGAGCACAATACGGGGTCTGATGCAGGAGGAATGAATACAACTGCTGTGAAAGATGGTGATGATTGGATTTTGAATGGAGCAAAAAACTTTATTACTCATGCTATCTCTGGTGATATAGCTGTGGTATTGGCTCGTACAGGAGAGAAAGGAGATACAAGTACTGGAATTACTGCTTTTGCAATTGAAAAAGGGACACCAGGATTTTCGAGTGGACGTAAAGAAAATAAATTAGGAATGCGTGCTTCTGAAACAGCAGAATTGATCTTTGATAACTGTAGAGTATCTGATGCAAATCGTTTAGGTGAAGTTGGTCAAGGTTTTAAACAAGCGATGACTATTTTAGATGGTGGACGTATTTCTATTGGAGCGCTATCTCTTGGAATTGCTAAAGGAGCTTATGAAGCAGCTTTGAAATATTCAAAAGAAAGACACCAATTTGGACAGCCTATTAGTTCTTTTCAAGCAATTGGATTTAAGTTGGCAGATATGGCTACTGAAATTGAAGCATCGGAATTGTTGTTACATAAGGCAGCTTTCTTGAAAAATAATCATAAGCCGATGACTAAGATTGGAGCTATGGCTAAAATGTATGCATCTGAGGTTTGTGTAAAAGTGTCTACAGAAGCAATTCAAATTCATGGAGGTTATGGGTATACTAAGGATTTCCCGGTAGAGAAGTTTTATCGTGACTCTAAATTGTGTACGATTGGAGAAGGAACTACAGAAATTCAGAAATTAGTTATTTCTAGAAATATATTACGAGACTAAGTCTAGACATTTTAAATGTAAGCTTATTAAAAACACCTCAAGGACATTGTTCTTTGAGGTGTTTTTTTGTTCTATGGATTTTTATTGATTCTAGATAAATGTGTTGTTTAATTTATTCTTAGTCGTTAGGTTTCGTTAACTAGGCTTTTTTCTGTTCACGCATAAAATTCTACAGTTCGCGCGCACAGTTTTTCAGTAGCAGTGCAGCTAAGCTACGTTTGTAAGGTAATTAAGAACCTATACAACGATGAGAACACTATTATGTATGTTATTAACCCTGTTTTTAGGAGCAGTACACGCTCAGACAATCACCATATCAGGAACAGTGGTTAATGAAAGAAATAAACCAATAGAGAATGTAAATGTGTATTTAGAGGAAAGCTTCGATGGAGCACTATCAGATGCTAAAGGATACTTTAGCTTCACTGTAAATGATACTGTGGTAAAAGACGTACTAAAGTTAATGCATCCACAATACGGAGATATGGATGTATATATCGATACAAAAGAAAATTACACCAATAGTTTCGTGTTGAGTGGACAGGACGATCTATTGGGTGAAATAATTGTAATCGCTAAGAGCAAAAATAAAAGAGAACGAGCAGAGAGTATAGGGCTTAATGCTATGGATGTAGTGAGCACAGCTGGAAGCCCTGGAAATATTATAGGAGTATTAAGTACGATGCCTGGTGCGCAGACTCATGGCGAGGATGGAAGACTGCTGATAAGAGGAGGTAAGGCAGATGAGAGTGGTATCTATGTGAATGGAATAAAGGTGTTTCAACCTTATACAGCATCAGTAGGTAATGTACCAGTGCGTTCTAAGTTCAATCCTTTCTTGTTTAAAGGGATGTCTTTTTCGGCAGGAGGATATAGCGCAGAGTTTGGGGATGCCTTGTCGGGAGTATTACAGTTGGATACATCTGATGATATAGACCCTTCTCGTAAGGATATCTCTATCTCTACAGTAGGAGTTGGTTTTGGGCAGACTCATCAATGGGGAAAGAATTCACTGTCATACAGTCTTAACTATCTAAACTTAGGAGCATATACAGCATTGGTAAAACAGCGATATAATAGTAAAAAGCCTTTTAATACAGCTTCGGCAGAGGTGGTATATAAGAGAGAGGTGAAAGACGGGGGATATAAATTGTATACAGCAGTAGACTTTACCTCTATCAAGTACGAACAAGAAATAGAACCAAGTAATAGAGTAGATACATTAGCTTTTAAATCAAATAATGTGTATATGAATAGCCTTTACTTTAAAAAGCTATCTCCATATATGCGATTAGATGTAGGAGCAGGATTAGGATATTCAGACTATAAAGGGGATAGCAATGAAAAGCATATTGGTAGAAAGAATTGGGATTTGAATCAGAAAGTAAAATTGTCTTATCAGTGGAACAGCAAGTGGCAATCTTTTATTGGTGCTGATGTGCAAGTGGCACAGTTAGACTTGACCCGCAGCATCGGAAAATATTCTACTAATAATGAAACAGATGCTACGAGGTTTGCCTTGTTTTTTGAGAATAATTGGAACATTGGATCAGGGTTATCATTAAGAGCAGGGGTAAGAGTGAATAAATACTCAGCAATTTCTGATTGGACAATAGAACCAAGAACCATGCTTACTTACCAGATGGATACAAAACAACAGGTATCGCTGTCTTATGGAGTGTTTAATCAAGCCTTAAATTTAGAACAAGCTATTTCATTAAAGCAAGAAGATTGGACGCAGGCAGATCACTATATTTTTAACTATACGTATGAGTTCAAAAAGAGAATGCTTAGAGCTGAGGTATTCTATAAAGACTATAGTAAACTACTGTTGACACCAATGGGTAAACCAAGTCAGTATTCTCAATTAGGAGAGGGATACGCAAAAGGATTTGATGTGTTCTGGAAAGATAGCAACACGTTTAAGAACTTTAATTACTGGATTACCTATACCTACATTGATTCGAAGCGAAAAGAGATGTATTGGGATGAGTGGGTACAACCGTCTTATGTAGCTAAGCATAACTTCTCTGTAGTGACGAAGTACTGGATAGAGCAGTGGAAGTCACAAGTGAGTATGACGTATAACTTTACTACTCCTCGACATTTCTATAATATCGACACTACAGATAAGATAGTGTATAAAAGTAGTCAGATACACAATGTAAGTATGAGCTGGGCTTATCTATTAAGTGCACAAAAGATATTGTATGCATCAGTGGATAATCTGTTAGGTCGCAATCCTGTGTATGCATATCAGTTTACTCAACAAGGTGGGCAGCCAGATGTGATAAATCCAACAGCAAAGAGATTTGTATATATTGGATTTATGTGGACAATCAGTTCAAACAAGAAGTCAAATCAATTAGATAATTTGTAGTAACGGTTGGCGCGCAATAAACAACAGTTCACACAACTTAGTTTCTCGTCGTGTATAGAACGGCGTAGTTTTATCTTATAATCAAACAATTAATCAAATGAAGAAATTACTTACTTTAGTTTTTAGTGTATTTAGCTTAATGGGATTTGCTCAATCTAAATACGAGTTAGGAATGCAAAAGGCATTACAACAATGGCAAGATGGACATCCAAAAGAAGCTGTCGCAATCTTAGATCGAGTAGCAACAATGGATAAAGAGAATTGGATTCCGGTGTACTATAAAGTGTTTATAGAGGTAACACAAGGGTTTAATAACCCACAAGGGGATGATGTGGAGGATATCGTAGAGCGAAATAGAATATTGATAGACCATTGGATAACAGTAGGAGGAGAGGAATGGTATGTGTTGAAAGGGTTGAATGAAACTTTAGAATTAATAACTGATCCTATGAATAAAGGAATGACTCAAAGTCCAATTATTAACAAAGCTTATGAGCAGGCTGTCAAACTAAATCCTAACAACCCAAGAGCAGTGTATTCGTTGGCAAGCTTTCATCTAAACAGTGCGAAGTTTATGAAAGTAGATATACCATACTACTGCCAGATGTTAGAGAAG
>JASLDM010000098.1 GCA_030151565.1 Flavobacterium sp. | reverse complement strand
CTGGAGCTCTACCAACTGAGCTACTTCCGCATGCGATGATGTTTTAAAACTTTCATCAAGTTTTGGAGCGGAAGACGAGGCTCGAACTCGCGACAACCAGCTTGGAAGGCTGGAGCTCTACCAACTGAGCTACTTCCGCATGCGATGATCTTTTGAAACTTCATCAAGTTTTGGAGCGGAAGACGAGGCTCGAACTCGCGACAACCAGCTTGGAAGGCTGGAGCTCTACCAACTGAGCTACTTCCGCATGCGATGATCTTTTGAAACTTTCATCAAGTTTTGGAGCGGAAGACGAGGCTCGAACTCGCGACAACCAGCTTGGAAGGCTGGAGCTCTACCAACTGAGCTACTTCCGCATTTTGTGAGTGCAAATATACAGCAATTTTATTTCTTTCCACATTTTTTTTTATTTTTTTTAAAAAAATCATCCCCTTAAAAAACATCCTATTCATAACCAAGGATTTAATTGACTTTTAAGTTTACAATTATTTAATATTTTTTTAAGTTCTATTGGTTTTGTTTTTACCGAACTAATACTATCTTTGCCGGAAAATCACTTAACATATGAAATACGATCAAGAATTGGTTGAGTTTTTTCAAGACTATTGCGCACATCATGAAGCTGTTTACAACTTCTCGCCTTTAACGGCCCAGATTTACACCTACATCATGTTTAACAACAACAGTGACGGCGTAACCTTTGACGAAATAGTAGAGAAATTAAATGCCAGTAAAAGTTCGGTATCAACTAGTTTAAACCTTTTAATTAGCAACGGACAAATAGAACATTTCAACAAAATAGATGAACGGAAACGATATTTCAAGCTTATTCCAGATTATTTGACCATACGATTAGAACTTATAAAAGACAAACTAGACCGAGAAAAAGCACTAAATACCCGTATGATTAATTATCTGAACGAAGGAAAATTAAAATCTAACAATTGCGAAGGAAAAATGATGTTTTTCGCGGAACACTTAGATAGTAGCATTAATCTCTTGGATACCATAATACAAAAATTAAAAAACTCAATTTAACCATTATGAAATATATTTTTAACACTATTTTCCTAGCTGCATTAGCTGTCGCAACAAGTTCTTGCGAGAAAAAAGAAAATCAACAAGCAGGAGGCCATGGACCAATTCCATTTGCTGTTGTTAATGTACCCACTAGAGACGTTACTGGACACCAAGCTTTTCCAGCAAACATCGAAGGGAAGTTAAACAATAGCGTTCGCGCAAAAATTTCGGGATACATCCAAGAACTTTATGTAGACGAAGGACAAACGGTTACAAAAGGCCAACCCTTATTCAGACTGGAAACGAATACGCTAACACAAACTGCAAACGCAGCCAAGTCAGGTATTATAGCTGCAGAATCTAGTGTAAATGTTGCTCAAGTTGAAGTAAACAAATTAATCCCTTTAGTAGAAAAAAACATCGTAAGCGCTGTTCAATTAGAAACTGCTAAAGCCAATTTGGCAAGAGCCAAAAGCCAATTAGCCGCTGCCAAAGCAGAATACCAAAGTGTAGCAGCAAACATTGACTATTCAATCATCAGAAGCCCACTCTCTGGAACAGTTGGCGCATTACCTTTCAAAGTAGGAAGCTTAGTTGGTCCTGCAGATCCTACGCCACTTACGGAAGTGTCTGACAACAGTGAAGTTTATGCATACTTTGCCATGAACGAAAAAGAATATTTCAATTTTTTAGAAACAACTACAGGTAAAACCCTTAAAGAAAAACTAGTAGGATTACCCGCTGTAGCATTACGTCTAGCGAACGGAAATATGTATGAAAGTGAAGGAAAAGTCGAAGCCATTACAGGTCAGGTTGATCCAACAACGGGAACCGTAAGATTTCGCGCAGTATTTGCCAATAAGAATGGCTTATTGAGCAACGGAAATAGCGGTACAATTTTAATTCCAAGAGCATACAAAAACGCTTTGGTAATTCCCCAATCGGCAACTTATGAGCAACAAGGAATCACCTATGTATATGGTGTCCAAAATGATACCGCGAAATCAATGCCTGTAAAAGTTATTGATCGAATTGACCGCATGGCTATAATCGAATCTGGAGTTAAAGAAAATGATCTAATCATTGCTACAGGTTTAGCAACTCTTAGAAATGGAGCTGCAATAACCCCAAAACCCGTTGCCTTTGACTCTATCATCAACTCAATCAAACCAACATTCTAAACTATGCTAAAAACATTTATTGAAAAACCCGTTCTCTCGACGGTTATTTCTATCATAATCGTCATACTGGGAATACTAGGTTTAACGACACTACCGGTAACCCAATACCCTGATATTGCACCACCAACAGTACAGATATCTGCAAACTATCCGGGTGCTAACGCCGAAACTGTGCTTCAAAGTGTTATTATTCCTATTGAAGAGCAAGTAAATGGTGTGGAAGGAATGGACTACATTACCTCTACTTCAAGTAACGATGGTAGTGCTCAGATCCAAGTAATTTTTAAACAAGGAGTAGATCCAGATATCGCTGCGGTAAACGTTCAAAACCGTGTATCTAGAGCAACCCCTTTATTGCCTTCAGAAGTAACGCGCTCTGGGGTAACTACACAGAAGCAACAAACAAGTGCTTTGATGTTCTTGTCTTTCTTCTCAACCAATCCAAATTACGACGCTATATATGTTCAAAACTACATGAATATCAACGTAGTTCCAGAATTAAAAAGGGTTAATGGGGTTGGAGATGCCAATGTATTTGGAATGCGTAACTACGCCATGCGTATTTGGTTGGATCCAGCGAAAATGAAAAACTACGGTCTTGTTCCAAGCGATGTAGTTGCCGCATTAAACGAACAAAGTTTAGAAGCTGCAGCGGGACAATTGGGAGAAAGCAACCGAGAAGCCTTTCAATATGTTATTAAATACAGCGGAAAATACAAAACCGAAGAACAATACCAAAACATCGTAATTAAATCTTTAGGTGACGGACAAATCCTACGCCTACAAGACGTTGCGAAAATAGAAATGGGTTCACAATCCTATACAGGAAATTCGGAATTATCAGGTAATCCGGCTGTAGCGATGGCCATTTACCAAACTCCAGGATCGAATGCCCAAGAGATTATTCAAAATCTAAGAAACGAACTCGAAAAAATCGGAAAAGATCTTCCTGAAGGATTAGATTACAAAATTCTGATGGATACTAATGAATTCTTAGATGCCTCGATCAGCAAAGTCGTTAGCACCTTAATCGAAGCATTTATTTTGGTGTTTATTGTAGTTTACATCTTTTTACAAGATTTTAGATCTACCTTAATTCCATTAATTGCAGTACCTGTTTCCATTATTGGTACTTTCTTTTTCTTAAATTTATTTGGATTCTCGTTAAACTTACTGACGCTATTTGCATTGGTACTAGCCATTGGTATTGTCGTCGATGATGCCATTGTCGTCGTCGAGGCGGTTCATGCCAAAATGGAAGAAACTGGGGAGGACGCCACTACCGCGACAAAAAACACCATGAGTGAGATTTCTGGGGCAATTATTTCAATCACGCTAGTAATGGCGGCTGTATTTATTCCAGTAACCTTTATATCAGGACCTACAGGAGTCTTCTACAAACAATTTGGTATTACATTAATTGTTGCGATCATCATTTCGGCTGTAAACGCCTTGACTTTAAGTCCTGCTTTATGTGCCTTGTTTTTGAAACCACACGTAGAACACGACGGAAAGAAAAGAAACTTTATTCAACGTTTTTTTGGCGCTTTCAATACTGGTTTTAACTCACTAACGCACAAATACGGTAATGGTTTCAATTTCTTATTAAAACACAAATGGGTAACTTTTGCTATTCTTTTTGCCTGTTTAGGATTGACATACTGGGCAAATAATTCAATGCCAACAGGTTTTGTACCTAATGAAGACCGTGGGTTTATTATGGGGAATATTGAGTTGCCTTCTGGTGCCTCTCAAGACCGCGTCTATACATTACAATCAAACTTTGAAGCTGCTGCCAAACAAATTCCTGGGATTGAAGCAATCACAGTAGTATCTGGTTTCAGTTTTATCTCAGGTTCAGGATCTAACTACGGTATGGCGATGATTAAATTATTGCCTTTCGAACAAAGAAAAACGCCTGAATTAGCTACGGACGTAGTCATTGGAAAATTATTTGGTTTAGCGGCTACGCAATTCCAAGATGCTAAAATGATTTTCTTCCAGCCGCCAAGTATTCCTGGATTCGGGATGTCATCTGGTTTTGAAATGAAATTACTTGACCGCTCTGGAGGAGATTTAAAGGAATTTGACAAAATATCTAAAGAATTTGTAGGGGCATTAATGCAACGTCCGGAAATTTTATATTCACAAACGTCTTTGAACACCGATTTTGCACAGTATGAATTGGAATTAAACATCCCAAGAGCTAAAGAATCTGGGGTTTCTGTAAGTAGCATTTTTGGAGCACTACAAGGATATATTGGAGGAATATACGCTGCCGACTTTACTCGTTTTGGTAAACAATACCGCGTCATGGTTCAAGCACTTCCAGAAAATAGAAAAGACCAAAATAGCTTAAATGAAATTTATGTAAAAACGAATACAGGAGCTATGGCGCCTGTTACGCAATTTGTAGATTTAAAACGCGTATACGGACCACAATCTGTAAACCGATACAATTTATTTACCTCATCAAATGTCAATGGAGCACCAAAACCGGGATACAGTTCTGGAGATGCGATTCATGCCGTACAAGAGGTCGCAGCAAAAACACTTTCTTCAAACTACACAATTGACTTTACCGGTCTGTCTAGAGAGGAAATTAATGCTGGCTCACAAACAGCCATCATCTTCTTGCTATGTGTTATATTCGTTTACTTCATTTTAGCCGCTCAATACGAAAGTTACCTACTTCCTCTAGCTGTAATTTTATCATTGCCTACAGGAATTATGGGAGCATTTATAGCTCAAAAATTTGCCGGATTAGAAAACAACATCTACTTCCAAATTGCCCTCGTTATGTTGGTGGGGTTACTCGCGAAGAATGCCATTCTTATCGTGGAATTTGCGGTACAAAGAAGACAACATGGTGAAACCATTGCCCAATCGGCTATTAACGGAGCTAAAGCGCGTTTGAGACCTATTTTAATGACTTCTTTTGCCTTTATCTTAGGATTGACTCCTCTTGTTGTGGCATCTGGTGTAGGAGCAACTGGAAACCGTTCAATCGGTACAGGAGCTGCTTTTGGACTATTGATCGGTACAATCTTAGGAGTATTTGTAATTCCTGTATTGTATGCTATTTTCCAATACCTACAAGAGAAAGTTAAACCGATGAAATTTGAAGAACCAAAGCACTAATCAACATGAAAAAGCAATTTATATATAGAGCTGTTCCTGTAGCTGTATTGGCCCTAACGATGCAATCTTGCTTCGTAGCAAAAAACTACGAAAGACCTGAAGTTATCGACGAGCAATATTACAGAACAGATAACATTTCGCAAGACACCCTTTCTATGGCAAATTTGTCATGGAAAGAGCTTTTCAGCGATCCAATTTTAATTCAACACATTGAAAAAGGATTGGAAAACAATTTAGACATCCGCATTGCTATGGAGAATATCCACGCAGCAGAAGCCTATATGAAGCAAGGAAAAATGGGATACATCCCAACGTTAAATGTTGGCGCAGATTACACCCATGCCGTTCCTTCGAAAAACGCCCCTACAGGATTTTTGAATGGAGGCGACCGAAATAAAATCGATCAATATCAAGCCACGGCAAACCTATCTTGGGAACTTGATGTATGGGGAAAAATAAGAAGTAATCAACGCGCTTTTACAGCGGGATATTTGCAAACCGTATCGGCTCACCAAGCAGTTAAAACACAACTTATAACAGGTATTGCCTCAACGTATTTTCAATTGGTAGCTCTAGATGAACAAAAGAGAATTACTGAAGAAACCATTGAAAACAGAACGCGTAGTTTAGCGACTATCGAAGCTCTAAAAGATGCCGGACAAGTAACGGAGGTCGCTGTAAAGCAAACGCAAGCACAGCTGCTAAATGCTAAATCACTGTTGGTTGATCTAAAAAACAACATCAAGTTAACTGAAAACACCTTGAGTATTTTATTGGCAGAAAACCCTAATAGCATCGAGCGCAGTACGCTGGAATCACAAAAATTGAATGCAAACCTAAACGTAGGTTTACCAATTCAACTATTGAGCAACCGCCCAGATGTTAGAGCAGCAGAGTTTGGTTTGATTAACGCTTTCGAATTGACAAATGTTGCGAGAAGTAACTTTTATCCTTCTT
>JASLDM010000051.1 GCA_030151565.1 Flavobacterium sp. | reverse complement strand
TTGATTGTTCCACCATATAGATTGTTTCCATTATTAGGATCGAATGATGATGGAGGTGCTTTTTCGATGGACTTACTTGTTGTTATATTTTCTAGATTAAAGGCTTCATAATTTGTGCCGTTATTTTTGTACAGATTAATGGACAATGATTTTTCTGAGGTACCTTTTACCAAGAATGACATTTTTGTAGCATTTAAAGGCACTTTTTTTATGTTTTCGACTGTGAATACAAAGCCATTTTTATCTCTAGATTTATCATCTGTTATTTTTAAAGCATTTCCATTTTTCCATCCTTCATTTGTAACTTTGGAAGCATTGGTTAATCCAAATTGATTGAGTACATTTTCAAATTGTGTGAAATCTTCGAAATCCGAACCAGGAAAAGCTAAATAAGTACCAATTGTAATTTCTTCTGGTTCTTCTGAATCATTACCACCTTCTTCTGGATCATCATTACCAAATCGATCTAATGTCAATTGTATATCGGACGATGAGCGCGAAATAAATTGATAATCGTCACCAAATTTAGTTAGGATTCCTATTATTGATCCACTTTCATTTGGAATTTTGTAAGTACTATATTCTGCAAATGAACTTGTTCTGAACAGTAAGGTTTTAGGAGTATCTTTACCTGTTATGATTCTATTCGTGGCACCTCCCTTTGTTGCTTCTTTGTCATTTTCATCATAGTATGTTTTTCCAACTTCCTTTCCCGCGAATTGTACTTCAGTTAGTTTTACTAATTTTCCTAAATAATCATCGGATGCTGTTGCTTCTTTGATAGAAATTGGAATTATAAGTTCAGATTCTTCTTTTGAAGCCCCTTCAGAGCCGCAGTAAGTAAATACATGTTTTTTGTAGGTAGGGTCAGAGATTCTTCCGACATAACTTCTTCCTGCGGCATTAGTTGTAAGCATTCCAATAGTTACAATACCATTGTCTTTCTGAATGTAGAGGCCTTTGAGTTTAATCATTAGTTTTCTGCCGACTCTAAATTTAGAGAATAAGCCGACTTTATCTACAGGTACTCGAAAGGCTAAAGTGTTTTCTGAGTTTACTAAATATAAATCTTTAAAAAAATTGCCAGATTCATCACTTGAAACTACGTAACCAGAGATTACATCATCTTGTTCGTATAATGTAGGGGTTGTTTTTGCAAGCTCGTTAAGCTCTTCTAAAGATTTTGTGTCAGTCAGATTTATTCCATCACAATCAATATTGGGAATTGAAAAATCATCGTTTTTAGCACATCCAGTTAATATAAAACTTATTAATGCTAAAAGAATAAAGGGTTTTAATAGTATTTTCATAATAAGAAATATTTAGAAGTTATAATAAAGGTTTGCGAAAAAATTTCGTCCGTAACCATAGAAGTATTTGTTTCCGAAAGTTCGTGTTCCGCTTGCCATATCTTGTGATACTTTTTGGTAGTTTGCGTTTCGAGCTTGTTCAAAGCCTCCAGATTTGTATGTTTTATTAAACACGTTATTAACACTAGCGAAGAAACCAATAATGCTTCGGTTTGGTAATCTCCATGATTTTCCACCTGAAATATTAAAGAGAGCGAAATCGTTTAGCTTTTGCTGTTTTAGTATATCTCGAATTTTATCATCAGAGAGGTCGTCAAAAGGCATTCCTCCATTTTCGGGATCTTTAATGAAATTATTGGTTCTGAGTAGCGGGGATACGGAAATATAATTTTCATCGAAATAATTTATATTCGCTGCTATCCACCAAAATTTGGGATCACGATATTCTAGACCTAATGATAATGCAGTTTGGGGGCCAGAAGCTACTCGATAGTTTTTTAGATATGTAGTTCCATAATCAAAGGTTCCTTTCGCATTATCAGAATTCAATTTTAAGTTAGGATTATTAGTGTAGAATGATTGGCCATATGCTGCTGACGCTTTCGCTTTAAGCGTTTGTGTCAATTGATATTCTAGGCCCAATTCACCACCTAGATTTCTTTTGTTTGCACCTGTTAGAATTTCGCCTACAAAGGCATTTCCATTTCCACCTAATAGGTTTCCATCTGAATCTAATATTCCAACGCCATCTGCATAATAAAATCCTATATTCGAAGTGTTTTTAATTTCGGAAAGATATCCCGTAATACGGGCTTTTAATTTTGGAGTTCGAATTAAATAACTCCCATCTATACTGAATATGTTTTCACTCCTTAAGTCTGGTGTTACATTGTTGTTGAGTCGGGCATTTGCAAAAGTTGTTTTTAGGTTAGGTGCTTGATTCATGAAAGCGACATTCATATTCAAGGCATGACGGCCAGTAATATGATAAGTCATCCCTCCTTTAAAACCAAAATTGTTAAAGGTTACATTTTCACTTTTTCCTTGTGAATTTTCGGTGTAAATACCATTTTTGTATTTTCCTTCCCTTTGGTAAGATGTGTAAGAAATGTTTTGAGCTAAATAGAAATTAAAACGATTATATTCGAAGTTAAGCTGTGTGAAAACATCGATTACGTTAGCAAAAAGATCATAGTTATATCCGAATTTTTCATGATTTCCTACATGTCTATTTGGATCATTCATGTTGCTCTGTTGAGCATCTCCTGTTTGATAATGATCAATATCTAAAAAGCCAATTCCCCCGAGTAAGTCAAGAGAATATTTGAAGTTTGAAGATTTGAGTCTTCTGTAATTTAATCCAGCATCAAAAACGATATGGTTTGATAATCTAGATCTGAAATTGGAGTTAAATGAAAGGTTTTTATCATCCGTTCTGTCTTCATATAAGAAAACTTTACTTTCATTATTCTTATTTGCTAAATTAGCCTCATACAATTCTGCCCAATTAATTTGACTATTCTCTAAGAAGTCTATTCTTTTTAATTCTGCTGTTTCAAAATCCGGAGTGAAATTGCCATCATTATCAAATTGATTTAAAGCGTAGCTAGGTAGATTCCGATAATATGTTGGATCTGGATTTTCTATATTCCTATAACTTAGTCTACTATTTCCAATTTTTCCAAATTGATATGAAGCTGTAGTTGTAAGTGAATTGTCTTCATTGATTTTCCAATAATGAGTTAACATGAAAATAGGTTCTTCGACATTTTTGTATCTAGAATTTCTCTTATCATTTCCTTGCCACCCCCAGTAGGAGTTGTATTTATGTCCCATTAATTCGGAAACTTCATCTGTTAAAGGGGCATTTTTTCCTCTTTTATTTTGAGCATAGATTCCAGTAAAGTTTAAGCTGTGGTGATTATTAATTTTCTTTTCTATTGCGGCAAAAAAAGATTTTGCATCATAGTCTGTACCTTCAAAGTGCCCTTCTTTTGCACCTCTATAAGAGGCGGATATAGAATATGCCCAACCTTTGTTATTCAATCCTGAAGAATAAGTAGCTAAGGTTCTAGCGCTGTAATTTGTGTTTGCTGCAGAAGCAGTAATTCTAGCTCCTTTTCTTATATGAGAAGCTCGTGTTGAAATAGCTTGTGTGCCTAGAATTCCTCCAAAAACATAATCAGAAGGTGAAGATCCCATAGCAAATTCTTGTGATCTGGTTACATCGTTTAAACCTCCCCAATTCCCCCATTGTGGACGACCATCTAAAACTTTATTCATCACAATTCCATTCATCAGCGTTTTTCCATATTCATTATCTAAACCTCTAACCTTGAAGCGGGCTTGCCCCCAATTGAATGCAGCTGATTGTTGAAAAACATCTCTAGAGGCTTGTAGGAGTCCAGATGTCGTTTCTGATCCAGAATTATCGTCTCCTAGATCATCGTCAGTTAAAGAAATTAAGGTTATTTGGGCTTCATTGGATGAATCTTCTTCTAAGAAAAGAGTTGTTAAGTCTAGAGGGGAATCTAGATCAAGTATTATCGGAAGACGTCTTGTATTGTATCCAGAATAATTTAGGATGATAAAATGTTGACCTATTGGTACATTTTTTAATACAAAATTTCCGTTCTCGTCGGTTAGGGCCATTTGGTTGTTCTCTTGAATCATTACCATAACCGCTGTAATCGGTTCTTGGGATTTTGAGTCAACAACCCGTCCTTTGATTTCTTGTACATCTTGCGTCTGCGCCCATGTAAACAGTACTTGCAGTACAAAAAACATACTAAGTAAAGATTTTTTCATAAGTAAAAAAGGTTTAAAAGTTATGTTTCGTAAATGTTAAGTAATTGATTATTATAAAGATATGTATAATTTGTAATTATTTTCTATTTTTGTATTGTTAATCAGGTAAACTTTACTATTAAATAACATCACTATGAACTACAAAGCGCTAAGACTATTTTTATTTGCGATGTTAATTGCAATTGGAGCAAAAGCTCAAGACAAACTTTTTCAAATTCATACGATAGCATTTTATAATGTTGAAAACTTATTTGATACCATAAGGAATCCGGAGATTTATGATGAAGAATGGACCCCTAATGGGGCTCAAGCGTGGACCTCTAAAAAATATGAAGAAAAAATATCTAATCTAGCTAGAGTTATCTCGCAGATTGGAACTGATGAAAATCGGAATATGCCTACAATTTTAGGTTTGGCAGAAATAGAAAATCGCGATGTTCTGGAAGATTTGATTGTTGATGGACAACTGACTAAAGCTGATTATGGTATTGTACACTTTGATTCTCCAGATAGAAGAGGAATAGATGTAGGGCTTTTATATCAGAAAAAACATTTTCTTCCTACACAAGCGACAAAAAAACCGTTATATATTTATGATAATACCCGGATAAATAAATACACAGGAAAAAAAGGGGTTCGTATTTATACTAGAGATCAATTATTAGTTACAGGTTTACTCGATGGAGAGGAAATTCACTTTATTGTTAATCATTGGCCATCACGTTCTGGAGGAGAGAAAAAAAGTAGTCCTTATAGAGAAGCTGCTGCTGCTCTAAATAAACAAATAATTGACTCATTATATTCAATAAATCCCCAAGTAAAAGTTATCAGTATGGGGGATTTAAATGACGGACCTTATAATAAAAGTTTGAAACAAGTTTTGAAAGTTGAGGGGAATCGAGATAAAGTAAAAGAAAAGGGACTATATAATCCAATGGAACAAATGGCCAAAGATGGATTAGGAACTTTGGCTTATCGCGACGCTTGGGATGTTTTCGATCAGATGATTCTTACAGAACCTTTAATCCGAAAAGAGTATGATTCTTTTCGTTTCTGGAAAGCAAGAATCTATAGAAAACCTTTTATGGTACAGCCAACAGGTGCTTATAAAGGTTATCCATTGCGAAATAGTAATGGGCAAGTGGGATTTAGCGATCACTTTCCGGTGTATCTTTATTTAATTCGCGAAAAGGAGTAGTTTGTCAGCTTATTATTTTTTGAATTATCTCCACACTATATATACTTGCAATTTTTTCTATAAAAGATTGAAAGTCGATTGAAGATTTGTCATCTGCTTCGTCCGAAATAGTTCTAATAACGAGAAAGGGAATGCCGAGTTCATAACATACTTGCGCCACGGATGCACCTTCCATTTCTACACATAAAACATCAGGTAATACTAGATTAAGTTCACACTTCTGTTGGCTTGTAGAAAAGAATTGATCTCCGCTTGCAATTGTTCCTTCATGTAACTTAGGAGCGTGAATATCGAAATGATCGAGATCATTTTTGCTTATTACTCGATGTAGATTTTTACTATTAAGTAAAGTTAATAGTTCTTTTTTTGCTTTTAAAAAGAGTTCAGGATCAGTTTCAAATAACGTTTTTCCCAATAATGGAATCTCAAACTTAGGCATTAGAGGAAAAGCATTCATATCATGTTGGAGTAGGTTTGTAGCAAGTACAATATCACCTACTTTTAAATCTGGATGAATAGCTCCTGCAACTCCTGTGAAAAGAAGTTTTGTGATTTTAAAATGAAGGACCAAGGTAGTAACTGTCGTCGCTGCTGCGACTTTCCCAATCCGGGCATAAACAAGTACCACTGGTTGATTTTGTAATTCTCCAGTGTAATAAATTCGCTTACCTATGCGGTGTTCTCTTTTATTTGTAAGTAAGGAAATAAGACCATTGATCTCTTCGGGAATGGCTCCCATAATTCCGAGAATTGTATTCGACATTTTTTAATTGCTTTTTAGATATCTCAAAAGTAATATAATTCCCTTACATAACTCTAAAAGAGCAATGTTGCGCTAAGTGAACCTATGACTTTTTTTGATTTCAATTTTAAACTTTAAAAAGGATTTAATTTTTTAATTTAGATAAAATGTTTCATTATCAGAAGAGTACAAAACTTAATCAAACGTAAAAATAATCAAACGAACCTATAAAAAATAGTATCTTTACGGACGATATACAAAAAAATAAAGTAACCTTCGGGTGATTAATATATAAATAGAAAAAATGGCTTGTACAAATTGTTCAACAGGAAAAGATGGCTCAGGGCAACCAAAAGGTTGTCAAAATAATGGAACGTGCGGAACAGACAGCTGTAATAAATTAACGGTATTTGACTGGTTGTCAAATATGGTTTATCCGAGCGGAGACGCAGTTTATGATATAGTTGAAGTACGTTTTAAAAACGGAAGAAAAGATTTTTATAAAAATACAGAACATTTGACCTTATCAATAGGTGATATTATTGCTACAGAAGCTGCTCCAGGGCACGATGTTGGAATTGTAACACTTATAGGTGAGTTGGTTAAAGTTCAGATGAAGAAGAAAAAGGTTGATCCAGAAGGAGAAATACTCAAAGTGTACCGCAAAGCATCACAAAAAGATATTGATATTTGGCAATCTTGTAGAAATAGAGAAGAACCAATGAAAGTTCGAGCTCGCGAATTGGCGATAAAACTTAAACTGGAAATGAAAATCTCAGATATCGAATTTCAGGGAGATGGATCTAAAGCAACTTTTTATTATACAGCGAATGAACGTGTAGACTTTAGACAATTAATAAAAGATTTTGCACGAGAATTTAGTATTCGAATCGAGATGAAGCAAGTAGGGTTTCGTCAGGAAGCTGCCCGACTTGGTGGAATTGGATCTTGTGGACGTGAACTATGTTGTTCTACTTGGTTAACAGATTTTAGAAGTGTAAATACTTCGGCAGCACGTTATCAACAATTGTCCTTGAATCCTCAAAAATTAGCTGGACAATGTGGGAAATTAAAATGTTGTTTAAATTATGAATTAGATACATATCTAGAGGCTATTAAACATATGCCAGATGTTGATACTAAGTTGTTTACCGTAAAAGGAATTGCGTTTTGTCAGAAAATTGATATTTTTAAAGGACAAATGTGGTTTGCTTACGCGAATAACTCGGCAAATTGGTATGTGCTTTCAGTAGAACAAGTTTTGGAAATCGTAGCAATGAATAAGCGTGATGAAAAAGCTAATGAATTGGAAAGCTATGTTGAAGAGCCTGAAAATGAGGAGAAAAACTTTCAAAATGCTGTAGGACAGGATAGTGTAACTAGATTTGATCAGCCAAAACGTAAAAAACGACCAACTCGTAAAAAACGACCTCAAGGGGAAGTAAAAGTAGAAGTTAGCGCTGCGCCTAAAAAAACAATAGAAGGAAAGAAAGTTCAAGAGAATAAAAAGTCTCAAGAAGGACGCAAGCCTCAAGAAAACAGAAAGCCTCAAGAAAATAAAAAAAATCAGGAAGGACGAGCAACTGATGCGGTAGTTGCTAAAAAAACAGCAGCAGAAGGTGACCAAGAGCAAAGACAGAAACAAAATACGAAGAGAAATCCAAATAGGACGAATCGTTCTCGTAAGCCTCGTAACACTAATCCAGGAACTCCGCCTAATGATGAAAAGAAATAGTTTATATACTTTAGTAACCTTATTATTGCTAGGGCTAACTTCTTGTGAAAAACATTCTTTTTATGACCAATACCAACGTGTCGACGGTGCTTGGGCTAAAGAAGATGTAAAAACGTTTACCGTTGTACAAGAAGATACACTTTCGGCATATAATTTGTTTTTGAATATTAGAAATAATAAAGAGTATCCATTTAGTAACTTATTTATTATTCTAAAAATGGAATTGCCTGATAGTAAGGTATTGGTTGATACGTTGGAATATCAAATGGCTCGACCTGATGGTACCCTTCTTGGTGTTGGATTCTCTGATGTGAAAGAGAATAAGTTATGGCTTAAAGAAGGTTATGTTTTTCCGAAAAGTGGCACGTATCAATTAAAAGTTGAACAAGCAATACGCGAAATAGGGGAAGTAGAAGGAGTTCAAAAGTTAAAAGGAATTTCGGAAATTGGAATTCAAATTGATAAAGCAGAATAGTTTACGTTTTTAATAATATGGAACCACAAAAAAAAGAGACACTAAAATCTACAGGATTTGGTAAATATATTAGAATGTTTTGGATGCTTTTCCTTCTGGGAGGAGCTTCAATAATTTTCTTTTTTTTATGTGCATCATGGGGAGTATTTGGTGCGATGCCGACTTTTGATGAATTAGAAAATCCAGCTAGTAATGTAGCTACAGAGATAATATCTTCTGATGGTAAGACACTAGGTAAGTTTTATTTAGAAAATCGCGTACCGGTTAAGTATGAAGAACTTCCTGAGCAATTGGTAAATGCTTTAGTAGCAACTGAAGACGAACGTTTTTTTAAGCATTCTGGAATTGATGCACGAGGAACGCTACGTGCTGTTACGGCTGTTGGAAGCAGTGGAGGTGCAAGTACGATTACGCAACAATTAGCTAAACTATTGTTTCATGGAGAAGGATCAAGAAGTATTTTTAAACGTATCACTCAGAAAGCTAAGGAATGGGTAATTGCGATTAAATTAGAACGTCAATACACGAAAGAAGAAATTTTGACGATGTATTTAAATAAAGCCGATTTCGTCAATAATGCAGTTGGGATCCGTTCAGCAACACGAGTTTATTTAGGTAAAGAACCTAAAGATTTGACAGTTGATGAAGCGGCTATGTTGGTGGGAATGTTACAAAATCCATCTTACTTTAATCCAGTTCGTCGACCAGAATTGGTACAAAAAAGGAGAAATGTTGTTTTACATCAAATGGCAAAGAACTCCTATATTACACAAGATGAAAGTGTACTTCTTCAAGGCAAAGATCTAGCTTTACATTTTACGCCTGAAAGTCATAGAGATGGAATTGCAACTTATTTTAGAGAATATTTGCGAGATTTTATGCGTCGTTGGGTAAAAGAGAATCCAAAAAAAGATGGAACTACTTATGATATCTATCGCGACGGATTAAAAATTTATACTTCTATCGATTCTAAGATGCAACGATACGCTGAGGAAGCGGTTACAGAGCATTTGTCTAATTTACAAGAGGAGTTTTTTATTCAACAAAAGTCAAATAAGAATGCACCGTTTTATAATATTGATGCAGAGACTACCGAAGGAATTATAAATCGTGCGATGAAAAACTCTGAACGATGGAAGCAAATGAAGGAGCAAGGGAAATCAGAAAAAGACATTTTAGCATCATTCAGTAAGAAAACGGATATGCGTATTTTTACTTGGAAAGGGGAAAGAGATACAGTGATGACTCCGCGTGATTCTATTGTGTATTATAAAAATTTCTTGCAAACAGGTGTAATGGCCATGGAGCCTCAAACAGGTTTTATTAAAGCTTGGGTTGGAGGTATTAATTATAAGCATTTTCAATATGATCACGTTGCTCAAGGGGCAAGACAGGTAGGTTCTACTTTTAAGCCTTTTGTTTATGCTACAGCAATTGAACAATTGCATTATTCTCCATGTGATTCCATTATTGATTCTCCTTTCACTATGCCAAAAGGACGTTATGGAATTAGTAAGGATTGGTCTCCTCAAAACTCATCGCGTAGTTATCGTGGAATTATGACCTTGAAAGCTGCTCTAGCAGGATCTGTAAATACTGTAACAGCGAAATTGATGGATAAGGTAGGGCCAAAAGCGGTAGTTGATATGACACGTGATTTAGGAGTAAAATCTGATATTCCACAAACGCCAGCAATAGCACTTGGAGCTGTTGAAATTACTGTAAGTGATATGGTGGCTGCATATAGTACTTTTGCAAATCAAGGGGTGTATATTAAGCCTCAATTTGTTACCCAGATTGCTGATAAGAACGGAGTAATTTTATATTCAGCTGTGCCAGAAGCTAAAGATGTAATGAGTAAAGATGTTGCTTATGCCATTACTAAACTATTGGAAGGAGTAACCGAATCTGGTTCGGGTATTCGTTTGCGTACCGGTAGTGGAGGAGCAGGATATAAGCGAGTAACAGGGCACCCTTATAAGTTTACGAACCCAATCGCAGGAAAAACAGGAACAAGTCAGAATAATAGTGATGGATGGTTTATAGGAATGGTTCCTAATCTTGCTACGGGGGTCTGGGTTGGAAATGATGATCGCGCCGCACATTTCAAAGCAACTCTTTACGGCCAAGGTGCAACTATGGCTTTGCCTATTTGGGGCTTGTTTATGAAAAAGTGTTATGCAGATAAAGACCTGAATGTTTCTAAAGCAGCTTTTGAAAGACCCGAAAATTTATCTATAAAGGTAGATTGTTGGAAGGTTGAAACGACTGAGTCTGACACTGAAGATGTTAATATGGAAGAGTTCGATTTTTAAAATTATATAAACGCCTTTTTTTAGAGGCGTTTTTTTTATATTTTTAACAAAATTAATTAAACCAAAATACAGATGATAAATAAAAAGGTTGCTAATGCTCAAGAGGCATTGCAAGACGTAAAAGATAATATGACCATCATGTTGGGTGGTTTTGGTCTGTGTGGAATTCCAGAAAATTGTATCACTGAATTAGTGAACAAAAATGTAAATGGTCTAACGTGTATTTCTAATAATGCAGGGGTGGATGATTTTGGATTAGGCTTGCTTTTGCAAAAGAAACAAATAAAGAAGATGATTTCCTCTTATGTAGGAGAAAATGCAGAGTTTGAAAGGCAAATGCTTTCAGGTGAATTAGAAGTTGAATTGACACCTCAAGGGACATTAGCTGAGAAATGCAGAGCTGCCCAAGTTGGGATTCCTGCTTTTTTTACTCCTGCGGGCTATGGAACTGAGGTAGCTGAAGGTAAGGAAGAACGAATATTTAATGGTAAACCACACATTTTAGAATATGCTTTTGAAGCTGATTTTGCAATTGTAAAAGCATGGAAAGGTGATGAAGCAGGTAATTTAATTTTTAAAGGTACAGCTAGAAATTTTAATGCATGTATGGCGGGAGCGGGTAAGATTACTATTGCGGAAGTAGAAGAATTAGTACCTGCTGGAGAATTAGATCCAAATGAAATACATGTTCCAGGAATCTTTGTTAAGCGAATTTTTCAAGGTAACAACTATGAAAAACGTATTGAGCAAAGAACTGTTCGTGAGAAAAATAGACCAACCCATTAAAGAAAAATTATGTTAGATAAAATTGGAATTGCAAAACGTATTGCAAAGGAATTACAAGACGGATATTACGTTAATTTAGGGATTGGTATTCCTACTTTGGTTGCTAATTATGTTCCAGAAGGAATGAATGTAGAGTTTCAAAGTGAAAATGGAGTATTGGGAATGGGCCCTTTCCCTTTTGAAGGGGAAGAAGATGCGGATTTAATTAATGCAGGTAAACAAACAATTACGACCTTAGCTGGTGCTTCTTTTTTTGACTCAGCAATGAGTTTTGGGATGATTCGCGGACAACATGTAGATTTAACTATTTTAGGTGCTATGGAAGTTTCTGAAAATGGCGATATAGCGAATTGGAAAATTCCTGGAAAAATGGTTAAAGGAATGGGGGGAGCTATGGACTTAGTTGCTTCTGCTGAGAATATTATTGTTGCAATGATGCACGTAAATAAAAAAGGCGAATCTAAGATCTTAAAATCTTGTACGCTTCCATTAACAGGAGTTGGTTGTGTAAAGAAAGTAGTAACTGAATTAGCTGTGTTAGAAATAACTCCGAACGGCTTTAAGTTATTGGAGCGTGCTCCAGGGGTAAGTGTAGACTCAATTATAAAGGCTACTGAAGCAGAGTTGATTATTGAAGGAGATATACCTGAAATGATTATTGAATAATGCTAAAATGAGTAATAAAAAAGGGCTTTTGAGTTTTTCAAAAGCCCTTTTTTATTACTCGTTTTCTGAAAACTATAATATTCAAGTTCCTTTTTTTAACATTCATTCTTATAAATGAAGATCGGTATCTTAATACTTGAAGACAAGTTTGAAGTTATACTTGACGAAAATAGTTTTTCGAAAAAAGTACGCTTTCTGGCTACGCTAGAAAGAATGTCAATGTTTTCGGAATCAATAAAATTGGATATGCCATCTTCTATGTCACTTGATGACAGTAAGAAAAACTGAACAGCATCATCTTTATATTTTAATTTCCAGTCGTTAATTATTTGTTCTGCAACAGGTTTCTTTTCATCCACAATGTGAAGACATTTTATTACAGCTCCATTTTTACGAGTGATTTCTAAAAGTTTATCTAATGCAGCTTCATCTTTTCGACTGAAAAGAGTAGTAAAGGCAATTGACTTTATAGTGTGAAATTTGGCTTTAATAGGTACGCTTAGTATGGGGATATTTACTTTTGAAATGGTATTGATGGTATTCGATCCAAAAAGCCTTTTATTAAGGCTATCTGCACCCGCTGTACCCATTACCAACATATCAATTTTAGATTCTTCTATAATTTGCAAAATTATTGGAACTATTGGACCTTCTCTTAGGTCGTAATAAACAGGTACGTGTTCTAAGTTCAATTCAGAAGCTAATTCTCGAAGAATGGGGGTCTGTGACTTAAATTTATCTAGTTTATCTAAAGTGTTTTTTCTTTGTACTTTATCGACCATTTCTGGAGTAATTGAACCTGAAATTATTGCTGGTTCATAAATATGAACAACATAGATTTCTGCTCCAATATTGTCTGCCAGTCTTAAGGCATACATAAAAGCATTTTGTGCTGTTTCCGAGTAATCTGTAGGGAATAAAATTTTTTTCATAAGTGAAACTCTTGTCAAGAGTCACAAGTTACGAATAAGATAAATCCTATCAAATTTCTGGCGACTGAAAATAAAGGTTTTAGTAAAGTTTAATATAGATATGTTAGGCCGCTTTGGTGCATAATTTTAGAGCCATCGACTTTTTTTTCTAAGTCCCAATTGTTTTTATCTTCAGGAGGGAGTTTAATCTTTAGTTCACTTGCCATTTGGGAGTAATAAGTACGTCTGTTAAGATAAGTTGGGGATACTAAGTTATAAATTGAATCGACCTGTTTTTGTGAAATTAAAAATTTAGTGAATTGAAGGATATCTAGTTGATGAACCATATTTATAGACAAGTCAGGGTTATTTAAAGAAGGTAATCTAGAAATATACTCAACAGGATGTCGATCAGTCCCGAATAGGCCTCCAAGCCTTAGAATTGTTAGTTGCTTTGTATAGGATTGTAATTTTTTTTCAGCATTTCTAATTTGCTGAGCTGTTATTTCTTCGGAAAAAAGCTTGTTATTTTCAAAAATTAAAGACTTCTGAGGGGCATAAACCGAAATAGAGCTCATCATAAAAATAGGTAGATCTGGACTCAAGTATGCGATCAGTTTTTTAAAGTTTTCTGCATAAGTTGGAACTTGTTCGATTCTAGACGGAGGAATAGCAATAATTAAGAGATCAAGATGAAGGAGAAAAGAATCTAATTCAGAATAATTCTCATCAGATAAGTTTATTAAATATGGAGTTATGTTTTCTGCTTTTAGATCACTAATTTTATGACTACTTGTTGTCGTTCCTTTTACAACGTAATTTTCCTCGATTAAGGATTTTGCAAGCGCTTTTCCTAACCAACCACAACCTAAGATTCCAATGGTTTTCATAACTATTACCGTATTTTAAATAATTGCTAAAAATAACAAAACCCGAGGAGGTTTTAAATTATTGAGCGATATTTGACTGAATCAAACACAAAATAATGAAAAAAATAGTATGGTCCTTAGTAGTAGGATTTCTTTTAACAACAGGAAATACGATGCTTGCTCAGGATGTAGAAAAGCAAATTGTTTCGGAAGAAAGGGTGAATTCTGAAATTCAACAAAAGCAACCTTATGTGATATTAATTTCAGCTGATGGATTTCGTTATGATTATATTGAGAAATATCAAGCTAAATTTCTAAAAGATATGGGAAGAAAAGGTGTTCGTGCTAAAGCTTTAATTCCTTCTTTTCCGTCTGTTACTTTTCCAAATCATTATACTATTGTTACAGGATTGTATCCTTCTCATCATGGGTTAGTCGGAAATAGTATGTTAGATGTTAATACAAGTGATCGTTATTCATTGCGAAATCAAAAAGCTATAGTAGATCCTAAATGGTACGGAGGAACGCCACTTTGGGTTTTAGCAGAGCAACAACAAATGCTTACTGCTTGTTATTATTGGCCAGGATCTGAAGCTCCGATTCAAGGAGTTTTACCTACTTATTATTATAAATATTCTGAAAAGGAACCGATTGGAAATAGAATTCAAGAAGTGGTAAATTGGTTGCAAATGCCAGAAGCTGAACGACCACATTTGATTACATTTTATATGCCAGAAGTAGATCATGCAGGACATGGTTATGGACCCGATTCTCCAGAAACAGAGCGTGCAGTCCAGTTTGTTGACGAAAGCTTAATGAATCTTACTAAGGCAGTCAATGCAACTGGTTTGAATGTGTATTTTGTATTTGTATCAGACCATGGTATGAATACTGTTGATCAAGATAAACCATTGTCATTTCCCATTAAAGTAGACGAGAGTGAGTTGGATTTAGTCAGTAATGGAACGTATGTGAGTGTTTTTGTAAAAGATAAGAAGAAAGTAAAAAGCTTTTATGAGAAAATCAAAGAAAGTGCTTGGGAAGAAGGGATAGAGGTTTATTTGAAAGAAGAGGTTCCTGCTCATTTACATTTTAGTGATAAAGATGATAGATTTAATCGTATTGGAGATATTGTGTTGTTTGCTAAGGCTCCATATTTATTTTCAAATAGCAAACCAATCCCTGGAGCGCACGGATATGATCCATCTGAAGTAAAAAATATGAATGCGTCTTTTTTAATGTGGGGGAATGATGTGAAACCTAAGAGAATAGATGCTGTTGAAAATATTCATATTTATCCTTTGATAGCTAAGATTTTAGGGCTGGAAATTAAAGACGATATTGATGGTGATGATCGGTTGATACGTGAGTTATTATAAACAAAAAAAGGTTGCACTTCGAAGTGCAACCTTTTTTGTTTATGAAATTATTTAAAACTTATAAGCAAATCCCAAATTTAAGTAGATTGAATACATATCAAAAGCAATGGCTTCAAAGTCTTTTTTGAAAAATTTATTAGCTCCCCAAGTTAGGTCTGAAAAAAGAATGAAATGTTTATCCATTGCCCATTCTCCTCCAACTTGTACTCCCCATTGAAAGTTGTTTAAGTCTTTTGAATAATCATAGTCGCCACGGCCATCATCATTAAATTCAACTTTATTACCGATAGGCGTATCTTCTCTTAGATAACCATCATAAACATAGCCACTAAAGTTTTTATCTATCAAAGCAGAGAAATATAGTCCTCCATAGATATTCCATTTTTCGGCAACATTATAAGTTGCTAAAACAGGAAAAGTTAGATATGAGTTTTTAGAGGTGGTTTGAACAGTTCCTGTAAAATAACCTCTACTAGGGCCTTGATCTGTGCTTACGTCAATTAGATAGTTTTTAACTTTTGCTTTCGTTTTCATTCCACGGCCTTCAAGACGCAATCCAAGACGCAATCCCCAATCTTTTTTATCAGAAAACCATTTTGTAGCGCTAACTCCTAAACCTAGCTGCATTGTTGGATTATAGCTTTCAATTTCTCGAATTTCTCTAGGCATTCCTAATGGACTATTACCTCCAATACTAAATTGCGCACGAATTTGATAATCCATATTTTCTTGGAAAAACCCTTCTTTATTTATTTCAATATCAGTTTCTTGTGCGTAAAAAGACATAGATAGAAATGTAAGACAAATAAAAGGTATGTATTTTTTTAAGATCATTGTTCTGAGAATTTAATTTTTAGGTGTAATAATTTCTACATCATCAATACATAGAGTACTTCCTATGGCTCCATTGTATTTATCTCCTTCTAAGCTTGAAGAAAATACTACAGCAAGCATGTATTTTTTATTTGGATCGATTTCTTTTCCAGGTATTCTGGTAAAAGGGATTTTAAAATAAGTCCATTCTTGAGTTTCTTTACGATCTTCGGCTTTAATTCTTGCGACAGAAACAATTCTTGGATCGGCGAAATTGTGCGTTGCTTTTAAATATTCAACAGGGTCTCCGTTTTCAATATCTCCTTTTTCAAAGTAAATGGCATATGCATCAAAAGTATCTTTTGTTAAGTTTGTTTCGTTATTTTCTGCATGTACTTCGAAATCCGTTCCAGCGGTATATTTATAATATCCAGCAAGAGCGATTGGCTCTTCATTCCAATCGATACCAAAACGAGGGGATTCTAAAGGTTTACTGATGTTCGTGACAAATGAACCTAGGAATAAGTTTCCTGCAGATATTGGAGCAGTTGAAACACCCATTGGACCTGTTTTTAAGGTTTGCATTTTTACTCCTTTTCCACTTTTTCCTTCAGGTTCTATTGTGGTTATGAAATTGTCTTTGTCTGGTTTTCCACTTGAAAATAAGTAGCTTAAATTAAACCCTGTATTTGCAGTAGACCAAAGATTAAACTTGTTTTCTTTATCATCTATTTCATACCATTCATAAAAAGCATTACTTTTTACTTCGGTATTTTCAAAATAATATTTTGTAGATAATTCAGTTGTAATTGCACTTACAATATAGTTCTTCTTCCAAGCTCCATCTTGTGAAGTAACTGTATATTGTTGTGGAGTACTGAAATCACGCATTGTTCCACTTACAGGAATAATGGTAGCTCCTTCTGTTAGAGTAAAGGTAGGGGCCAATTTTGTAATATCAGCCTCGATGTTTACGAAAAAAGTTACTTGATCGTTAGAAATAACTGTTTTTGATTTAATTATTTCTTCTGGAATTGTAGCGGTTAAAATGTCCGCCTCTGCGTTTAGTGCTTCATCTTTAATACAGGATCCCAATCCTAAAGATACGGTTAGCAATAGTAATAAGTAGTTGATTTTCATTTAATAAAAAATTTAAAATTGAATCTTTTTTATCGAAAAGATTTGTTCGAGGGGGAACAATAAAGAAGTTACAAATTTACTTCCTTTTTACCAATAGACAATACTCTTCATCCAAAATCATATAACCTTGGTTGTAGACAAAAAAATATTGATTGCCTGTTTTTGTGGTATATATGCTGGTTATCAAAGTAAAGTCAAAGCCTTTTTGGAGTAAGGTATTTTTTGAAACTTTGGTTTTTTCTTCTGTATTTAAATGGTTTAGAATGCGAAAGTTTTTTCTAATTTGATTGTTGATATTTCGCATAAGGTTATTAGTGTCTTTATTAATTTTGTTGTTGTAAGAATTTCTACAACTATCGTTACAAAATTTTTTATCCTCCCTACCAATTAGTTTTTCTCCGCATTCTAAACAAGTTCTCATCCTTTTTATTTTAGTTTACGTGTTTGATATAAGTCCGTTCTTCTGTCTTTCTTAACGCGTACACTTCCGTGTTCGTGTAACTCTTTTAATAAATCTACATCTACGTCAACAATGAGTGTCATTTCAGTATTTGGTGTTGCTTCTGCTTTGATTCCATTTGTAGGAAAAGCAAAGTCTGACGGTGTAAATACAGCTGCTTGAGCAAACTGAATATCCATATTGTTTACTTTCGGTAAGTTTCCGACACAACCTGCAATAGCAACGTAACATTCATTTTCAATAGCTCTAGCGGCTGCACAATTGCGTACACGTGTATATCCGTTTTGGGTATCCGTCAAAAAAGGCACAAATAAAATATCCATTCCTTGATCGGCTAATAATCTTGATAGTTCAGGGAATTCAACATCATAACAAATCATAATTCCAATTTTTCCGCAATCTGTATCAAAGGTTTGGATCTTTGAACCCCCTTGCATTCCCCAATAATGCACTTCATTTGGTGTAATATGAATTTTAGAATACATCTCGTATGTACCATCTCTTTTGCATAAAAAACCAACGTTATAAAGGGTTCCGTCTAGCAAATAAGGCATACTTCCAGTAATGATATTGATGTTGTAAGAAATGGCGAACTCTTGAAACTTTTTACGAATAGGATCTGTATATCTTGCAAGTTCTCTAATTGCTTCAGCTTCGGATAGGTGATTGTAGTCGGCCATTAATGGAGCTGTAAATAATTCAGGGAACATAGCAAAGTCACTCTCATAATCAGCAACTGCATTGATAAAGAATTCTGCTTGATCAAAAAACTCTTCTAGATCATTAAGTAAACGCATTTGCCACTGAATCAAACCAAGACGAATTACGCTCTTTTTAGTATTGATTAACTGTGGTGTTTTTTCATAGAAAATGTTGTTCCATTCTAGTAAAACCGCATATTCCTTTGAGCTTGTATCTCCTTCTAGGTAATTGCGCATCAGGCGAACCATGTGAAAATCATTACTTAATTGAAATGACATTACAGGATCGTGAATTTCTTTTGCCTTAACTTTATCTAAATACTGTTTTGGAGTTAGTTCCTTAGCAAATTTTGAGTAATTAGGGATGCGTCCTGCAAAAACAATTGATTTTAAATTTAATTGTTCACACATTTCTTTTCTCGCATCATATAATCGTCTTCCTAAACGAAGACCTCTATATTTTGGATGAATAAAAACATCAATTCCGTATAGAATGTCACCATCGGGATTATGTGTTGAAAAGGTAGAATTCCCAGTAATCATATCGTAAGTATGCGTTGACATTGCTTGACGTTCATCGACAATTAACGACAAAGCTGATCCAACTACTACATCATCTACTAAAACTACAAGTTGTCCTTCTGGAAAAATTTCTAATAAGGTTTCTATTTCGTCTTTGTTCCAATAAGAATCTTCTAATCCTGCATACGATTCTAACATAGATTTTTTAAGTTCTAAATAATCATCAATTAGTAGGTTTCTTAGCTCAATTTTTTTAATAGCGTTATCCATAGAATATAATAGATTTTTTTTGCAAAGATATAAAAATAAACCGTTTACAAATGATTACAAGTGCTTGTATTCGAATGTAAATGTTTTAATACCGATTAGTTACGTTGATTAGGATCACATTTGTACTATCAAAAATTAGTAACCATTAATTGATTATATTATGAGTACACTTAGAAACCGCGTGCAATTGATTGGAAGAGTTGGTCAAGCACCAGAAATTAAAACCTTTGAGGGAGGAACAAAAAGAGCGCAATTTTCTATTGCCGTTAATGAAATGTATTACAATGAGAAAAATGAACGTGTTGAAAATACGTATTGGCATTTTGTTGTTGGATGGGGTAAAGTAGCAGATATCATCGAAAAGTTTGTTGATAAAGGTAAAGAAGTTGCTATAGATGGAAAACTGACGAGTCGTAATTATGAAGATAAAGAAGGGAATAAACGTTACGTAACTGAAGTGATTATAAATGAGATATTATTGTTTAGCGACAAAGATTTGGTTAGAAATAAGTAATTTATATTGCTTGAACACATTAGTTTTGGAAAGCAGGTAAAGGCTTTCCAAAACTTTTTAGTTAGGAGTTCTCGAAAGAATATTATTCTTAGAGATTGGATTAGGTATATTCTGAAATTATATAAATTATCACATCACTTAATGATGTGGGAATTTTTAGAAATAAAATAGTAGGCATAAACACCTGTTTTTGCTTAACTTGCAGGAAATAATACAACTTCTTAATTCTACAAAGGTGATTCATATATTAGTTATCGAAGACGATATTCGTGTAGCAGAACTATTGCAGCGAACATTATTAGAGCAAAATTATCAAGTAGACCTGGCTTATGATGGCTATATGGGAAAGAAATTAGCGCTTCAAAAGACTTACAATTTGATCATTACAGATGTTATACTTCCTAAAATAAATGGTATTGATCTCTGTAAAGAATTGAAAGGGATAATGCCTGAAATTCCTATTATTATGCTTACTGCTCTAGGGACTACAGACGATAAAGTTGAAGGCTTCGATGCTGGAGCTGATGATTATTTAGTGAAGCCATTTGAGGTTAGAGAGTTGTATGCTCGTATTCGCGCACTTTTGAAGCGTTTTGATACAGGGAATAATCAAATCATACAACTTTTGAAATATGCTGATTTAGAATTAGATTTAAAAGAGAAAACGTTTCAGCGCGCAGGAATTGAAATTCATTTAACGCCTAAAGAATTTAATTTGTTGCAGTTTATGATGGAAAATCCTGAAAGAGTGCTTTCTAGATCAGAAATTTCAGAAAAAGTTTGGGATACTCATTTTGATACTGGAACTAACTTTATAGATGTTTATATCAACTATTTAAGAAAAAAAATTGATCGAGATTTTCAACAAAAATTAATTCATACGAAATCAGGTATGGGTTTTATGCTGAAGTTAAATGAAAATTAAAACTAGATTAACAGCTTGGTTTACCATATTAGTAGCATCCATTTTATTTGTTTTGCTAGGAGTCTTGTATTGGTCCTCTAATAAGAATAGAGAAAAAGAGTTTTATTTAGAACTTCAAAAGGAGGCAATTACAAAGGCCAATTTATTTTTAGCCGTTCAAGTTACCCCACAAACGCTTCATAAAATTTATCAGAATAATAGCCAGATATTAAACGAAGTAGAAGTTGCTGTGTACGACACTTCTTTTAAGTTGCTTTATCACGATGCTGTAGAAATTGATCGCGTTAAAGAAACTCGCGAAATGATTGATGAAATCAATAAATTAGGAATTTATCAGTTTTATCAAGGAGATTGGCAAGTGGTAGGTATTCGTTATAATTTTAATAATGTAGATTACATTGTTACAGCAACTGCCTATGATGAATATGGCTACAATAAACAAGCAAATCTTTTGGCAACCATTATTGCGTTAAGTTTAATAGCTATTTTGGTTCTGTTTTTTGTAGGTAGAGCATTTTCAAGTAGAGCTTTGGGGCCTGTTAAGAAAATGATTGAGGAAGTAAATAAAATTACAGCAACCAATTTAGACTTGAGATTAAATGCTCAAAAAAATAAAGATGAGCTCAATGCATTGGCGACCACATTTAATGAAATGCTAAATCGACTAGAGAGTTCATTTGATTCGCAAAAACAGTTTGTATCAAATATTTCTCATGAACTCCGAACCCCTTTAGCAGCCATTATCGCAGAATTAGATTTGGCACTAAACAATGAGAAAAGCCAAGAACAATATGTAAAAATTATTGAAAATGCCCTTTCGGATGCTCGAAAACTTGTAAAACTATCTAATAGTCTACTTGATTTTGCTAAAGCTAGTTATGACCCCTCGGAGATTGTTTTTAAATTAATTCGTGTAGATGAGGTACTTTTAGACGCTTGTCAGCAACTTCAAAGATCTAATCCGGAGTATAAGTTTACAATCAATATTGATGAAAGTCTTGATTCGGAAGAGTTTATTTCTATTTATGGGAACTCTTATTTATTGCAAGTTGCATTTGTGAACTTATTGGAGAATGCCTGCAAGTTTTCAGACAATAATCAGTGTACTGTTTCAGTTTCAAGTATCAATAATAATGTTGTTGTCTCGTTTTTAGATACTGGTATTGGTATAAGTGCAAATGATTTAGAACAAATTTTTGTACCGTTCTATAGAGGCGAAAATAAAAACTTTTCAGAAGGTAATGGTATTGGTCTTCCATTGACCAAAAAAATCATTGTTTTGCATCAAGGAACTATCGAGGTAGAGTCGAAAGAGAATTTAGGAACAATCTTCAGAGTTCAAATACCATATTCAGTTTAGTTAACAAGACGACTATTCTTAAAAGATAATTTTATTTAAAGCCTGTGAATTTCACAGGCTTTTATCGTTTATGAGGTTTTTTAGTTGAGAATCTAGTATCAAAATAGAAGGAACTAATTATATACAAAGGAGTTCTTCCAAGTTTATCCACTGCATTTTCTATAAAAAACCATTACTCTAATGAGATTCTAATTTTTTTCTAAGAGCTTTCTAACAGCGCTCCTTTGGTATCGCTTGTACTTTTGCAGCGTAAAAAAAAACAAAATTATGGTCGTCGTGCCTGAAAATAGAAGTATTAATAGTTAAACTAAGAACCATGAGTTTTGGCTTTTGTGTTCTTTGTTGAACACAAAAAGTAACATTATGGTAATCATGGGTTTTATCTTCAGATTGATATTAGCTTTTATATTAGGGGCTATAGTTGGAACAGAGCGACAATTTAAGCAAAAAAGTGCGGGTTTGAGAACCAATACTTTAGTGTCTGTTGGAGCAGCGGCATTTGTTTTATTATCCATTGAAATAGGAGGAGATGCAGTAGGGCGTGTTGCATCATATATTGTCAGTGGAATAGGATTTTTAGGAGCTGGGGTCATTATGAAATCTGGAACTGGAATTCGCGGTTTAAATACAGCAGCAACCATTTGGTGCTCCGCTGCAGTTGGATCGCTTTGCGGATTAGGATTGTGGCAACAAGCAATAGCAGTAGCTTGTATGATCGTGTTGATTCACTTAGTTCTAAGACCTTTAGGTAATAGAATTAATCGATTGTCATTTTATCAGACTACAGATTTTTCTGAACCTCTTTATCAAGTGGTTGTAGGATGTAAAGAACAAGTGGAAAATCACGTACGAGTAATGATGTTAGATGCGTTAAAAGAACAAAAAGACTTACAACTCAGGTCTCTAAAAAGTAGCGATAATGGAGATCCTTCCTATTCTTACCTAACAGCGGAAGTTTTAGGAAATGGAAAAAAGGATGATTTAATAGAAGATCTCACCCGTTGTTTATCCTTAGAAAAAGGTATCTCGGAGGTTAGTTGGGAGGTTTTAGGACATTTGAACGAATAAAAAGTATTAAAATGAAGAATAGAGGAAGTAAAACGATTGATTTAGTCAAACTAGCACAAGATTTTAATACGTTAGATCAAATAGTTGAGGTAGTACCACTTTTGAAGAAAATGCCTATTATAGATGTTAGTGAAGTTCTTTGTTTACTAGATAACAAACATCTTATTCAAATATTCGCGGAGTTTAGCCCCCTACAACAAGGACTTATTTTTTCTGAATTTACACTCTCCAAACAATTATCGTATTTTCAACAATTGAGTAAAAAGAAGTTTGCAAAACTTTTTGAAAATATGCCTTCAGACTCTCGTGCTGATTTATTTCAAGTGATGACGCAACAAGAGCAGATTGATTTAATTCCTTTTTTAACAAAAAAAACAAGAGAGAATGTTTTGGCACTAAGTTCCTATCCTGCAGATACGGCAGGAGGAATTATGAATACTGACTTTGCTACGGTTAGAAAAGATATGACTTGTGCCGAAGCAATAAAAAAAGTTAGAGAAGATGCTCCCTCCAAGAAAACTATTTATTATGTCTATGTAGTAAATGAAGATCAGACTCTTCAAGGATTTATTACCCTAAAAGATTTGATTATTGCAGAGCCTGAAGATTTGGTGAAAAATGAATTACACAGTGAATTCATCGCTGGATTTGTAGATGAATCAAGTGAATCTATTGCAGCTAAAATTGATAAATATGAATTAGTTGCTATTCCTATTTTAAATCAGAAAAAACAATTAGTAGGTATTGTTACCCACGAAGAGGCGATGGATGTAATTCAAGCCGAACATACAGAAGATATGGAGCGCTTTATGGGAATTATTTCTAGTAATGAGGAATTGGATTATAATTCAACTTCTATTTTCACACATTTTAAAAAACGCGTGGTTTGGTTGGTTTCTTTAGCAATTATAGGAATTATCTCGGGTTTGATTATTCACAACTTTGAAGGGGCATTAGCTCAAATGATGATTTTAGCACTTTATATGCCAATGGTTGCAGATACAGGAGGAAACTCCGGAAGTCAAGCAGCAACGGTTGTGATTCGTGCTCTAGCATTGGGACAGATTACTATGAAAGATTGGTTTAAAGTAATTTGGAAAGAAACTCGTATTGCTCTGTTGCTTTCAGTTTGTTTAGGAGTTTTGGCTTTTGGTAAAGTGGTATTCTTAAGTTGGGAAACCGAAATACCAGCAGCCCTTTCTTTGGTAAAAGTGGGAGGTGTTATTGCCTTGGCGCTTTCATTACAAGTGGTTTCCTCTACGATTATTGGGGCAGGGTTGCCTTTAATTGTACGTCGTTTTGGAGGAGATCCTGCTGTTGCTGCGAGTCCAGCAATTACTACAGTGGTTGATATCACAGGATTATTGATCTATTTTGGATTAGCTGCAGCATTTTTTAACCTATAATAATCAAAATAAAACATTTCAAAAACTAAAAAAGAATCACAATGACTAAAAGATTACTATTAGTAGGGCTTTGTTCTATGTTTACGTTCTGTAAAGATAACAATAAAACTTCTGAGGAAGTGGCCCAATACGAGGTTTCCAACCAGGTTATCAGCTTAACAGAAGGTTCGGTATTAAAACAGAAAATCAAAACAACAAAAGTCAGTCAGGAAGATTTTAGTTTTGATTTAATGACAGCGGGAATTGTACAATCTATTCCAAATAATTATGCAGAAATAGCATCTCCATTTGCGGGAAGAATACTGAAGTCATTTGTAAAGTTAGGCCAAAAAGTAGCGGTTAATGCGCCTATATTTGAGATAAGTTCACCCGATTATTTTGAAGCACAGAAAGATTATTTTGATGCTAAACAGGAGTTTAGACAAGCGCAAATAAATTTAAGTAGACAAAAAGATTTGTTAGCAAATGGCGTTGGTGTACAACAAGAAGTTGAGGAAGCTGAAACGGGGTATTCGACTGCCAAAGCAGCTTATCAAAATGCTTCTGCAGCATTGAAAATTTTCAGTATCAATCCAGATAATATTGTTTTAGGGCAACCCTTAGTTGTGCGATCACCAATTGCTGGTGAGGTTATAGAAAACAATATTGTAATAGGTCAATACATTACGGAAGATGCAGAGCCTGTTACTAAAATTGCTGCATTAGAAAAAGTGTGGATTGTTGGAAAAGTGAAAGAGAAGGATATCAAACATTTGGGAAAACTTGATAAAGTTCAAATAGAATTATCAGCTTATCCAAATGAACCTATTGAGGGAACTATTCATCACATTAATGAGATTGTAGATGCTGAAACAAGAAGTATTGAAGTTCTAATCGACGTAGAAAATTCAGATCGAAAATTAAAACCAGGTATGTATGTAAATGTTCGTTTTATAGACAAACCGGAACAAGTTATTTTAGTTCCAACTCGTGCTGTTTTACAAGATGAAGACAATGCATTTGTATATATCAAAGTAGGAAATGATCAATACAAAAAGAAAGAAGTCACAACAGGAGGTGTTTCTGGAGATAGAGCTGTTATTACTAGTGGCTTAACTGAAACTGATGAAGTTGTGAGTGAAGGTGGAATCTATTTGTTACAAGCTTTATAAAAATCTTTAAAAAGAATCAATACTGATGAAAAATATAATAGATACAGCCATACAAAAAAGATGGTTGATAGCAGCAATGTTTGTGTTGCTCTGCATCTTTGGTTATTATTCTTGGAAACAGCTTTCGATTGAGGCCTATCCAGATATTGCCGATGTTACCTCACAAGTTGTTACACAAGTACCCGGTTTGGCGGCAGAGGAAATAGAGTTACAGATTACTATTCCAGTAGAACGCGCTTTAAATGGTATGCCAGGAATGCACGTGATGCGTAGTAATAGTACTTTTGGATTATCGATGATTACCATTGTTTTCGACGATGGGGTGGATGATTATTTTGCTAGACAGCGAATTCAAGAACGTTTAAATGGGGTGGAATTACCTTACGATGCCGTTCCTGAATTAGATCCCTTAACCTCTCCTATTGGCGAAGTGTATAGATATATTATTGAAGGAGACGGGTATAGCTTAAGGGAGCTTACAGATATTCAGAATTTTACAATTATTCCGATGTTGAATCAAGTGTCGGGGGTTGCTGAGGTTACAAATTTTGGAGGAATAACGACACAATTTCAAATTGAATTAGATCCTCATAAGTTAGAGCAATATGATTTGTCTCTAGCAGATGTAACGGAGACAATTGAAGAAAATAACGTGAATGCTGGAGGAAGTGTTTTAACACACGGTGATTTAGGATATGTTGTCCGTGGAATAGGATTAGTTAAGGATCTTGAGGATTTAGGTAAAATTGTAGTAAAAGCGGAAGATGGAATACCTGTATTTTTAAATGATTTAGGGAAATTAAAGTATGGAAATGTAGAGCGAAAAGGTGCGTTAGGATATTCAGATCGTGAGCGAGACTATTCTGATAGCATTGAGGGAATTGTATTACTATTGAAAAATGAGAATCCGTCAATAGTTTTAGAGCAGATTCACGTTTTAGTCGATGCATTAAATGCTGATATTTTACCAGAAGGAGTAAAAATACACACATTTTTAGATCGGACGGATTTAGTAGAAACGACTCTACATACTGTTTCTAAAACGTTGATTGAAGGAATAGGATTAGTAATTATTGTTTTAATTGTTTTCTTAGGAAGTTGGAGAGGAGCGCTATTAGTTGCTATTACAATTCCAATTTCATTGCTATTTGCCTTTATCTTAATGCATTTTACAGATATTCCAGCGAATTTATTATCACTTGGGGCAATTGATTTTGGAATTATTGTAGATGGAGCTATTGTGATGATGGAAAGCATACTTCGAAAACGAGAAGAACATCCAGACGAAGAGCTTAAAGAAAAATCAATAGGGAAAAGAGCAAAAGAAGTTGCTAAACCTATTTTCTTTGCAACGCTGATTATTATTACAGCTTACTTACCATTATTTGCTTTTGAGCGCGTTGAGAAAAAGTTGTTTACGCCAATGGCATTTACAGTTGGATATGCTTTATTAGGGGCTTTATTAGTCGCTTTAGTTTTAATTCCTGGATTAGCATATACGGTCTATAGAAAACCAAGAAAAATTTATCATAACAAATGGCTAGAAAAGATCACAGCTGCTTATCATAATAGAATCATCAAAATTGTATCTAAACCTAAACAAGTATTTCTTCCTTTACTTATAGTTTTAGTTGCCACTGTTGGGTTAACCATGCGCGTTGGTAAGGATTTCTTGCCACCTTTAGACGAAGGATCTATTTGGTTGCAGGTAAGTTTACCGCCAGGAATTTCTCTAGATAAGTCTAAAGAAATGAGTGATACACTTCGTGCTCGTACTTTGAAATATCCAGAAGTAACTTATATGATGGTACAAGCAGGAAGAAATGATGATGGAACAGATCCATTTACGCCTTCTCATTTTGAGTGTTCAATTGGGATCAAACCTTATAAAGAATGGCCGAGAGGAAAAACCAAAGATGATTTAATTGAAGAATTAGCTGCTGAATATGCAACAATGCCTGGCTATACTGTTGGTTTTGCACAACCAATGATTGATGGGGTAATGGATAAAATTGCAGGAGCGCATAGTGAATTGGTAGTAAAAGTGTATGGTGAAGATTTTCATGAAACACGACGTATTGCTAACGAAGTAATGCAAACACTTAAAACAGTAGAGGGAGCTGTGGATTTGGCGATAGATCAAGAACCACCTTTACCACAATTACAAATTCATGCCAATCGTGATAAAATTGCACAATATGGATTGAATGTATCTGACGTTGCTGAACTGATTGAAGTGGCAATTGGAGGGAAAGCAATCTCACAGATTTTTATAGGGAATAAGGTGTATGATATCAGTGCGCGTTATACAGAAGAGAGTCGAAATACTCCAGAAAAGATTGCAGGACTGATGTTGACTTCAAGTTCTGGAGCAAAGATACCTTTATCTCAAGTTGCCGATATTCGTACAAGTACGGGAGAAAGTACAATTACTAGAGAGATGAATAGAAGACATCTAACTGTGAAATTAAATGTTAGAAATCGAGATTTAGGGTCTTTATTGAAAGAAGCTCAGGCAAAAATTGAAGAGAATGTACAATATGATCATTCTGATTTTCGTATAGAATGGGGAGGTCAGTTTGAGAATCAGCACCGTGCTTATAGTCGTTTAGCGATCATTGTACCCTTAACGCTTTGTTTGATGTTTGTATTACTTTATGGTGCCTTTGGACAATTCAGACAAGCTGGTTTATTAATGATTGTTGTGCCTTTAGCTTTGTTTGGAGGGATGTTGGCACTTAATATTAGAGGGATGAGTTTGAATGTGTCATCTGCAGTGGGGTTCATTGCTTTATTTGGAGTTGCGATTCAAAATGGGGTTATTATGATTTCTCATATTAATCAAATGAGACGAAATGGGAAAGAATTAAAAGAAGCTGTTTTACAAGGAGCGGAAGAGCGTTTCCGTCCAGTATTAATGACAGCAACTGTAGCCGTATTAGGATTGTTTCCTGCATCCATGGCAACAGGGATTGGATCGGATGTACAGCGTCCTTTAGCAACGGTAATTGTTTATGGATTATTATTTGCGACGATATTAACCTTGTTTGTACTTCCAGCTTTGTATTATTTGGTAGAACGAAAATGGAGTAAGAAAACCGATTTTGTAACGGAAAATAACTCAGAAAATTAAGAAAGAATGAAAATCAAAGGAAACCAATTTTTTAAAATTTGTTTGATGTTTGTTTTTGTAAATGGATCTGCTTTTGCGCAGGCAGATCCGTTTTCTACTAAACAAACGCTTCAATATAAAGAATATTTAGCGCGTATTTCTGACAACAATTTGGAGTATGCCGCTGAACGATACAATTTAGACATTGCCGATGCAGAAATGCAAGCAGCAAGAGTATTTCCAGATCCAGAGTTAAGTTTTGGATGGGGTGATAATGGACATAAAAGAATGCAAATGGGGTATGCTTTTGAAGCTGAACTTACTTGGGATTTAGAACTTGGGGGTAAACGTAAAGCAAGAAAAGAAGTTGCTTTAAGCGAGCGTCGTTTAGCTGAATTTGAATTGACAGATTTTTTTCAAAAGTTGCGTTCAGAATCTACGATAGCATATCTAGAAGCAATGCAAAATAAAATGCTATTTGATATTCAGAAAGACTCTTATGAGTCGATGAAGCAAATTGCAAAGTCGGATAGCATTCGTTACTCTTTAGGACAAATTAGTAAGGTAGAATCAATTCAAAGTAGATTAGAATCTAAGTCTATGTGGAATGAATTAGTAGATGCTGAGGTAGAATGGAATAATAGTCTTTTGGAAATGAAGGGTTTTTTCTCAAATACTAAAGACGATACAAGTTATTTGCCAGAGGGAGATTTTCAAAAATTCGATCGATTATTCGACTTAGAAGACTTGATTATAACGGCGCAGAACAATCGTGCGGATTTTTTAGTAGCAAAACAAAATCAGATTGTAGCAAGTAGTCAAGTGCGTTTGGCACGTGCAGAACGTGTTGTAGATTTAGGACTGAGTTTAGGTGTTGAAAATAATTCTTTTGTAAAAAACGCAGTTGCTCCAACGCCTGGAAATACTACTGTAAGTGTAGGAGTTTCTGTGCCATTGAAATTTTCTAATCGAAGAGATTCTGGACTTCGAACTGCCTTAATTGAACAGCGACAAGTGGATTTGGAATATAGAGATATTGAACTTGGATTGGAACGTGAAATCACACAATCATATCGAAATTATGTCAATAAACAGAAACAAATTCAATTGTACGAAAATGGAATGTTAGAGGAAGCAAAAGAAGTTTTGGATGGAATGAAATATAGTTATCAACGTGGTGCAAGTAGTTTACTAGAAGTATTAGAGGCACAAAGAACGTATAACGAAACACAACAAGCATATGCAGAAGCATTATTTGACTACGCGTCTGCTTTAGTAGAACTTGAACATGCAGTAGGTATTTGGGATATTGACTTTTAAATCGATGAAAATGAAAAAAATTATAACATTAGGTGTTTTTATGCTCGCAACACTTTGTACTTGGGCTCAAGACATAGAACTAGATACAGATAAAGGAAATGTTAGCTTTGGTATTAAAACAGGATGGTTGCAATCAACAATTAAAGGTGACGATTTAAAAATATTAGCTGTAGATGGTAAGGTTACAAAAACGAATAGTTTTTTTGCAGGAGTTTCTGTTTATACTGGTATAGGAGAGCATTTTGGATTTAAGCACGAATTGTTTTATCAACAATATGGTGCTGATTTTCAGAGAGAAATAGAAGATATTGTTTTAGATGCCACACTAGAAATGCATAGTTTACGTTTGAACCCGTTAAGTCCGACTTTTAAGATAGGAGGGCTTCAAGTATATGCTGGACCTTATGTAAATATGTTACTTTATTCGTCAATTACAGCAGTAGATGAAGATGGAAATACATATAAAGACAGAAATATTTTTGGGACTGAAGAAGAAGATACTGAGGAATATAAGTATCTTCAAAAGATGGACTATGGTTTTGTAGCTGGAATAGAGTATCAGTTTAATTTTGGATTATCTGTTGGAGCTCATTATTCTAGAGGATTTGCTACATTGTTTGATAATGCAAATACACACGGATTAGAAAACAATGCAGGTATGAAGGATTATAAGATATACAATGAATCCTTTGGGATTTCTTTAGGATATCATTTTTAAGTTGAATGTGAAAAAGAAAATTATTTTAAAAAAGCCTCCAATTTTTAAATTGGAGGTTTTTTGTTTTTATAGAAACTCTTGTATTTCGGAAAGTTTAGATATTGTTTTGAAGTTTGGATGTACAATTTCGTGATCAATGCGTTCGTGTGCCCAAGTAGTATGAAAGGGAACATGAACAGCGTGTGCTCCAATGTTTAGTACAGGTAAAACATCAGATTTTAACGAGTTTCCAATCATAATAAACTCTTGGGGATCTAGTTCTAAGCGATTTAAAAGCTTCTCGTAATCCGATTCGTTTTTGTCCGACATTACTTCAATATGATGGAAGTAAGCTCCTAATCCTGAAAGATGAAGCTTGCGATGTTGATCTTTTAAATCTCCTTTTGTAGCAACAACTAATTTATATTTTTGTTGTAAACTTTGTAAGGTGCTCTCCACATTGTCAAGCAACTCTATAGGTTTGCTAAGTAATTCTTTTCCTATTTTTAAAATATGGTCCGTGGCCTTAATATTGATAGTGCCATTTGAAATTATACTCGCAGATTCAATCATTGAGAGTACAAAACCCTTTATTCCATAACCATATAGAGGTAAGTTTTCGATTTGTTTTTGAAATAAGATTTGTGATGTTCCTTGATGCGATAAGAAGTTTTCCATCAAAATACAGAATTTTTCTTCGGCTTCATTAAAGTAAGGTTCGTTAATCCAAAGTGTATCATCGGCATCAAAAGCAACTACTTTTAGTGTTTTCATAAGAACATTGATTTAGAATTCAAAGATACAGTTTTTTAATTTTTGGAGAAAGCATTCGGTCTTATTGCTGCTAATCTGTTTAAAGAAGTATAACATTAAGCTAACTTTTACTCGTTTATTTTGAACTAAATTGCTCCAATCAAATCATAATCTTCAATATTGGTGTGTAAAATACTCTCAGAATATTACAAAGGATGTTAATAGGCTTTGGGGTTTTGGGTTAAAGAGGGATTATGTTTAAATTTGAATACATTTTTTTATCGCTTAATATAGTAAATAATGAATATTAAATCTACGTTGCTAGCAGCTGTATGTTGTTTGTTTTCAATCTCTATTTTCGCTCAAGAAACTTTACCTAAGCCTAAACTTGTTGTTGGGTTAGTGGTAGATCAAATGCGCTGGGATTATCTTTATCGTTTCTATGATCGTTATTCCGATACAGGATTCAAACGATTACTAGATGAAGGTTTTTCTTGTGAAAACACCTATATCCCTTATGTACCAACTTATACAGCCATCGGACATAGTACTATTTATACTGGAAGTGTGCCAGCGATTCACGGCATTGCAGGAAATGATTTCATCATTCAAGCAACCGGAGAGAATATGTATTGTACACAAGATGATGCTGTGCAAGCTGTCGGAGGAAAAGGAAAAGTTGGACAACAATCGCCAAAAAACTTATTGGTATCTACAGTGACTGATCAGCTTAAATTAGCTACAAATTTTCAATCGAAAGTTATAGGTATTGCAATTAAAGATCGTGGAGGTATTTTACCTGCAGGTCATTTTGCGGATGCTGCTTATTGGTTGGATGGTGCAACTGGAGATTGGATTACAAGTACGTATTATAGAAACGAGCTTCCAAAATGGATGAAAGATTTCAACAAAAAGAAATTCCCAGATGCCTATTTTAAGAAAGGATGGAATACTCTTTATCCGATTGAATCGTATGTATTAAGTACTGAAGATAATAATGATTATGAAGAGCCATTTAAAGGAGAAAAAGCGCCTGTTTTTCCTAGAGATTTGGTTGCTTTAAAAAAAGAAAATGGGTATGATTTAATCAAATCAACACCATATGGTAATACATTGACCTTAGACCTTGCTAAAGAGACGATTGAACAAGAGAAATTAGGACACAATCCTGCGGGTGTTACTGATTTTTTAGCCGTTAGTTTATCTTCAACAGATTATATTGGGCATCAATTTGCTATTAATTCTATTGAAATTGAAGATACATATTTAAGACTAGATGCAGATATTGCCTCTTTATTAGATTATTTGGATCATAAAGTTGGTGCAGGAGAATATACGATTTTCTTAACAGCTGATCACGGAGCTTCTCATAACCCAAAGTTTTTTAGGGATCAAAAAGGTAACGCAGGTTATTTTGATATAAAAGAAGTGAAGGCTGCTTTAAATAAAACATTATCAAATAAATTTGGATCGGATGAATTAGTGAAAAGCTTGATGAATTACCAAGTTCATTTGAATTATCCTGTACTAGAAAAAACCGCATTAGATGAAAATGAAGTTCGTGCATTTATTGTAAAAGAGCTTCGTAAGGTAGAAGGGGTTTCCTTTGTTACAGATATGGATCAAGCAGGTGTTGCTGCGATTCCTCAACGTATTCGTGAGCGAATTGTAAATGGGTATAATTATAAACGTAGCGGAGTTATTCAAATAATTCTAGATCCTCAATGGTATAGTGGAAAACAAAACAGTAAAGGAACTACACATGGTACTTGGGCTTCATATGATGCACATATCCCAGCCGTATTTATGGGTTGGGGAATTAATAAAGGAACAACAGTAAGAGAAACGCATATGACAGATATTGCACCGACACTTGCTGCATTATTAAAAATAGAAGAACCTAATGGTAATATTGGTACTCCGATTCAAGAAGTACTTAAAAAGTAATCAGAAAAAAAGCGTCTAAACAAAGACGCTTTTTTTATTAATTTTTTAAATGTTTTTCTATAGCCTCTTTCAGTTCTGAACCGCGTAAGTCTAGTTCCAAAATAGTTCCTTCTTGATCGACTAAAAAACTTGCAGGAATTCCTTCAAGTACATACGCAATGGCAATAGGGTCTTGTGCTCCTTCTAAATTTGAAACTTGAGTCCATTGTAATTGATCTTTTTGTATGGCCGCTAGCCATCGATCTTTATTGGAATCTAAGGATACGCCTAAAATCTCAAACCCCTTTTTCTGATACTCTTGATAAGTAGCTACTAAATTTGGATTTTCTAGTCTACAAGGACCACACCAAGAGGCCCAAAAATCAATTAAAGTTAATTTATTATTAGCTATGAAATCATATAAATTAACAGTTTGTCCGTCTGCAGTTGGAATAGTGAAATTCGGAACTAGATCTCCTATTTCTAAAGCATTGTCATCGATGGTTTCTAATTTGCCAAAGTGATCACTAATTTTTTTTCCTATTCTGGAATCTTGCATAGCAATACTGAATGTGCCAAATTCATTTTGATAGTCAGATGCAGACTCCTCTTGTGACAGAACTTTTTGATAAAACACATAAAGGCCTACTATATCGTTTTTGTGTTCTTGAATAAAAGCATCTTCTAGTTTATTGTTTTCCTCTAGATAGGTACGATAGGTATTTGAAAGTGCTTTAAATTGTTTCTGATCTTCAGCATCTTGGCTTTCGCTAAGTGTAACTAATTCCATACTATTTTTGGACATAAAGTCGCTCATCTTAGTTTGAATTGGACCTAATTGGTTTCTGTATTCTTGAAAAATGTCATTATTTTTTGTGCCAGAAACAATACTTTGGTTAGGGTTTTCATAATTAAAATTAATCAGAATCTTTCCAGGATCAGAGAAAAAAGTTGTGATTTTACCTTCGTCGTCATTTCCTACCTGAAGGTAAGTCATTTCGATGTCTTCAAAGGAGTGAGGTAAAAAAGCTTTACCATTTTCAATGCTAACAGAGTCAATTTTCGCGATAGAGCCTACTTCGGCATTTACTTCTAAAAGGTAAACTTTGGTGTTGTTCGGAGCTCTTAAAGCTGTGATTTCTATTCCATTTTTGTTCGTACAAGAAGCTAAAATCATTAAACAGATTAGAATTGGTATTTTTTTCATCATAATAAATTTTTTATAAAGATAATTAATGTTGTTGAGATACAGGTGTTTAGCGGTTTGGTTTAAATATTAATATAATCTTAAAATTTAAGAAAAGCTTAATATTATGGTTACTTTTGAGAATCGATTAAGTATAATCTATAGGCAAACTTATGATAAAAAAAATCTTACTTTTTGGTTTTATAGTTACTGCAGGTTTTTCCATGCAGGCGCAGTATAAAACTGTTACTAAACAAGACAACAACGGGTTTAAATACCAAACTGTTGAAAATGATCCGGCTAAAGCGCGAATTTACACTTTAGGAAATGGGATGAAGGTGTATTTAGCTCAGAATCACGATGCACCTCGTATTCAGACTTATATTCCTGTTCGCACTGGATCAAATAATGACCCTGAAGACAATACAGGTTTAGCACATTACCTTGAGCACATGCTTTTTAAAGGGACTTCGAAGCTTGGAACTTCAAACTGGGAAGTAGAAAAAGAGTATATCAAACAGATATCAGATCTTTATGAACTTCATAAAAAGGAAACGAATCCGGAAAAGAAAATAGCAATTTATAAGCAAATCGATGCACTTTCTAAAACTGCTTCTCAATACGCTATAGCTAATGAGTATGATAAGTCGGTGGCTTCAATTGGAGCAACAGGAACTAACGCTCACACTTGGTTTGATGAAACAGTATATCAAAATGATATTCCTTCAAATGAATTAGAAAAGTTTCTAATGATTGAAAAAGAGCGTTTCTCTGAACTGGTATTGAGGTTGTTTCATACAGAATTGGAGGCTGTTTATGAGGAATTTAACCGCGGACAAGACAATGATTATTGGGCATCTCATGAAGCAATGATGAAAATGCTTTTCCCGACTACGCATTATGGAACACAAACTACAATAGGTACTTCGGAGCATTTAAAAAATCCTTCTATGGTAGCGATTCACAATTATTTTGATCAGTATTATGTTCCTAATAACATGGCTGTAGTATTGGTAGGTGATTTAGAATTTGATGAGACCATAAAATTGGTAAATGCATATTTTGGATCAATGACAAAAGGAGCTACTCCTAAAGAATATGTAGCAGTTGAGGCTCCGTTGACTTCTGTTCAAACGCATGAGATTTTTAGTCCTCAAAGCGAGCGTATTGAAATTGGATTTAGATTAGGTGGAGCAAATACTAAGGATGCTTTATATCTTTCTTTAATAGATATGTTGTTGAGTAATAGTAAGGCGGGTTTGATAGATTTAGATATCAATCAAAAACAAAAAGCTTTGTATGCACAAAGTTCGCCAATGATTATGAAGGATTATTCAGTACATCAATTGACAGCGATGCCCAATGAAGGACAGACTTTGGATGAGTTAAAAGGTTTGTTGATGGATGAATTGGATAAGATTAAAAAAGGAACATTTGACGATTGGTTGATTCAGGCTGTTGTAAATGATTTCAAAAAGCAAGCGATGCAAAACTTGGAAAGCAATCAGGCCTTAGCAAGTGAAATGTATCAAGCGTTTATTCAAGGAAAAACTTGGGAAGAAGTTGTTAAGGAAATCGATGAGATGGAGAAAATAACGAAACAAGACGTTATGGATTTCGCTCAAAAAAATTATAGCGAAAATTATGCGATAGTATATAAGCGTCAAGGTGAAAACAAGGATTTGGTACGTGTAGAAAATCCTGGTATTACACCAATTGATTTGAATCGCGATAATGAATCTGTTTTTTACAAACAACTTCAACAAGTGAATGTCGATGAAATAGAGCCTGTATTTATAGACTTTAAAACAGCAATTCATACAGAGAAAATTGGTAAGAAAGGGGCAAAATTGTCTTTTATAAAAAACATGACAAATGATTTGTCTACTGTTAGTTTTATTATTCCTGTCGGTAGTGATCACGGTAAAAAGCTAGCATTAGCTGTGGATTATTTAGATTATTTAGGTACAAATAAGTATTCTGCTGAAGAGCTAAGTAAGGAATTCTATAAATTAGGAGTAAGTTTTGGAGTTAATTCAGGAGCAGACAAAACGTATATATATGTTCAAGGTTTACAAGAAAATATAGCCGAAGGAATTAAACTTTTAGAGCATTTAATTCAAAATGCTAAAGCAGATAGTGACGCTTATGACAATTATGTTGATCAGATTCTAAAAGGTCGTGAAGATGCTAAATCGAGTAAAGCGGGAATTCAAAGAGCACTTAATAATTATATTGTTTCTGGAAAAGAAAGTCGCTTTAGAGATATCTTGTCAGAAAAAGAATTGAAAGCAATTAATCCAACTGAATTAGTTGGTTTGTTGCATAATGTTTTTGATTATGATCACGAAGTTTTTTATTACGGAAATAATTTAGCAGAAACCAAAAAAGCTATCATAGCGAATCATAATTTAGGTAAGGGCAAAAAAGTACCCAATAAGAAAGAATATGCTGAGCCAATGACGACAGGAACGGTATATTTTGCTCCTTATGATATGGTGCAAGCAGAGATTACATACAGAGGAAGAGAATCGAAGTTTAATAAGGACTTTTTGGCTACTTCTGACGTGTTTAATAGTTATTTTGGAGGAGGAATGGCTTCAGTAGTTTTCCAAGAAATTAGAGAATCGAAGTCTTTGGCCTATTCTGCATATGCATATTATGCGAGTGCGTCAAAACAAGATAGATACAATTACGTAATGGCGTATGTAGGTACGCAAGCAAATAAGTTGCCACAAGCTGTAGATGCAATGATGGAATTAATGAACGATATGCCTCAAGCAGAAAATCAGTTTATGAATGCTAAAGATTCGGCTTTAAAAAACTTAGCAACGCAACGTTATACTAAGGCTCAGATTTTTTACTATTGGATGAGTTTGCAAGAAAAGGGAATTGATTATGATATCAATAAAGATTTGTACGCGCAAACCCAAAAAATGACAATGACAGATTTAGTAAGTTTCTTTAATGCTCACGTTAAAGGAAAGACATTTAATGTTGGACTATTGGGTAAAAAAGAAAACTTAGATTGGGAAGCAGTTAAGAAGTTTGGAACTATCCAAGAATTAACTTTGGAAGATCTATTTGGATATTAAACCAAGTAATGGATATTGAAAGAGGCTGTAAGTTAATACTTACAGCCTCTTTTTTTTATACTAATTGAATAAACTCTAAAGCTTGTTTTATGCTCTTAACATTTTCAAAAGTCAAGAGTAAACGCAGTCCATTCTTTGTTTGTTTTTCTTTCATCTTACATAAGTTTCCTCGTTCTTGTACAAAAAGTAGAACTTTTCTAAATCTAGGAGATTGATAAAACGATGATTCTTGATCAGCAATAAAATAGCAAATCATTTTTCCTTGTTTTAAAACAACTTTTTCGATTCCTGCATTTGCTGCAAACCATTTAATTCTAAGGCTATCGAGCAAGGCAATGGCTTCTTTAGGTAAAGGTCCAAACCTATCGATTAGTTTTTGTTCATATACTTGTAAGTCCGCCTCTGTTTGTATGCTGCTTAATTCATTATATAGGTTTAAGCGTTCTGTTATGTTGTTGATGTAGTCATCAGGGAAAAGAATTTCAAAATCAGTATCGATTTGAGTGTCTTTTACAAAAACTTTTTTAGTCTCATCTTGTTCTTCGGGATAGAGATCTTTGAACTCGTTTTCTTTTAATTCATCGATGGCTTCGTTCATTATTTTTTGATATGTTTCAAAACCAATTTCATTGATAAAGCCACTTTGTTCTCCGCCTAGAATATCTCCAGCTCCTCGAATCTCTAAATCTTTCATAGCAATATTGAAGCCGCTTCCAAGCTCGCTAAATTGTTCTAAGGCTTGAATACGTTTTCGAGCTTCCTCCGTCATCGCGGAATAAGGAGGGCAGATAAAATAACAAAAGGCTTTTTTGTTGCTTCTTCCTACACGTCCACGCATTTGATGCAAATCTGAAAGTCCAAAATTATTAGCGTTGTTGATTAAGATGGTATTCGCATTGGGTACATCTAAACCACTTTCGATGATGGTTGTGGCAACTAAAACGTCGAATTCGCCATCCATAAAGGCAAGCATGAGTTCTTCTAGTTTCTTGCCTTCCATTTGTCCGTGTCCAATCCCTATTTTGGCATCAGGTACTAAACGCTGAACCATACCTGCAACCTCTTTGATGTTTTCTATACGATTGTTGATGATGTAAACTTGTCCGCCACGTTCGATTTCGTAAGCAACAGCATCTCGGATGATTTCTTCATTAAAGCCAACTACATTGGTTTCTATTGGATAGCGATTTGGCGGTGGTGTTGTAATTACTGATAAATCCCGGGCAGCCATTAAGGAGAACTGTAATGTTCTTGGGATTGGCGTTGCAGTCAACGTTAAAGTATCTACGTTTTGAGCAATTGTTTTAAGTTTGTCTTTTACAGCAACTCCGAATTTTTGTTCTTCGTCAATAACTAATAACCCCAGGTCTTTAAAAACTACATTTTTGTTTACCAATTGATGGGTTCCAATAATAATGTCTATTTGGCCAGTAGCTAATTCCTCTAGAATTTCTCTTTTTTCTTTCGCTGTTCTAAATCGGTTGAGGTAGTTAATGCGTACAGGCATATCCTTTAGTCTTTCACTAAAAGTTTTGAAATGTTGAAAGGCTAAAATAGTAGTTGGAACTAAAATAGCGACTTGTTTTCCGTTATCTACAGCTTTAAAAGCAGCACGGATGGCAACTTCTGTTTTTCCAAATCCAACGTCTCCACATACTAAGCGATCCATAGGGCGCTCGCTTTCCATATCGTTTTTAACATCTTGTGTTGCTGTCATTTGATCTGGAGTGTCTTCGTATATAAACGAGCTCTCAAGTTCTGCTTGCAAGTAGCTGTCAGGGGCGTGTTGAAAACCTCTTTCTAAACGTCTTTTTGCATAGAGTTGAATCAGGTTGAATGCAATATGTTTTACTCGAGCTTTGGTTTTGTTTTTCAGGTTTTTCCAAGCACTTGACCCTAGTTTATGAATTTTTGGTGGCGCACCATCTTTTCCGTTGTACTTAGAAATTTTGTGTAAGGAGTGAATGCTGACATAAACAATATCATTGTCGGCATAGACGAGCTTAATTGCTTCCTGCATTTTTCCTTCAACTTCTATTTTCTGCAATCCTCCAAATTTGCCTATTCCGTGATCGATGTGGGTTACATAATCTCCAACGGAAAGCGATGTGAGTTCTTTTAATGTAATATTCTGTTTTTTCGAATACGTGTTTTTGATAGAAAATTTATGGTAGCGTTCAAAAATTTGATGATCAGTATAGCATACTATTTGTTCTTCTTCGTCGATAAAACCTTGAAATAAAGGCATTACTACGGTTTCGTATTGTGCTACTACCGCTGTGTTTTCATTTTTTAAAGCTGAGAAAATCTCCTTAAAACGTTTCGATTGGCCATCATTCGCGCAGAAAAGAAAGTTTTTATATCCATCTTCCGAATTTTCATTCAGATTTTTTGCTAATAATTCAAACTGCTTATTGAAAGAAGGTTGAGGTTTGATGTAAAATTCGTAAGTTTTATCTGCTTCGATAAAGCTTGAGTGATGTAATTCTACATACGTATGCTTCTGTATGCTATCAACAAACGTGGCTCCATCCAAAAACATATTTTCTGGACTTTGATGCTTAATATCTTGCGATAGTTTATGAAATGCTGTTGTTGCTTTTTCAAAAAGGAAATCAAACTTTGAAACTATACCTTCAGTTTGTTGTGCGAAAATAACGGTTTTTTCAGAAATGAAATTTAAGAAGCTTTCTCGATTTTCTTGTGAAAATTTATTTTCAACATTGGGAATAATGCTTATTTTCTTCTGCCTTTCAATTGAAAGCTGAGTTTCAACGTCAAACGTACGAATGCTATCTACTTCATCTCCAAAAAATTCGATGCGATAAGGATTGTCATTAGAAAAAGAAAAAACATCAATGATTCCTCCACGTACAGAAAATTCGCCTGGTTCAGATACAAAGTCAACGCGCTTAAAATGGTATTCAAATAATACTTCATTAACAAAGTCTATGGATATTTTATCCGCAACTTGAATTTTTAGGGTATTGTCGTTTAATACTTTTTTGGTAACTACTTTTTCAAAAAGTGCATCTGTATAAGAAACGATTATGGCAGGACTCTTTCTGGAGTTAATTCGATTTAAAACCTCTGCACGCAATAAGATGTTAACATTGTCCGTTTCTTCAATTTGATAAGGACGACGGTACGAACTAGGATAGAACAATACGTCTTCTTTATTTATTAAATGCTCCAGATCGTTTAAGTAGTAAGCGGCCTCCTCTTTGTCTTGAAAAATCAAAAGAAAAGGTAAATCTGATTTTCGAAATAGGCTTTCAATGACGAAAGAAATCGAAGAACCCACCAATCCTTTAAGTTGAAGTTTTTTTCCTCGCTCAGTTATTTCTTGTGAGATGGATTGAACTTTACTTGAAGCATTGTAGCGTTTTTGAATCTCCATATAGGCTTAATTTGTAATTCTAAAGTTTGGATTTGCGTGGCGTAAAGTGTCTAAAGCTCGAAGCATTTCTTCTTCTCCAATTTCTTTAGGGATATCTTTTTTGATTAGTAACTCTTCCATTTTTTGAACCATCGAAATCAATTGTTTGTTGACTTGAGGCAAAAGTGTTTCAATTTCTTGATACGGAATTGGCTGCACGTTTAGATACATTTGTAAATTGTTAAATGTATTGGTCAAAACCGTTACTCGCGCTCGTATTTCAGGTTTATCTAAGTTTGTCGGTATGTTGTATTGTAAAGCTGTTGCAGCAGTATTTAGTTTGTCGATTTTTTTTTGAAAAGCGCCTATTGATGCAACTGGTTTAAGTTTGATTTCCTTTTTAAAATCCGACCACTGACTCCATTCCGCTATTTCGGCATCTACTTTTTTTGATACAGCGGGAATTCTAAAATTCCATTTTTCTTCAAGCAAACTAAATACACTATCAGTATGTTGTTGCGCTCGAAGTGTATGTTTTTGTTGTGCTTTCTCTTGGTCTTTGCAAGAAACTAAGAAAAATAATAAGGTAGAAAAAACTAGTAAATATACTCGCATGCGTTGTGAATTAAGTTTTCAAATTTACGAATGTTATTGAATATTTGAGAACTATTTGGTTACAGATTATAATTTTAAGAAATTCAAGAATCGTTGTGCTTTCCTTTTATTTGAGATTGATTTATTTCCTGACATCTAGTATATTTGTAAGCATAAAATAGGAATCATATGGGTACGAAAATTTTAATTATTGGAGCTTGTGGGCAAATTGGCTCGGAATTGACCTTAAAGCTTCGCAATATATATGGGAATGAAAATGTTGTTGCTTCAGATATCCGTGAGGGTAAAGAAGATTTAATGACTTCAGGTCCCTTTGAGATTATCAATGCAATGGAATTTGATGATATTGCAAATGCTGTGGAAAAATATCAAATCGATGAGGTGTACCTTATGGCAGCAATGCTTTCTGCTACTGCCGAAAAGAATCCTGCATTGGCTTGGGATTTAAATATGAATTCTCTTTTTCATGTGTTGAACTTAGCTAAAGAGGGTAAAATTAAAAAGATTTTTTGGCCTTCAAGTATTGCTGTTTTTGGACCAACTACACCTCGTGAGAATACCCCACAATATACCGTGATGGAACCATCAACTGTTTACGGTATTTCTAAACAAACAGGAGAGCGTTGGTGTGAGTATTATTTTAATAAATTTGGTGTAGATGTACGTAGTATTCGTTATCCAGGTTTGATATCTTGGACAACACCTCCTGGAGGTGGTACTACAGATTACGCAGTAGATATTTTTTATAAAGCTATTGAAAATAATCAGTATACATGTTTTTTATCTGAAAAATCAGCATTACCAATGATGTATATGGATGATGCGTTAAATGCTACTGTTGCGATAATGCAAGCACCTAAAGAGGAAATAAAAATTAGATCTTCTTATAATTTAGGAGGGATTTCTTTTACTCCAGAAGAGTTGGCTGCAGAAATACAAAAGCATCAACCTGATTTTACTATTGCGTACGAACCTGATTTTAGACAAGCAATTGCCGATAGTTGGCCAGCAAGTATTGATGATTCAAGTGCTCAGCAAGATTGGCATTGGAAACATAAATATGATTTAAGTGCAATGACTTCAGTGATGTTGGAAAACTTGAGCAACGTATTGAAAAAATAATTATACTAAAACTATAGAAAAAAGTCGAATTAGAATATTTTTCTAATTCGACTTTTTTTTGTAACTTGAATTACTTCTTCAAAGTGGTAAATACCAACTGTACCAACGGAATGATAACGAGTAATAATCCCGCTCCCATCATAGCTTCGGATTGACCTGTAGTTAGAATTCCTTCCGCTTTTAAGACTAAAGCGAGAATGAATAAGGCCATTCCGACTAAGAAAAACACTAACTTCCTTTTCATAATCTATACTTTTATTAGAAGACTAAGTTAGTTCTTTTTGGTTGAATTATATTTTTTTTAACTTCTTTGAAAGATACTAGCCTTAGGCTTTTTGTAATTTTATTTAAAATATTTAAGTATGAGTTTTACGATTGAAAATACCTTAGAAACGGCCCATAATAATTATGTGAATTGGAAAAAAGTAAAGATGTCTGATCGTCTAGCTGCCGTCATTGCTATTAAAGAACAGTTGTTGCGTGATAAGATGTTTTATGCAAACTGTATTACGGAAGATATGCATAAGCCTATTAAACAGGCTATTGGGGAAGTAGAGAAATGCGCTAAGCTTTGTGATTATTATATAGATAATGCGGAGGAACTTTTGAAAGGGCGTACCATCCAAACTGACTGGTCAGAAGTATATACTACCAATGAACCCTTAGGAGTGATTTTAGGAGTGATGCCTTGGAACTTTCCTTTTTGGCAAGTTTTTCGTTTTGCAATACCTACAATCTTGGCAGGTAATGTCGTGGTTGTAAAGCATGCTAGTAATGTGCCTGCTTCTGCCAGTGCTTTGGAGCGTGTTTTTAAAGTTGAGAATCAAGATGCGGTGTATTTTAATTTGCCTATTTCTAGTAGTTTGGTAAAAGATGTAATTGCAAACCCGGTGGTTAAAGGAGTCTCTTTAACAGGGAGTGAAGCGGCAGGGAAATCTGTTGCAGAAACTGCAGGCAAGTATTTAAAACCAGTATTGTTGGAATTGGGAGGGAGTAATGCTTTCATTGTGTGGGAAGATGCGGATCTAGATGTAGTGGTGCCAATAGCGGTTCAGGCAAGAATGCAAAATGCAGGACAAAGTTGTATTGCAGGAAAACGTTTTTTAGTACATAAATCTTTAGTAGCCGCATTTTCTGAGCGATTATCAAATGCAGTTTCGTTGCTAAAAACAGGTGATCCATTGGATTTAGATACCGAATTAGGAACAATGGCTCGTGAAGATTTAGCTATTGAGCTGGAAGAACAATTGAACGCATCTTTAGAGGCTGGTGCGCATTTACTTTGTGGTGGGCGTCGTGAAGGGGCGTTTTTTGAAGCTACAGTGGTTACAAATGTAACAGAGGATATGGCTGTTTTTAAGGAAGAAACTTTCGGACCTTTAGCAGCTGTTATTGCTTTTGATACCTTTGATGAAGCGGTTCGATTGAGTAATTTGTCTGAATTTGGATTGGGAGTTTCTTTGTTTAGTAAAGATGTAGCTTTTTTAAAAACCAAGATTCATGAATTCCAAGAAGGGGCACTTTTTATTAATGAAATGGTTATTTCTGATCCTCGTGTTCCGTTTGGAGGAATTGATAAATCTGGATACGGGCGTGAAATGGCTGCAGAAGGATTACTGGCTTTTGTGAATAAGAAATCTGTAGTTATCAAGTAATATTTAATTTATACTTTTGTCGATTAATAAAAATGTTTTTGATGGAGGGAGTTGTTAGCTTTTGGAAAGCAATTCAGTTTGTTGATATCATTGAGTTTCTTGGTACTTTTGCTTTTGCAATTAGTGGAATTCGGTTGGCTTCAGCAAAAAACTTAGATTGGTTTGGAGCTTTTGTTGTTGGATTTGTAACAGCTACAGGAGGAGGGACTTTGCGCGACCTTCTACTTAATGTTACTCCTTTTTGGATGCTCTCAAGTGTGTATGCTTGGTGTACTATTTTAGCCTTGCTTTTTGTCGTGATTTTTAGAAAAGCGCTCGTCAAATTGAACAATACTTTTTTATGGTTTGACAGTATTGGTCTAGGTCTTTTTGTGGTTGTTGGAGTTGAGAAAACACTAGCCTTAGATTATCCTATTTGGGTGGTTATCATTATGGGAACTATCACGGGAGTTGTAGGGGGAATGGTACGTGATATTCTGATAAATGAAATCCCAGCTATTTTTAAACAAGAATGGTATGCTGTCGCATGTATGTTTGGTAGTATACTTTATTGTGGATTGTATTATTTAGGGGTAGCAGAACCATTAGTACAAGTGACAACGGCTCTATTTGTTTTTGTTTTAAGAATCTTAGCTACGCGTTATAAATTAGGCCTGCCTGCCTTAAAAGGAGAGGAATAAATAATTCCAGATATAGCTATTGAAAACATTTTAGTTCTTTGTAAAATATAATATTTAAATCATCATATTTAATGCCTCAAACTCTTACTTTGCGTTTGCCTCTTGTCGAGGAAGCGAATGAAACTATCTTGAAACAACGTATCGCAGAAGCGGCTAGTACGACTGTAGCTAAATTGAATGCTTACCAGATATTAAGACGTTCTTTAGATGCGCGTTCTAGAAATATTGTTGTGCAATTGCAAGTTCAAGTTTTTATTGATGAGCCATTTGTAGATGCTTTTGCTTTTGAGCCTAAGTTGCAAAATGTCCGTGATGCACAAGAAGTTTATATCATTGGGGCTGGGCCCGCAGGATTGTTTGCGGCTTTAGAGCTTATTGAGTTGGGGATGAAGCCAATCATTATAGAGCGAGGTAAAGACGTCCGAAGTCGTCGTCGGGATTTAGCAGCAATGAATAAGGATGGAATTGTCAATCCGGAGTCAAACTATTGTTACGGAGAAGGTGGAGCAGGAACTTATTCGGATGGGAAGCTTTATACACGTTCAGTAAAAAGAGGAAATGTTTTAAAAAGTTTACAATGGTTCCATTATTTTGGCGCTACCGAACGCATTTTGCAAGAAGCACACCCACATATAGGAACAAATAAACTACCTGGAATTATTGCCGCAATGCGCGAAGCTATTATTGAGTGCGGTGGTGAAGTGCATTTTGATACTAAATTAACAGACTTTGTTTTTGAAGGTGATCAGGTAAAAGGATTCGTTGTTAATGGAGATGTCAAGATTTCTACTAAACATATTATTTTGGCAACGGGGCATTCTGCTAGAGATATCTTTTACTTGTTGGATCAACACAAGGTATTAATCGAAGCGAAGCCTTTTGCATTAGGTGTTCGTGCAGAGCATTCTCAAGAAATTATTAATCAATCTCAGTATCATTATAAAAAAGGTCAAGAACGAAGTCCTTATTTGCCTCCAGCGTCTTATTCGTTGGTGAGTCAAGAATTGGGGCGAGGTGTTTTTTCTTTCTGTATGTGTCCTGGAGGAATTATAGCTCCAGCTAGTACTGAGGAGGGAGAATTGGTAGTAAATGGTTGGTCACCTTCAAAGCGTGATGGTGTTTTTGCAAACTCAGGGATTGTAGTTACCGTTGATGAAAAAGATTTTGCTAAGTATGGATTTACGGGGCCTTTGGCAGCAATGAAATATCAACAGATGGTAGAAAGAAGTGCTTGGGTTGCTGGAGGCGGGAATTTAAAAGCTCCAGCTCAAAGGATGACTGATTTTGTTCAGGGCAAAATGTCTAATTCTTTGCCAGAATGTTCCTACCTTCCTGGGATAGTTCCAAATTCTTTGCAAGAAGTTTTGCCTGTAGATGTTTTAAAAGCATTGCAACATGGATTTAAGAGTTTTGGAGATAAAATAAAAGGATATTATACAGAAGAAGCTGTTGTTGTAGCTACGGAGAGTAGAACGTCGTCTCCAGTACGTATTCCTAGGGATGCAACTTCGTTAGAGCATCCTCAAATAAAAGGTCTTTTTCCTTGTGCGGAAGGAGCAGGTTATGCTGGGGGGATTATTTCTGCGGCTATGGATGGAGCAAAAGTTGCACAAGCTGTTTATAGACAAGTTAATAATATTTCTATAACTTAATGTGTGTAAAGGGACTACGTTTTTTGAGGTTATGAGTGATTTTAAATTGAATAAAAAAATTCACTTTTTTTGAAAAAATGATTTGTAGAATATAAATTTAGTTCTATATTTGCAACCGCAAGAAAGGTATTAAACCTTCCTCCTTAGCTCAGTTGGTTAGAGCATCTGACTGTTAATCAGAGGGTCCTTGGTTCGAGCCCAAGAGGGGGAGCAAAAAGCTAGACATTATGTCTAGCTTTTTTTATTTATTCTAGTTTCAGAACGCAATAAATCGTGTCTATTTCTATAGATGAGTTATAGGGGGCAATTCTTAAAATCGGAGCGATGTAAAATAGCGACTATTGATTACGTGGTTAAAATGGAAGGAACCCATTTTAAGGTAAATGTTACTTTGACTCCTTGAAATTCTTTTCTAGAAACTAAATTCTTTTCCTAGTTTTATTTATTTACAGCTTTACTTTGATTCAAATCGACTTGTGGATAGGTCGTGTAGTGGTTTTAGATAGTACTTGTTCGGAATAAGTTCGGTAGAAGTACCACAGACGCTCGGAAATTAGCTTTTTTCGGAAGGTGTCTGGTACGAATGTGGTGGTTGTGTGGTACAAGATGCGTTTAAGTCAATGAGCGCTTAGGGCTGAAGTGGACTTGAGTAGAGAATTTATGTGTTTTAATTACGATTAATTTTCATAGCTGGTTATATAAGTCTTAGGTTTTGAAATGATTATTTTAATTTCCCTAAGGTAAAACTCTGTGATTTGTTGAGAATAGTATTGAAATTGTGGGGAGTGTCATTCGTTTCAATTGTCTACAAGGTACCTGGACTCAATTTTTGATCCCGATTGCGTGTTTGGATAGTGTCGATGCTTCTTTTAATGAGTGTAAATCCGCTTTTTAAAGTGGTTTTAAGCATGCTTTAAAAGAAAGTGCGTATAGATGAGGCTTTATGTAAAAGCAATCTTAAAACACGTAATATCGACTTTCTAGATTTTTAAATGTCTGAAAGTATTTTTATGACCGGTTTTAGTATAGTAGAAGAGTAGGGGTTTAAGTATCTAAGTCCTTAACTGAAAATGTTGCACACTATTTAGGACTTGATAGTTTTTTTTAATTAATCTTGAGGTTGTTCTTGTTTGAACAGAAAATTGTTTTGAAGGTTTTGTTCCTTTTGAGGGAATAATCCTCTGGACATAATGACAAGGCCAAAAATAATAAGTAGAATACTGCTTATTTTCTTTACTTTAAGGATGTTTTCCGACGTTAGTTTTTTGCGAAGTTGTTTTGCAAGTAAGATTTTAAAAATATCGGTAATAAAATAAGCGGTTATGGCAAATCCGAAAAATAGAAACATTCGTTTGGGATCCATATCCATTTTAGGTCCTAAGGTGATGATTATGGCTAGCCAAAAACCAAGTACGCCTACGTTGATGAAGTTTAATAAGAATCCCTTGGCAAAGAGGTTTAAGTACTCTCGTTTTAAATTTGGCGCAGCAAGTTGCAGTGTGTGAACTTCAACTTTTTTGAGTTTTATAAAAGATATAATACCGTAGGTAATCATAATGATACCACCAAAGATAAAAAGTGCAGGTTCGTCTTTAATTTTGTTGATTAGTCTAAAGCTGCTAAAAAAAGCGATTGCAAAAAAAACAGCATCAGCTAAAACCACGCCAAGATCAAAGGAAACGGCTGCACGAATACCTTTTGTGATACTGGTTTCAATAAGAATAAAAAAAACAGGACCTATCATAAAGCTTAAGAAAAAGCCTAGGGAGATCCCAGTAATTAAATCGTCTATCATGGCTGTAAATTAAAAAAATGCCAATTGTAGAAATTGGCATTTGCTAAAAACTTTTGCAAGTTAACGATTATTCCCTCAAAAATCGGAGGTTTTCTTATTTTACTTTTTTAATTGTACCTCCGGCAATCATTTTTTCTGTAACGGTTTTCGGGTTTCCATAGATTAGTATGCTTCCGCCTGCTCTGGTTTTTGCATCTACAACGTCTGAGGCTTTCACTTGTGCTTCTCCACCTGCGTTTACGGTTACATCTGTTTGTTTGGTTTCTAAATCTTTGTGGTTAATCATCGCGCCAGAATTAGAAATGATATCCTGAACGTTTGCTTTACCTTTGATAGTACTTATACCTCCAGTGCTTCCTTTAACGTTTAAGCGCTCTACATCAACTTTTAAATCTAGTTTTCCTCCTTTTTTTACATTAACATTTAAAGCAACATCTTTAATAGTCGTGTCTGATTTTATAGATGCTCCTTCGTCTACGATTATTTCATCTAGGTTTTTATAGTAAATGGTAGCTTTAACATCATCACCTTGTAAAGTGTTTTTAAAGTCCATTTTTATTTTTAAGCTTCCGTTCTTGTTGATTAAACTCACATTTTTGTGTCCATCACCAGATAGTTCTACTTTATATTCTTTTGCAGGTACTAGGGTGGCGGAAATTTTATCAAAAACCGTTACCGAAGTAAAAGCACCTACTTCTTTTGTGGTTTGAGAAAATCCCCATTGTGTAACTAATAATCCTAAAATCAAGGCTAATTTTTTCATATCTATTCGTTTTTTCGGATGTAATTAAAATCTAATTGTTTTTTGACTAAGTCTGCATTTTTAACGGTTACAATAACTTCATCGCCTAATTGAATGATGTTTTTAGAAACTTCGCCAATTAAAGCGTATTGTTTGTCGTCAAAAGTGTAGTAGTCATCTTTTATTTCGCGTATGCGAACCATTCCTTCACACTTGTTGTCAACAATTTCAACGTAAATTCCCCACTCAGTTACGCCAGAAATTACGCCTAGGAATTCTTGTCCTTTGCGCTCTTGCATAAATTTCACTTGCATGTATTTGATACTGTCGCGTTCTGCTTGTGCGGCAAGGTTTTCCATTTGTGAGCAATGCACACATTTTTCTTCCATTTCATCTGCGTTTACAGAAGCTCCTTTGTCAAAGTAATGTTGTAACAAACGGTGTGCCATTATATCTGGATATCGGCGAATCGGAGAGGTGAAATGAGAGTAATAGTCAAAGGCTAAACCATAGTGACCAATGTTTTCAGTTGAATAATTTGCTTTACTCATACTTCGAATAGTCAAGGTATCTACTAAATTTTGTTCCTTTTTTCCTTGTACATCTTTCAAAAGTTGATTTAATGAATTTGATATGCCTGCTTTTGATTTGAAGTTAATGGAATGTCCAAACTTAGCAATGATTCCTTGTAGGTTGAAAAGCTTGTCTTGATCTGGTTCGTCGTGAATACGATATACAAATGTTTTCTTTTGTTTGCCTATAAATTCAGATACCTTACGGTTTGCAAGTAGCATAAATTCTTCAATCAAGTGATTGGCATCTTTTGACTGTTTGAAATATACGCCTGTTGGTTCGTCATTCTCATCCAAATGGAATTTTACCTCTACTTTATCAAATGAAATGGCTCCATTGTTCATTCGTTTTTGACGGAGTATTTTTGCAATCTCATCCATTTTTAATACAGCAGCGGCCACCTCCTCAGAAACTTCTTGAGCAGCACCAGTAATAGAGATTTCTTCTGGGATTAAGCGTTCTTTTGTTTCAATGATGTGTTGTGCTTCTTCATACGCCATACGCTGATTAGAGTGTGTGACTGTTCTTCCAAACCAACTATTTCTTATTTCTGCTTTGTTGTCTATTTCAAAGACAGCCGAAAACGTATATTTATCTTCATTTGGACGTAATGAACAAGCAAAGTTTGATAAAACCTCAGGAAGCATTGGAACTACACGGTCAACTAGATACACCGATGTCGCGCGTTGATATGCTTCAGCGTCTAAAGGTGTGCCCTCTTGTACATAGTGAGATACGTCTGCAATGTGAATTCCTACTTCGTAATTACCATTTTCTAATTGTTGAAAAGACAAAGCGTCATCAAAGTCTTTTGCGTCTTTAGGATCAATGGTGAAAGTTAGTACTTCACGCATGTCTCTTCGCTTAGCAACTTCTTCTTCTTGAATAGCAGTATTTAGTTTTTGTGCGTAGGCTTCTACTTCAATAGGGAAATCTGTAGGCAAACCATATTCAGCCAAAATTGCATGCATTTCTGTGCTGTGTTCTCCTTTTTTTCCAAGTACTTTTAAAACTCGACCAAATGGGCTGTCTGCTTTAGCTGGCCAATCTTCAATGTTTACAAGAACTACATCGCCGTCGACAGCTTCTCCGATTTTTCCTTTAGGAACAAAGATATCTGTGTACATTTTGGCATTTGCTGTTGATACAAAGGCAAAATTCTTTTGAATTTCAATGACACCTACAAATTCGGTACGGTTGCGTTCGATAATTTCTACAACCTCTCCTTCTGGTTTTTTCCCTTTACGGCGGTTGTAAATGTATACCTTAACCACGTCGCCATCTAAGGCTTTGTTTAGATTGTTGGTAGGTATAAAAACGTCTTCTTCTAATTCTGGACAAACAAAATATGCAGTTTTTCGACTTGTCATATCTATCGTGCCTTCAAAATAGTCTGCAGATGGTACTACTTGATATTTCCCTTGTTCTATTTCAGATATTTTTTCTTTTGAGGTAAGGAATTTTAATTCTTTTATAATATCATTTCTTCCTTGTGTATCTGTAACTTCTAGTTGCGCAGCAATTTGCTTGTAATTGAAAGTCTTATTCGGGTTTTTTGAAAGTATCTTCAAGATTTTTCCTGAAAAATCTTTCAATGATTTTTTATTTTTTTGTATTCTTTTTCGCATGTTATTTTATTTTTTTGAACGACTAGACCCTATATTTAGGACTATGTGTTGCTAGGTGTTTTAAAAGTACGAAAATGTCTTTGGTTTTAAGAACATCTACCTGTTTTTTAAATCGAATTTAGCAATCTGTTAAAATATAATGATTTTACTAACCTGAAAAGACGGATGTTCAGATAGTTAGTTTGGAAACCTTTGTTGCATGGAAAGTGTTGTTTGGTTTCTCAGATATGCTAGCAAGTAGCTAGCAAATTTGTTGCCAAAGATACATAAAATATTAAAATGGCTTCCATTGAAGCTGTTTTTTCCTTAATAAGGCAGATCTGCTTGTAAGCGTTGTTTTTAAAATTTTGAATTTTAGTGATTTATACTAAGGTTTTTTTGTATTTTGCTTTAACCAAACAAAACTATATTAGAATTATGAAAGCAATTTCTTACGTACATGGAGCATCTTCGGTTCCATTGTTAGGCGAGACCATTGGTCAAAATTTAAGGCGTATTACCTCTGCTTATCCCAACCGGGAAGCTTTGGTGAGTGTGCATCAAAATTATAGAGCTACTTTTCAAGAATTTTATGATCAAACAACTCAAGTTGCCAAAAGTTTATTAGCGAATGATGTACAGAAAGGGGATCGTGTAGGAATATGGGCGCCAAATTGTTATGAGTGGGTTTTGTTGCAATACGCTACGGCTCGTATAGGTGTTATATTAGTTAATCTAAATCCTGCTTATCGCGCACATGAGGTGGAGTTTGCAATTAATCAATCTGAAATATCGTTGATTGTTTCTGCGCTTAGTTTTAAAAAGAGTGATTACAAAAAAATCATAAGTCTGGTGTTTGAAGATTGTCCATCTTTGCAGAAAGTAGTTTATCTAGGTGACGATTGGAATTCTTTTGTCGCGGACGGAGTAGCAGTAAACGATCAAACATTGGCTGATATTGAGGATTCTGTTCAATTTAGTGAAGCTGTTAATATTCAATATACTTCAGGTACTACTGGGTTTCCTAAAGGTGTAACGCTTACGCACCATAATATCCTAAATAATGGATATTTTATTGGGTTACGATTAAAGTATTCGGAGCGTGACAGGGTCTGTATTCCCGTGCCTTTTTACCATTGTTTTGGTATGGTAATCGGTAATCTATGTTGTACGTCGCATGGTGCGTGTATTGTAATTCCTAACGATTCATTTGATCCCGAGAAAACATTACGCGCTGTTGAGGTCGAGCGCTGTACTTCACTTTACGGAGTTCCTACTATGTTTATATCAGAATTACAGTTACCAAATTTTAAAGAATTTGATTTGTCTTCTTTACGAACTGGTGTTATGGCGGGATCTTTATGTCCAGAAACGGTTATGAAAAAGGTTCAATCCGAAATGAATATGAAAGAGGTTAGTATTTGCTATGGTATGACGGAAACTTCTCCTGTATCGACACAAACTCACATTGGTATTGATTTAGTGAAGCAGACCACTACCGTGGGTACTGTTCAAGATCATTTAGAAATTAAGATTGTCGATCCAGAGACAGGTCAGATTTTACCTCGTGGTGAGGCTGGTGAATTGTGTACACGTGGGTATTCTGTAATGCTTAAGTATTGGAATAATCGTACGCTAACATCAGAAGTATTAGATGAAAATAGATGGATGCATTCAGGAGATTTGGCTACTATGGATGAAGATGGGTATATTTCAATTACTGGTCGTATTAAAGATTTGATTATTCGTGGTGGCGAAAATATTTCTCCGAAATGGATTGAGGATTTTCTCTATACGCATCCAAATATTATGGATGTTCAAGTGATCGGGGTTCCTAGTGAGCGTTATGGGGAAGAGGTTATGGCTTGGGTGATTATGAGGCCTGGTTTTGAAGCAACAGGTGAAGAGTTGAAGGCGTTTTGCGATCAGCGTATTGCTCATTATCGTATTCCGAAATATTGGAAGTTTGTCACAGAGTTTCCTATGACAATTTCGGGAAAAGTGCGTAAAGTAGAAATGAGACAAATTGCAATAGAAGAATTGGATTTGTAATGTTTTTATAGTCGCTTTGTTTTAACTTTGCTAAAAATAAACAACACAATAATTTATGAAAATTTCTATTGGAAACGACCACGCAGGTCCAGCGTACAAAAAAGCGATTGTTGGTTACTTAGAATCTCGTGGAATCGAGGTGACTAATTATGGAACAGATTCTTTTGATTCTGTAGATTATCCAGATTTTGGGCATCGCGTAGCACAAGATGTTGTAAATAATGCAGCTGATTTTGGAATTGTAATTTGTGGAAGTGGAAATGGTATTGCAATGACTGCTAATAAGTATCAAGACGTACGTTGTGCGCTTTGTTGGACAAAAGAGATTGCTGAATTAGCGCGTTTGCACAATGATGCTAATGTATTGAGTATTCCTGCTCGTTTTACATCTATTGAACAAGCGGTAGCTATTGTAGCGATGTTTTTAGATACTCAATTTGAGGGTGGTCGTCATGGAGTTCGAGTAGATAAGATTTCTTGTTCTTAAATAAAGATATTTTTATCTGTTGAGATTTGTTTTGAACTAATAAAAAAAGGCTATTTCATATTGAAATAGCCTTTTTTATTGGTTTTATATTTAGTGAATTAATTCACTAGAATTATAATTTTGTTGTCGTTTAATTCAAGCGTACCCGAATTAATCGGTAAATGATAAGTTGTATCATTTATCTTTTCAAATTTACTAGCAAAAGCTTTTTCAATTTGAATATTTGTGCCAACAATCTTAATGCTACCTTTTGCTAAAATAGAAACGATAGCGGCGTGATTATTTAGCATTTGAAACTCACCATCAATTCCAGGTACAGAAACTGAAGTAACTTCTCCTGTAAATAATTTTGCTTCTGGTGATACAATTTCTAATTTCATAAGGATGAATTTAATGGATTAAACTTCAGCAAGCATTTTCTCTCCAGCTTCAATCGCTTCTTCGATAGAACCTTTTAAGTTGAAAGCAGCCTCTGGTAAGTGATCTAATTCACCATCCATAATCATGTTAAATCCTTTGATTGTTTCTTTAATATCTACCAATACTCCTGGGATTCCTGTAAACTGTTCAGCAACGTGGAATGGTTGAGATAAGAAACGTTGTACACGACGTGCTCTTGATACTGATAACTTGTCTTCTTCAGAAAGTTCTTCCATACCTAAGATCGCGATAATGTCTTGTAGTTCTTTATATTTTTGAAGAATTTCTTTTACTCTTTGAGCACAAGCATAGTGTTCTTTTCCTAAGATTTCTGGAGTTAAAATTCTAGAAGTAGAGTCTAATGGATCTACTGCTGGGTAAATACCTAATTCCGCAATCTTACGAGACAATACAGTTGTTGCATCTAAGTGAGCAAACGTTGTTGCTGGTGCTGGATCCGTTAAGTCATCCGCAGGAACGTAAACCGCCTGTACTGAAGTAATAGATCCTTTTTTAGTTGAAGTAATACGCTCTTGCATAGCTCCCATTTCTGTTGCTAGTGTAGGTTGGTACCCTACTGCAGAAGGCATACGGCCTAATAAAGCTGAAACTTCTGAACCTGCTTGTGTAAAACGGAAGATGTTGTCTACGAAGAAAAGTACGTCTTTTCCTTGGTCATCACCTGCTCCATCACGGAAGTATTCAGCAATAGAAAGTCCGGATAAAGCTACACGAGCACGAGCTCCTGGAGGTTCGTTCATTTGTCCGAAAACGAATGTCGCTTTTGAGTCCATCATACCTGGCTTATCTACTTTAGATAAATCCCATCCTCCATTTTCCATAGAGTGCATGAATTCGTCACCATATTTAATAATCCCTGATTCCAACATCTCACGTAGTAAGTCATTTCCTTCACGTGTACGCTCACCAACTCCTGCAAATACAGAAAGTCCACCGTGACCTTTAGCGATATTGTTGATCAATTCTTGAATTAATACTGTTTTTCCTACTCCAGCACCTCCAAAAAGACCAATTTTCCCCCCTTTTGCATAAGGTTCAATAAGGTCAATTACTTTGATCCCTGTAAACAAAACTTCTGATGAAGTTGATAGGTCTTCAAATAAAGGAGCTTTACGGTGAATAGGTAGTCCATTGGCACCATCTTTTGGAAGGTTTCCAAGACCATCAATAGCGTCTCCAATAACATTAAACAAACGACCAAACACTTCTTTTCCAATTGGCACTTGGATTGGGGATCCTGTAGCAACTACTTCG
>JASLDM010000054.1 GCA_030151565.1 Flavobacterium sp. | reverse complement strand
AGAAGGTTCTGTAAATTCAGGAAACTTACCACTGCTCCAGTCGAATGTTCCAGCGTCAATGATTGCTCCTCCTAAAGATGTTCCATTTCCAGTAATGTATTTTGTAAGAGAGTGAATCACAATGTTTGCTCCGTGTTCAATTGGTCTAAGTAGAGAAGGTGAAGCAACTGTATTATCAACGATTAGTGGAATTTTAAACTCTTTTGCAATTTTAGAAACTGCCTGTATATCGATAATGTCAAGTTTAGGGTTACCTAAGCTTTCAATGAATATTGCTTTCGTATTTGGCAAGATATTTTTCTTGAAGTTTTCAAGGTCAGAAGAATCAACAAAAGTTGTATTGATTCCAAAGCGGGGTAATGTAACATTGAAAAGGTTGTAAGTTCCACCATATAAACTGCTTGAAGATACAATGTGATCACCTGCTTTTAGCAATGTTAGTAAAGCAGTTGAAATTGCTGCTGCTCCTGATGAGGTAACTACAGCTCCGATCCCGCCTTCAAGGGCAGCTAATCTCTTTTCAAGAATATCATTCGTCGGATTGTTTAATCTTGTATAGATATAAGCAGGGATTGATAAGTTAAATGCTCCTGCTGCGTGATCTGCGTTTTCAAATACGTAAGAAGATGTTTGGTATATCGGCACAGCTCTTGTTCCTGCTGTTGCTTGCACATCATGTCCTGCGTGTAATGCCTGTGTTGAAAAATTGAAGTTGCTCATAATTTTATGTTTTATATATTTTGAAAAAAGTTGTGGTAAAAAAAAAGTCCTTTCAGCAATTGCCGAAAGGACTCTAAGTTTTGGTTATCTATTTGAACGATACTAACTCGGTGACTTTAGGCAATAGGAGGACGTGAACATCATCATGTTCATCATCATCATTGCCATCATCATTGTGTTAGTATTGAAAATCATGGTATTATATTTATTCTAATTATATACTGTTTGGATTAAGTCAAAAAAAAGCCCTTGTAATTTACAAGGGCTTTTAAATGTTATTATATGTTTTCGATTATGCAAATAACAAGCCCTGCGGATTTCTCCACATCATCATCATAGCTTGCATATTTGTTAATCTTAAATTCATGTCTTTTTATCTCTATTTGATTTGACAAATATCAAAAGAATAAATGTAAAAAAGCAAAGTTTTTCTAATTTATTTTACATTTTTAAATAAAAATCCTTCACAAGTGCCGTAAATTCAGGGGTATAGACGTGTCTGTCAATTTCGATTATTAACTCATCTAAAGGGATTTTTTCTATTAAAGTTCTTGAAAAAGCAATAAGACTACGTTTAATTTCGGCGTCTTTATGTCCTCTTACACGCGTAACTTTCATTGGATAAATACCAAACTCTGCTGCTAAGTGTATTAATTTATCTTCTTCTTTAGCCGGAATAATTACACTAAAGATACCTTTTTCAGATAAGAAAAACTCTACTGCCTCTATTAGTAAATCAAAAGGGAGAGCATCTTGAAAACGAGCAGTATCTCTTTGAGCATCGTTAGAAAGTACATCTTCACTAAAGAAAGGAGGGTTGGAAATAATTAAATCGTACTCTTCGTCAATTTCAGTAGCGAATTGTTCTAATCCTGCGTGGTAGCAGAAAAGTCTATCTCCCCAAGGACTATTCTCGAAGTTGTTAATGGCTTGTTCGTGAGCAGCTTCATCTATTTCGACACCATCTATTTGTTCTGCATCCGTACGTTGTGCCATCATTAAAGCAAGTAAACCAGTACCTGAACCAATATCTAAAATAGCGTAAGGATTATTGTCAACAGGAGTCCATGCACCAAGTAAAACACCATCAGTGCCTACTTTCATTGCGCATTTGTCTTGTTCGATAGTAAATTGTTTGAATTTAAACATTTATGAGTGATTATAATCGTTTTGTCAAAAGTACAAAAAAGGAGAAAGGGTATCAATAAAAAAAGCGTCTGTAAAGTATAACTTTGCAGACGCTTATGTATTGTATATCTTTAAAAGAAAGAATATTATTTATTCAAATATAAGTCTAATAATCCATCAGGGATATTAAGTACTAATTTCTTATTCTCACGATCAACAAGTTCAATAAATTGATCAATCATAGGGACTAAAATTTCAGTTCCGTTATGGTCAATTTCGAAAAGAGCTTGGTAGTTGCTATCGTTAACTCTGATAAGCTTTCCTACATTACCAAGTTTTGTATCTTCTACGTCAAAGCCAACTACTTCGTGAAAGTAAAATTGGTTGTCTTCAAGTTCAGGTAATAAATCTAGGGGAAGGTACAATTCGCAGCCAAGAATTTTGTCAGCTTCTTCTTCTGAATGTATGTCTTCAAATTGAATTCTTAAGAAATCGTTTTTATGAAGAAAAGAGTCTTCAATAAAAAAAGGAATCAAGTGTCCGTTGATATCAACGAACACAGATTCCAAGTTTTCGTATAACTCGGGTTCATCGGTGTCTAAATACGCCAATAATTCCCCTTTGAAGCTAAATTTTTTGGCGATTTTACCTAAATAGAAACATTCGTCTTTACGCATATCGCAAAAAAGTTTTAATTAAGCTTGAGTTTCTTCAGTGTTTTCAGCTGTTGCTTCTGGAGCAGCAGCTTCTGCGTTTGCAGCAGCAGCCTGAGCTAATGCTTCTTTTGCAGCAGCAACACGTTTTGCGTTTACTTCTTTTTCTGCAGCTAATCTTGAAGCTTTGTCAGCAGCTTTAGTAGAAGATAATCCGTCTTTTTTAGCGTTGATACGGTTTTCTTTTTCCTCTAACCAAGCAGTAAATTTAGCTTCTGCTTGCTCTTGAGTTAAAGCACCTTTACGAACTCCACCTAATAAGTGGTGTTTTAACATTACTCCTTTGTAAGAAAGTAGTGTTCTAGCAGTATCTGTTGGTTGAGCACCATCATTTAACCACTGTACTGCTTTGTCAACGTTGATTTCAACTGTAGCAGGGTTAGTGTTTGGATTGTAAGTACCGATTTTCTCTAAGTATTTACCATCTCTTTTTGCGCGTGCATCAGCAGCTACTACCCAGTAAAAAGGTTTTCCTTTTTTACCGTGTCTTTGTAATCTAATTTTTACAGACATAATTATAAATTAAGTTTGAGGTTCCCGACCTCAGTTAAATAATGGGCAAAGATACATTATTTTTTAAAATTTAGTTTTTTTCTTCTCAAAATATTTTGCAAAAGTTAAAAGTTAATTATTTATTAAAAAACACCTTTGATTTTAAATATAAAAAGCTATTTTTGTCCATCTATATACCAATAAATGGGTTATTATGAAGAAATTGATAGGATTGTTAGCTTTGACGCTAACGTTTATAGCTTGTGAAAACGATGTTAAGTTTAGTGAGCCTGGTTTTCAAGCACAGCGTATTGCTGAACAAAATGATACGGTTCCTATGCCTACATATGAATATTGGAAGGCGAGTGAATTTACAGCAAAAGTACATAATGGTAATATTGTGATTACAGGGACTGATGAAACTACAACTTTGGAGTTCCGTACTAATATGTATGAGTTCGGAGTAAAATATGACTTAGGTGTTTTAGAGGCGAATCGTGCTAAATTAACTTACATTGATGATGAAGGTCAATTGGTAGGTCCAGTATTTGAAACAACTGGAAGCTTGGGGAGTGGTTACATTAGTTTTGATCCAGTGGATAGACAAGTGCCAGGAACTATTTCCGGAACTTTTAATGTGACTTTAGTTGATAAAAATAATCCTAAGGTTAAGACAACATATAATAAAGGAGTTTTTTATAGAATCCCTTTGGAAGAAGCTAAATAAGGTGTAATCCTTATTGATTTAAGAAAGACCGCTTTTCAAGAGCGGTCTTTTTTTATATCTTTGTTTTTCTTTAGAATAAAAATCATAAAGTCGTAAAAGACACAAAATCAACTATGTATTTAATATTTGACACGGAAACTACTGGACTCCCTAAGAGTTGGAATGCTCCTTTGACTGATACGGATAACTGGCCTCGTTGTATACAAATTGCTTGGCAAATCCATGACGAATTGGGGAATTTGGTAGAGCATCAGGATTACTTAGTCAAACCCGAAGGTTTTAATATCCCTTACGATGCAGAACGTATTCACGGTATTTCTACAGAGTTGGCTGAAGCGCAAGGTATTCCATTAAAAGAGGTTCTAGAAAAATTTAATATCGCCTTGTCTAAAGCTACGTTTGTAGTAGGGCAAAATGTTGAGTTCGACTTAAATATTATGGGCTGTGAGTTTTATCGTGAAGGTGTAGAATCTCCACTTGCTCAAATGCCTGTTTTGGATACTTGTACGGAGGTTACTGCAGGGCTATTACAACTGCCTGGTGGGCGTGGAGGAAGATTTAAGCTTCCTACCTTAACGGAGCTTCACTCTTATTTATTTGGAGAACCTTTTGCTGAAGCGCATAACGCGACTGCCGATGTGGAGGCAACAACTCGTTGTTTTTTAGAATTGGTAAAGCGTGGTAATTTTAGTTTAGAGGAGCTTCATGCGGCACCTGACTATATTAGTCGTTTTAAAGAAGCTAATCCAGCCCCTTTTAAGCTAATAGGCTTAAAACACATCAATCTAAAAAAGGCTTCTGATGATATTCGAAAGCAGCTTGAAAGCTTAAGGAAAGGAGGCTCTGAAAGAGTTTCTGATGCTGAGCTTGAGCTTTTAAAAAGTGCAAAGTTTTCACATTTACATATTCATACCCAGTTCTCTATTCTCCAGTCAACTATCTCTATTTCGAATTTAGTTAAGTCTTCAGCGCAATATAATATGCCTGCTGTGGCTATGACAGATCACGGAAATATGATGGGGGCTTTTTTGTTTGTAAAAGAAATAAGTGATCATAATAAACGTGTTGATGGGCAAAATAAAGAGCGCGAAGCACAAGGTGAGCCTCTTTTGGAGAAAATAAAGCCTATTGTTGGGTGTGAATTTTTTGTTTGTGAGAATCATAAAGATAAGAGTAAAAAAGACAATGGATATCAGGTTGTGATGCTTGCTAAAAATAAAAATGGCTATCATAATTTGGCAAAAATGGCTTCTATAGCCTATACCGATGGCTTTTATTACGTACCTAGAATTGATAAGGCTGTAGTTGCTCAGTATAAGGAAGATGTAATGGTTTTGTCTGGAAATTTGTCTGGAGAAGTGCCAAATAAGATATTGAATGTTGGAGAGAAACAAGCTGAAGAGGCATTGCTGTGGTGGAAAGGCATATTTGGTTCAGACTTTTATGTTGAATTGATGAGGCATAATCAAGAAGATGAAAATAGGGTGAACACTTCTCTAGTTTCTTTGGCGCGTAAACACGACGTCAAGTTAATCGCGACCAACAACTCTTATTATATAGATAAAAAAGATGCTAACGCGCACGATATTTTATTGTGCGTAAAAGATGGAGAAAAACAAGCAACTCCAATAGGTAGAGGTAGAGGGTATCGTTATGGAATGCCTAATCAAGAGTATTACTTCAAATCACAAGAGGAAATGAAGTCATTATTTGAGGATTTACCAGACGCTATTTATAATATTCAAGAAATTGTAGATAAGGTAGAGCCTTTTGTTTTGCATCGAGATGTGTTGTTGCCTAAGTTTGATATTCCTGAAGCCTTTCAGGATGCCCGCGATTTGGAGGGAGATGGCACGGGAAAAAGAGGTGAAAATAACTTCTTGAAGCATTTAACCTATGAGGGGGCGAAACGCAGGTATACAGAGGTAACAGCGGAAATTCGTGAGCGATTAGACTTCGAATTGGAAACTATCGAGAGAACGGGGTATCCTGGATATTTCTTGATTGTTCAGGATTTTATTGCGGCAGCTAGAGAAATGGGGGTTTCTGTTGGTCCTGGTCGTGGTTCGGCTGCAGGATCTGCGGTTGCCTATTGTTTAGGAATTACCAATTTAGACCCAATTGCGTATGACTTGCTTTTTGAGCGTTTCCTAAACCCTGATCGTGTATCCATGCCCGATATTGATATTGACTTTGATGATGAAGGACGAAGTCGTGTAATGGATTACGTAATTGATAAATATGGTGCTAATCAAGTAGCGCAGATTATTACGTATGGGAAAATGGCAACCAAGTCTGCAATTCGTGATACCGCAAGGGTTTTGGATTTACCATTGTTTGAAGCGGATCGAATAGCAAAATTGATTCCAGGTATGATGCCTTCAAAATGGAATCTATCTCGTTTCTTAACAGAACAAGAAGCTACCATCAAGCAGGTGCTAAGAGCAGAGGAGTTTGACAAGGTAAAAGAGTTGATTGAGTTGGCAAAAGAAGATTCTCTTGCTGCAGAAACGATTCAACAGGCAAAGATATTAGAGGGATCAATGCGTAATACAGGAATTCACGCGTGTGGGGTAATTATTACACCAGATGATATCACGAAGTTCGTGCCTGTTACTTTAGCAAAAGATTCAAATTTATATGTGACTCAGTTTGACAACTCCGTAGCAGAAAGTGCGGGTTTGTTAAAAATGGACTTCTTGGGATTGAAGACGCTGACCTTAATAAAGGATACTGTTAAGCTTGTTAAGCATCGTACCGGAATAGAGATTGATCCAGATTTAATCCCAATTGACGACGAGAAAACTTATGAGCTGTTCCAGCGAGGAGAAACGGTTGGGGTGTTTCAGTACGAATCTCCGGGAATGCAAAAATACATGCGAGAACTTAAACCTACTGTTTTTGCCGATTTAATTGCGATGAATGCCTTGTATAGACCCGGTCCATTGGAATATATTCCTTCGTTTATTCGCCGTAAAAATGGAGAAGAGCCTATTGTTTATGATTTAGACGCTTGTGAAGAGTATCTGAACGAGACGTATGGTATTACTGTTTATCAAGAGCAGGTGATGTTGTTGTCTCAGAAGTTAGCTGGATTTACAAAAGGTGAGGCCGATGTTTTGCGTAAGGCAATGGGTAAGAAACAGAAAGATGTTTTGGATAAAATGAAACCACAGTTTGTAGGACAAGCAGCAGAAAAAGGACACGATCCAGTTGTGTTGGAAAAAATTTGGAAAGACTGGGAGGCATTTGCTTCCTATGCATTTAATAAATCTCACTCAACGTGTTACGCTTGGATTGCATATCAAACAGCGTATTTAAAAGCGCATTATCCAGCTGAATATATGGCTGCAGTGCTTTCTAATAATATGAATGACATCAAGCAAGTAACCTTTTTTATGGAAGAGTGTCGACGTATGGGATTGCACGTTTTAGGACCAGATGTCAATGAGTCTTTTTATAAATTTACTGTAAATGATGAATATGCCGTTCGTTTTGGAATGGGGGCCATTAAAGGAGTTGGAGCGGGTGCGGTGAATACGATTGTAGAAAATAGACAAGAATCTACGTATCGATCTATTTTTGACCTAGCGAAACGTATTGATTTAAGGGCTGCAAATAAAAAAGCTTTTGAAAACTTAGCATTAGCTGGTGGGTTTGATTGTTTTGTAGATACACATCGTGCGCAGTATTTTCATACCGATGGAGATGTGAATACATTTTTAGAGAAGGCGATAAAATATGGGGCAAAATACCAAGAAAATGAAAACTCAGCGCAGGTAAGTTTATTTGGAGAAAGCAGTGAAGTGCAAATACCAGAACCTGTATTGCCAGATTGTGAGCCGTGGAGTACTATGGAAACACTAGCTAAAGAAAAGGAAGTGGTGGGGATTTATATCTCTGGGCATCCGCTGGATGATTTCAAGTTTGAGATGAAGTATTTCTGTAATGTCAAAGTCGAAGATTTGATTGATTTAAAGGCTTACGAGGGGCGCTCATTGACTTTTGGGGGGATGATTAGTAATGTTCAGTTTAGAACCTCAGCTAAAGGGAAAGATTGGGCAATGTTTGCTGTTGAAGGCTATGATGAAAGTTTTGAGTTTAGAATGTTTAATGAGGAGTTTTTAAAATTTAGACACTTTTTATTGAATAATACGTTTGTGTATTTTAAAATTTTAGTAAAAGAAGGATGGATTCGCAAAGATACTGGAGAGAAAAGTGAGCCGAGAATACAGTTTCAAGAAATGAAATTACTAGAAGATGTGATTCCTTTGTATGCCAAAAAGTTAATTATTCAGATGAATATCAAAGAGCTAAAAGAAAATCAGATCGAACAGATACGTATGTTATTTGATACGCATCAAGGATCGAAGGCGGTAACATTTGAGATTTTGGAGATTGAAAAAGTTCAAAAACAATTAGAAGATAGGGCTATTGCTAGATTGATGGAATCAGACACGGAGATTGATGATGATAATTTAGATGTAGAAATAGATGAATCTGTATTGATGGTTCCTCAGGAAAAAGATGAATTCCGAGTGGTGACCAAGTTGGAGTTACCAAGTAAAAATAGTGCTATTGAAATTACAGCAGAACTCTTGGAAGAGTTGGAAAAGTTGCAAGTTAACTTCCGACTAAATTAAGGAGCTCAATACTTAAATAGATAAAATTGATTTGTTTGAAGGGGATTAATCTGATTATTTTATTAGATTTGTAGTAAGCAACATTAAAAAATAATAAAATGGCATTAGAAATTACAGACGCTACTTTTGAAGAAGTAGTATTAAAATCAGATAAGCCCGTAGTAGTTGACTTTTGGGCAGCTTGGTGTGGTCCTTGTAAAATGTTAGGTCCCGTAATTGAAGAGTTAAGTGGAGACTACGAAGGAAAAGCGGTAGTTGGAAAAGTGGATATTGACGCAAATCAAGAATTCGCTGCAAAATACGGAGTACGTAATATTCCAACTGTTTTGATTTTTCAAAATGGAGAAGTAGTAGGTCGTCAAGTAGGAGTAGCTCCTAAGAAAACATACGAAGAAGCAATCAATGGATTGATTTAATCCACTTGTGATATTAAAAAAAATAGGGCTCTAATTTTAGAGCCCTATTTTTTTTATTTTTTTTAAATAAATAGAATACTGATAATCAGGAGTCTTGTTGAAAATGCTAAAAAAACTTCAATTTTTTTTGGTTTGAGATTTGGAAGATTCGAAAATGGTTGTATATTTGCACCGCATTACAGCAATGGTTTGGTAGTTCAGTTGGTTAGAATACATGCCTGTCACGCATGGGGTCGCGGGTTCGAGTCCCGTCCAGACCGCAAACAAAGAGGAAGCTTCTCTTTTAAAGAGAAGCTTTTTTAACCTCTCAAAAAACAAAAAAGAGTTTGAGTTAATTTATAGTTTTTTTATGAAAATTTTAAAACTGTCTCAAATTTTTTAGAGTACCTTTGGAGCTTTGTTAAGAGTAATGATTTTTTTAGTAATACTGGTTTGGTAGTTCAGTTGGTTAGAATACATGCCTGTCACGCATGGGGTCGCGGGTTCGAGTCCCGTCCAGACCGCCAGTAAAAAAGGAAGCCTCTCATCCCGAGAGGCTTTTTTGCCCTCTTTAGGGTCGAAAATTAGTTGTGTTGTTAAGTGCGCAAGCACTTGGTTTAGTAGTTAGACCAATGAAAAGCTTTCCATATTAGGAGAGCTTTTTTTATTTACGCATAGTATTCTCTAGGTCTTAAAGGGAATCAATCTCAAAAGTTGTGTTTACGCATAAAGTTTAGCTAATCT
>JASLDM010000047.1 GCA_030151565.1 Flavobacterium sp. | reverse complement strand
CTACAATGCATTCCTAATAGAAGAAACAGATTACTTATTTGGACGCCTTTATTTAATATCGTAATATTGCGATACAATCTATCTATAGCTATTAGAAATGGGAATTACCAAGTCAGAATTATTTAATGCTAAAAAAAACACATTAGCAGCTATGTTTAAAGTTTTAGGGCATCCTGCTAGACTTTCTATACTTCAATACATCATCAATAAAAAAGAATGTATTTGTAGTGATTTAGTTGATGAATTAGGATTGGCTCAAGCTACCATATCTCAACATTTGAAGGAACTAAAGAATATAGGCCTCATTCAAGGTACTATAGAGGGAAAATCGGTTTGCTATTGCATCAATACCGAAGTATGGAATACCTTTTATGAGGAATTTAAAATCTTTTTTGAACAACAAGTCGAACTAAAAACGTGCTGTTAGGCATTTTTTTCAAATCAATCATCGTAATATTACGATATACGTAATCCAACTAAAAACAAAGACAATGAAATTATCAGAAGTAAAAACAGTTTTAACCCAATTGAATCGAGTAGATTTTCAATTTGAAGACGGTACCTTTGTGGCAGAACATTTTCACATTACCGAAGTTGGTCAAGTGATTAAAAAATACATTGATTGCGGAGGAGTTGTCCGTGAAGAAGTTAAAGTGAGTTTTCAACTATGGAATGCAAATGATTTTGAACACCGTTTAAAACCAGGCAAACTAATCAATATTATCCGACTATCCGAAACAAAATTAGGTATTCAAGATGCTGAAATAGAAGTTGAAGTACAAGGCACAGCAACCATAGGAAAATATCATTTAGGTTTTAACGGAACAAATTTTGTATTGATTAATACTGTAACTGCTTGTTTAGCAGAAGATGCCTGTGGAATCCCCACTGCAAAAACAGACCTAAATACAACTGAATCTGTACCTTCAGAAAATGCTAAATGTGCTCCGAATTCAGGATGCTGTTAATTGAAATTATTTAAAATGAACAAAGACAATCGAAAAGCCCATTGGGAAAACATCTACGAAACCAAACCGCTAACTACAGTGAGTTGGTACCAGCCCAAACCTGAAACCTCTTTACAATTTACACAAGAATTATCGATTCCTAAGAATGCCAAAATAATAGATGTAGGCGGTGGCGATAGTTTTTTTGTAGATCATTTGTTGGCATTGGGATATGAAGACATCACAGTGCTGGATATTTCAAGTGCAGCTATTGAACGTGCTAAAAAAAGACTTGATAACGATGCTGCAAAAGTAACTTGGATTGTGGCAGATATCACATCTTTTACACCAACAGAAGAGTATGCTTTTTGGCACGATAGAGCTGCTTTTCACTTTCTGACAGATCCCCAAGATATTCAAACCTACATACAAACGGCCCATAAAGCCTTAGCGATCCATGGAGATATGGTTATAGGAACGTTTTCTGATCAAGGTCCACTGAAGTGTAGCGGTATTGAAATCAAACAATATACAGAAGCTGCATTGACAGCAACTTTTCAGCCGTATTTTCAAAAGACAAAAGGTTTTACAACAGATCATCAAACTCCGTTTGACACCCTGCAGAACTTTACTTTTTGCGGTTTCAAAAAAGTTGAGTAGAGTACGGCTTTTTGCTGAACCTACTTATTAATAACCTATTTGGGTTCGCTTATTAGCGACTCAATAAAAAAAACCTTTAGTGTTGCTAAAGGTTTTTTTTATTCGAATCACTTATTCATCGGTACTTAAGATCTGATCGGCGTGTGCTTTAGTCTTTACTTTAGTGATAATATCGGTTATAATTCCTTGTTCATCTATCACAAAGGTCGTGCGATGGATACCATCGTAAGTACGTCCCATAAATTTTTTAGGCCCCCAAACACCAAATGCCTCAATAACAGACTTATCCTCATCAGCTAGCAAAGGAAATGGCAATTGATTTTTCTCTTTAAATCGAGTTTGACGAATGGCAGAATCAGCACTTACTCCTAATAACGCATAATTTTGACTTTCAAAACGAGCGTAATTATCTCTCAAATCACACGCTTCCCACGTACAACCTGGCGTACTTGCTTTTGGATAAAAAAACACCACTAATTTCTTTCCTTTATAGTCAGCCAATTCGTGCGTAACTCCCTCTTGATCTACTCCTTTAAAACTTGGAGCAGGATCTCCTATCTTTAATGTTATCATATTTCTTGTATTTTTATCAAAGTTAGAAAAAATGATGTACAATAGCCAATCGGGTTACTTTCAATTTAACTTCCTATCTTCGCAAAAAGTTTAGCTATGACTAAAGCAGAAAAAGTTCAATTTGTCATCGAAACGTTAGAGGCCCTTTACCCTGTTATTCCAGCACCTTTGGATCATAAGGATCCCTACACGTTATTAATAGCCGTATTACTCTCTGCGCAATGCACAGATGTACGCGTCAATTTAACCACGCCTTATTTATTCGCCAAAGCAGACAATCCGTATGATATGGTAAAACTAAGCGTGGAAGAAATCAAAGAAATCATCCGTCCTTGTGGACTATCACCGATGAAATCCAAAGGAATTCACGGCTTATCTCAAATCTTAATCGACAAACACAATGGTGAAGTTCCTCAAAATTTTGAAGATTTAGAAGAGCTCCCAGCTGTAGGTCACAAAACAGCGAGTGTGGTACTTGCACAAGCTTTTGATATCCCTACATTTCCTGTGGATACTCACATCCATCGCTTGATGTATCGCTGGAATTTATCAAATGGTAAAAGCGTTCAACAAACCGAAAAAGATGCCAAACGCCTCTTCCCTATGGAATATTGGAATCGTTTACACCTACAAATGGTTTGGTATGGTAGAGAATATTCACCAGCACGCGGTTGGAACCTCGATCTGGATATTATTACGCGCGTGATTGGTCGAAAATCAGTTATTGATGCGTATAACAAAAAAGCTCTTAAAAAATAACTTTAAGAGCTTTTTTACTAATGACCGCTAGGCACAGCGATTGGTAACAATTGATTCAATTTCAGCTTGTTTAAGCTTTTGGAATAATTAAGTATAAAATCAATCGTTTTCTGTTTTGGAAGTAAAACCTCCTTTTTTTCGTTTGAGTACTTGTTTGCCATATATTTAATTGTTGCTTATACTAAAGGTATAACGCACAATAAAACAATATCGTATTTAATCCAGTAAAATTAATTGACGTTGCTCAATTACCTTTCTCAAGTTGATTAAAGCATAGCGCATTCTACCTAATGCCGTATTGATACTCACATTTGTTTGTTCTGCAATTTCTTTAAAACTCATATCTTGATAAATACGCATAAGCAGTACCTCTTTCTGATCGTTTGGCAACTCCTCAATCAAAATCTGCATACTATCACGAATTTGTTGGGAAATCAACCATTTCTCAATATTAGGTGATTCGTCTTTGATGAAATCAAAAACAGAATATTCATCTTGATCGCGTTGCATCATCATGCGTTTTTCTTTCCGAAAATGATCGATGATTAAATTATGTGAAATACGCATCACCCAAGGTAAAAACTTACCTTCTTCATTATATCGATTCATTTTCAACGTATGAACAACCTTGATAAAAGTATCTTGAAAAATATCATTGGTTAGGTCGCGATCTGCAACTTTAGAGTAAATAAAACCAAACACCTTGGATTGATGTCTTAAAATCAACGCCTCTAGTGCGCGCTCATCCCCTTGTATATAGTGCTGAATCAATACTGAATCAGTCTGAGCTGAATATGCCATAATCATACTTATTAGTAATCTATAAATAGTTTTTTTAAGTATTTTTAT
>JASLDM010000007.1 GCA_030151565.1 Flavobacterium sp. | reverse complement strand
ATTCTAAAAAGAATCTTAATAAATAAGGGTATAAAATCCTTAAAGTGATAAATATCATATTTTAAATTCACGCATTGAGGTAATTTTGGCCTATAAATAAAAAGGTATGAGTGTTATTTATTTTTTAATCAGTATTAGTGTTTTCGTAGCTGGCGTTTTTCTGTACTTATTTATCAAGTCAGTTAAAAGCGGTCAATTCGACGATTCTTACACCCCTTCAGTTCGCATGTTGTTCGACGATGAACTCAAAACCTCTTCAAGTCAAGGAGGAAAATTCAAAAAAGAAATTAAAAAAGAAAATCAAATATAAACAACTATGGAAGTGCAACAATTTTATTACGACAACAAAATTGTAAAGAAATTCCTCTTTGCTTCAATCTTGTTTGGAGCAATCGGGATGATTGTAGGATTGCTTTTAGCTGTGATGTTTATATTCCCTAACTTGACTGATGGTATTTCATGGTTGAGTTTCGGAAGACTACGTCCGCTACATACAAATGCAGTGATTTTTGCGTTTGTGGGTAATGCTATTTTTGGGGGAATTTATTATTCTTTACAGCGTTTGTTAAAAGCCAGAATGTTTAGTGATGTTTTAAGTAACATCCATTTCTGGGGATGGCAATGTATTATTTTAGGGGCGGTTATCACCTTGCCTTTAGGATTTACAACATCTAAAGAATATGCCGAATTAGAATGGCCAATCGATATTGCGATTGCTTTAATTTGGGTGATCTTTGGAATAAACATGATCATGACAATTATCAAAAGAAGAGAACGACACATTTATGTGGCAATCTGGTTCTATCTTGCGACATTTGTTACGGTAGCAGTACTTCACATCTTTAACAGTTTTGAGTTGCCCGTACATGGTCTAAAATCTTATTCTGTTTACGCTGGGGTGCAAGATGCTTTAGTGCAGTGGTGGTACGGACATAATGCCGTAGCATTCTTTTTAACCACACCTTTCCTAGGGTTGATGTATTACTATTTGCCAAAGGCAGCTAATAGACCGGTTTATTCTTACCGTTTATCTATTATTCACTTCTGGTCTTTAATTTTCTTATACATCTGGGCAGGCCCTCACCACTTGTTGTATTCTGCTTTACCAGAATGGGCTCAAAACTTAGGAGTTGTATTCTCTGTTATGTTGATCGCTCCATCTTGGGGAGGTATGATTAACGGATTATTGACGCTTCGCGGAGCTTGGGATAAGGTGCGTGTAGATCCAGTATTGAAATTTTTCGTAGTAGGTATTACTGGTTACGGGATGGCTACTTTTGAAGGTCCTATGTTGTCATTGAAAAACGTAAATGCAATTGCTCACTTTACCGATTGGATTATTGCTCACGTTCACGTTGGAGCTTTGGCTTGGAACGGATTTATGACATTTGGTATGGTATATTGGTTGATTCCAAGAATGACTAAAACACAATTATATTCTAAAGCACTGGCTAACTTCCACTTCTGGATTGGTACTTTAGGGATTATGTTATATGCAATTCCATTATATGTAGCTGGTTTTAACCAACACTTAATGTGGAAAGATTTTAACCCAGACGGTACATTAAAATATGGTAACTTCCTTGAAACCGTAACTGCAATTCTTCCAATGTATTGGATGAGAGCAATCGGTGGAACACTTTATTTAATTGGAGTATTCGCATTAATTTATAACGTGATTGCTACCATGCGAGCTGGAGAAGCGGTAGAAGATGAATTGGCTGAAGCACCAGCATTAGCGAAAATTTCTGCAGGAAGATTACGTGGAGAAGGATGGCACAGTTGGTTAGAAAGAAAACCAGTTCAGTTTACTTTGTTAACAACAGTTGCGATTTTAATTGGAGGAATGATTCAGATCTTACCAACAATATTTGTTAAATCAAACATTCCAACTATTTCAAGTGTTAAACCATATACTCCATTAGAGTTAGAAGGACGTGACCTTTATATTCGAGAAGGATGTGTTGGATGTCACTCACAAATGATTCGTCCATTTAGATCAGAAGTAGAGCGTTACGGAGAGTATTCTAAATCAGGAGAATATGTTTATGACCATCCATTCTTATGGGGATCAAAAAGAACAGGACCCGATTTAATGAGAGTTGGAGGTAAATATTCTGATAACTGGCATTTCAATCACATGTATGATCCACAAAGTACATCGCCAAATTCAATTATGCCAGGTTATAAATGGATGTTTGATAACAAGGCAATGGACTACTCTCATATCGAGAAAAAAATGCGTGTGATGGTCACTTTAGGAGTACCTTATACCGATGAAGATATTGCAAATGCAAGAGAAAGTATCAAGGCGCAAGCAGCACAAATTGAGAAAAACTTAGAAAACGATCCAGACTTTGTTAAGAGTTATGAGGACAGTAAGAAAAACGCTCAAGTTGCTGGAGAGGAATTTGTTCCAATGAGTGATCGTGAGATTACAGCTTTAATAGCGTACTTACAACGATTAGGAACTGATATTAAAGTGAAAAACGCTGAATAATTAATTGATTTACTATGCTAAAATTCATAAAACATAATATGGAAACGATCTCGGGAATCGAGATCTTTCCTATCATCTCACTCTTAATTTTCTTTACTTTTTTTGTGGGACTATTCATATGGGTATTTACTTACAAAAAAGAGAGAATTACCGAATTGAGTAACATGCCATTTATGGATGAAGAAAAGCCGAATAAAGATTCAAATTTAGATAAGTTATGAAAAGATTTTTCCCAGTTTATGTCAGAGTGC
>JASLDM010000143.1 GCA_030151565.1 Flavobacterium sp. | reverse complement strand
TTTAGACAAAGAACGTTTAGAGAAAGAACGTTTAGAGAAAGAACGTTTAGAGAAAGAACGTTTAGAGAAAGAACGTTTAGAGAAAGAACGTTTAGAGAAAGAACGTTTAGAGAAAGAACGTTTAGAGAAAGAACGTTTGGCTTTTGAAAGCAAAAAAGTTGGAGAAGATATAAGTGCCGATGATTATTTTGTGTCTGAGTTTAAAAATAAATTACAAGAAGATTTTAATCAATCTATATTAAATCCAAAAGTGACAACGATTCTAATAAATGGTAAAAAAGTTAGTAAAGAACAAGCTTTAAAAACAAATGTATTTGATGTAGAAATTTCAATAAATGGAGTAAATAATAAAACAGGTGAATCAGTTTTAGAGATCTATTTAAAAAAATAAATTACGAAGGTATTTAATGCTGATCAATTATTAAACGAGGTATTTTAACTTTTAAGTATCAAATATCAGTTTTTCTAAATGTAAAAAACTTTATATTTGTGAAATTTCAAAAATTCAATACAATTTAAAATATAATGAAAACCATAAAAGATTTTAATTTTCAAGATAAAAAAGCACTGATTCGAGTAGACTTTAATGTGCCTTTAGATGCAGATTTTAATGTTACTGATTCTAATAGAATTGAGGCAGCTAAACCTACAATTATGAAAGTAGTTGAAGAAGGTGGAATAGCTATTTTAATGTCGCATTTGGGACGTCCAAAGGGAATGGTTAATCCAGCGTTTTCATTAAAACACATTGTTGCTAAAACCGAAGAAGTATTAGGAGTTCCAGTAACTTTTGTTGATGATTGTGTTGGCAATAAAGTAAAAGACGTTATTTCTAAGAGCTCAGCTGGAAGTGTAATTCTATTAGAAAACTTACGTTTTTATCCTGAAGAAGAAAAAGGAGATGTTGCCTTTGCAGAAGAATTAGCTTCTTTAGGTGATGTTTATGTAAATGATGCATTTGGTACAGCACATCGTGCCCATGCTTCTACAACTATAGTAGCTCAGTTTTTTCCAGAAAATAAATGTTTTGGTTTTTTATTAGCAAAGGAAATTGAAAGTATTAATAAAGTATTACATAGTTCTGAAAAGCCGGTAACGGCAGTTTTAGGTGGATCTAAAGTTTCATCTAAGATTACAATTATCGAAAATATATTAGATAAAATTGACCACATGATTATTGGTGGTGGAATGACTTTTACATTTATTAAAGCTTTGGGTGGTAAAATAGGTAGTTCTATTTGTGAAGATGACAAGATAGAATTGGCTTTAGAAATCATGAAAAAAGCAAAAGAAAAGAACGTTAAAATTCATTTGCCAATTGATGTAATTGCTGCGGATGCATTTTCAAATGATGCCAATACAAAAATTGTTGATGTTTATGAAATTCCTGATGGATGGCAAGGATTAGATGTTGGTCCAAAAACACTAGACAGTTTAAAACCAGTAATTAAAGAATCTAAAATTATTCTTTGGAATGGACCATTAGGTGTCTTTGAAATGGAAAAATTTGCCGATGGAACTATTTCATTAGGAAACTATATTGCTGAAGCAACTAAAAATGGAACTTTTTCTTTAGTAGGAGGAGGAGATTCAGTAGCAGCAGTTAAACAATTTGGATTAGCTCCCAAAATGAGTTATGTGTCAACAGGTGGAGGTGCAATGTTGGAAATGTTGGAGGGAAAAACCTTACCAGGAATTGAAGCAATTCAAGAATAATTAAAAACAAAATAGCTAAGGAATTAGCTATTTTGTTTTTCATAATAATACAATAATGAATAAAAAAGTAGCAACTTGGCTGTTCGGATTTTTTGCTGTCGGAGCTTTGGCTCAAACAGCAGAAAATGACTATACAACTCAAGAAACCCACAAAATTAGTTATTTAGATTCTATTAAAAATTCCTTTGTAAATCACTCAACGAGTTCTTGTATTGATACACGATGGATTCAAGAATTAACAAATCAGGAGTTGTTTGAAGAAATGGAATCTGATGTAAGTAATATCTATAGAGATGAGGCTATTTCATCAGGCGAATTATCTACAGAATTACTAAAGAAAAGATTAAAAGCTTTAGATGAAAAATCTCCTTTTAAAATAGAATATAATGAATCTTTAGAACGCGTTATAAATTCTTTTTTAAAAAACAGAAAGCGTTCTTTTGAGCGATTGATTGGACTGTCTGAATATTATTTTCCTATGTTTGAGGAAAATCTGTCTAAGTACGATGTTCCTTTAGAAGTTAAATATTTGGCAATTGTAGAATCTGCATTAAATCCAACTGCAAAATCTAGAGTAGGAGCCACGGGCTTGTGGCAGTTTATGTATCCAACTGGAAAACAATATAACTTAGATGTAAATTCGTTTGTAGACGAGCGATCAGATCCTTTAAAGTCTTCAGAAGCTGCTGCAAAATATATGTCAGATTTATTTAAAATATTTGGCGATTGGGATTTAGTATTAGCTTCTTATAATGCAGGACCTGGAAATGTTTCAAAGGCAATTCGTCGTTCAGGAGGGTATTCTAATTATTGGAACATTAGAAAAAATCTACCAAAAGAAACGCAAGGATATTTACCTGCCTTTTTAGCAACAATGTATATTTTTGAATACGCAAAAGAACACGGAATTGTGTCGCAACAAGCACCGATGGTTTTGCATGAAACCGATACAATTGCCGTAAAAAAGCAAATGACTTTTGAACAAATATCCAAGTTATTAGACTTACCGGAAGAACAAATATCATTTTTAAATCCAACCTATAAGCTAAAAGTAGTTCCTCATTTTTCTAATAAACAGACTTTTTTAAGACTGCCTGTTGATAAGGTAGGAGTATTTGCTTCTAATGAAGAAAAGATATATGATTATATTGCTTATGAGGAAGGACAAAGAGAAAAGCCAAATTATGAAGCTGTAGAAGCTGCAACAGCTGCACTTGCAACAACTTCTTCATCCAAAACTAAGTACCACACAATTAGAAAAGGAGAAAGTTTGGGTGTAATTGCCTCTAAATATGGTTTGTCTGTAACACAGTTGAAAAGCTTCAACAACATGAAGAGTAACAACATTTATCCAGGACAAAAATTAAAAGTTGGGCAAGCTTTAGTTGCGGTTGCTTCGACTAAAAAAGGTGGAGAATATGTGGTTAAAAAAGGAGATTCATTATACTCTATCAGTAAAAAATATCCAGGATTAACTATTTCTAAACTCCAACAATTAAACAATATCAAATCTGGAGATGCTTTACATCCAGGAATGAAACTAATTATCAACGGATAATACTAAAGTCAAGTGAATAAGTTTCTTTATTTAATAGTTTTATTGATTTTGTGTTCTTCTTGTAAAGACTATAAAGAAGAACATCTTTCTCGATTGAAACCATCACAAGGAGAATTTAATCACTTGACTTTGATTATTTCAGATACTTTATGGAATAGTCGCACAGGAGATAGTATCCGAAAATATCTAGCAATACCTATCGATGGTATTTTACCAGAAGAGCCGCGCTTTAGCATTTCTCAATTTTCACCACGCCTATTTGTCGATAAAAATAAATTAGCTCGTAATCTAATTGTTTTCTCAGATTCCGATAGTTGTTTGTTTTCTTTAGAACGCAGTAAGTATGCAACGCCGCAGAATGTGTTTAAAATTCATGCTCCTTCAACAGATGAAATGATTGATGAATTTAAAGTCAGTGTTGATTCAATAATCACTACGATTCGTGATTTTGAAATTAATGAAAAGCAGCATCAACTCAATCGTGAACCTCGATTAAGCGATGAACTTTTAACCGAAATTTTCGGTATTAAATTGATGATTCCTGATGGATTCAAATATGTTTTAGAAAAAGATGATTTCCTTTGGATTAAAAAGAATGTTGCATCAGGAAATAGTAATTTACTTTTTTATGAAGTACCTATTTCTAGAATTGAGAATGAACGAGCGATACTTGAAAATCTGGTAGAGGTAAAAGATTCCATTGCTGCTTTATACGTTCACGGTACCGAACCGAATTCGTTTATGAAATCTGACGAGGGTTTTGCTCCTTTTAATAAACGCTTGACTTTAGATCAATTGTTTGCAATAGAGTTGAAGGGAACTTGGGATATGAAAAAAAGCTTTATGAATGGACCCTATCTTTGTTACGCTATACGCGATGATTACTTTGATCGATATCTATTTGTAGAAGGATTTACTTACAATCCTTCGCTATCCAAAAGAGACCTTTTGTTTGAACTTGAAGCCATCATTAAAACCATTCGTTTCCATGAATAATATTAAAATAGAAATAAAGCCTTTTAAGGCTTTATCTTTAAACGAACTATATGAAGTATTGTCTTTGCGCAACAAAGTGTTTGTAGTAGAGCAAAACTGCCCATACTTAGATATTGATGCGCTGGACAAACAAGCAGACCACGTTTTGATATGGAATGATAAAGATTTGGTTGCTTACGCCCGATTGTTTAAACCGGGGATTTGCTATGATAATGCCGCTTGTATTGGTCGTGTTCTTGTCGATGTTCCTTTTCGTAAATTTGGGATGGGGCATCAATTAATAAAGCAATGTATTGCATTTATAAATGAAGAATATAAAGCAGCAAATATCGAAATCAGTGCACAAGAATATTTGATTGCATTTTATCAGCAACATGGTTTTGTACAAACTTCTGACGTTTATTTAGAAGATGCCATTCCTCATGTCCACATGCTTCGAGTTAATTCGTAATTAATAATTCTACACGTCGGTCCAAATCTGGAGTTAGGTTAAGCGAATATAAATTACCGCAACCAAAATATTTCATACGTTTTTCAGGAACTTTTAAACGAATCAGATATTCGTAAACCTGTTTGGCTCTGTTATGAGACAATTCACGTTTGTGTGTATCCTTATCGTAAGATTCAGTATAGCGTTTTGGAGTACAGCAAATATGGCCGTGGATTTCAAAGTATAAATCGGGTTGTTTTTTAAGCTGTTTAGCAATTGTTTTTAATTCTTTTTTTGCCTTTCCAGTTAATCGACTGCGACCTTGATCAAATTGAATATTTTGAAGTATAATACGGTCGCCTTCACGTAATGAGTCATTTAGTTCCGTATATATTCCAGGTTGTTTTTCAAACGGTATTTCTTTGAAGTTTAGTAAAATATCAACACGTCTGTTTTTCTGTCTTAATTTTGAAAGATCTTTGGTATAATCTTCATCTATTAATACCCGACCTTTTCCTTCAATCGTTACAATTACTTTGTTTTTTACGCCTTGATCAATAATCGTTTCGAGAATTGTTTGTGCTCTATTTTCAGATAATTTATAGTTGTAAGATGCTTTACCACGATCATCACAATAGCCAAAAATTTCAATTGTTTCAATTTTTGCCGTGTCAATATCTTGTATAAATTCCAATAAGGGTTGACGTTCTTTTGCACGAATTTGATATTTATCAAAATCAAAATAAACAGAATGCAAGGTGTTTTCTTGAGCAAAACAAAAGCTACCTAAACACAAAAATAAACTGAGGATAAAATTTTTTATAGTTCTCATCAATTACGGTTTCAAATAGAAAGCGCAAAAGATACTCATTATATTAGAGAATAGTAAATTATATATCAATTAAGATGTTAAATGTGCATTGAATTCGTTTTTTTAGTCTTTTTTTCGTTTCCATCTTTTCTTAAAAAAGACAATTCCTAAGACTAAAAGAATGAGGTAAGGCCAAATATGCAAGATTCCCAATACAAAATCTGAAAGTGAACGAAATCCATCTACGACAGCCTCCCACATTTGACTGATATAGCTTTGATTTGAGTTGTTTAAACCAGGCTCATTTTGATAAAGTTCAATATGTAAAGTGCTTAAACTTACTTGATCTTGAAGGTATTTTAAACGACCTTCCATTGATTCTAAATCTTCACGAACTTTGGATAATGCTTCTTGAATTTCTAAAATTTCAGAAACAGTTTTCGCCTGTTGCAAAAGTTCTGTGTATTTTAATTCTAAACTTTTCTTAGTTTTTAAGCGTGCCTCAATATCGATAAATTCTTCGGTAACTTCTTTTGAAGTAATTGATTTTGTATCGAAATAGCCTACTGAACTACTGAGAGTTGTTAAAAACAAATCAAACTGCTCGCTTGGAATTCGAATTGTGATATTTCGGTAATAGTAGTTGTAATTTTTACCAGATATATCTTGAGTAATCGTAGCATTTGTAGTTTTTATATGGTCTTGAATTTTTTTAAACTCAAGATCAATATCAGATACTTGGTAGCGGAGTTCTCCAGTTTTAATAATTTTTTTAAATACCGTTTGCTCTTCAACCGAAGTTGTTTTATCAGCGTCATTATTTAAAAGCTCCATTCCAGCTGGTGCCAACATCGTTTGATCTTCTGCTAATTGCTTTTGATCGCACGATAATAAAAGTGTTGAAACGAAAGTTAAAAATAATATTCTAAACATAAATTAAATAGTATCAGCTTGTTGTGATTTGATAAAAGTATTGAATTTTTCAAATAGTTTGACTGTTTTTATCTGAATTTCATCAAAGGTCAAGCGTTCTTTAGTTTGGTAAAAAAACATAATTGCATAGTCTTGATCTAATTCTTCTAATAACAATGATTTATTTAATCGATAGGCTTCTCTTAAGAGTCTTTTGTAGTAATTTCGATCAACAGCATGTTTGAAATAACGCTTAGATACAGAAACACCCATTTGAATAGGAAGTTCATACTTGTTTTTCATCGGGATGAAAACGAGTCGTAGCGGATATTTACTAACTGATTTACCCTCGGTAAACATTTTTTCGATTGCGATCTTACTTTTCAATCGCTCCTCTTTAGGGTATTTAAAATTGTTTTGCTGCATAGATGCAAAGGTAGGAAAAGGGATTAATTTTATTTAAAAAAAGCGAGTAATCGATAAATTACTCGCTTTTGTTTTTTATTTCTTTTCGTAAAGATTGTTTTCTTGATTGACATCGGCCATAAATTGACTTGGATCGATCATTATATTTTTAATTTCTTTTCTTGGCTTTGGAATTATAAAGCTATAATTAGGATTTGCCCAGCCCCATCCGTCTAGTATGGTTCGCTCCAATTCTAGATATGGGTTTGGTTTAATCCAATGCATTGATGTAAAAGGAATATGATATGTTTCCATTGACTCATCCTCATAAACTACTAAGATATCTAATGGCATTCCTATTTTTCCAATACGTTTTAAACTCACTTTTGTAGCTTTCTCACCTTCATCTTCTACAAATTCAATCCCGTAATCTATTGTGTTGGATGTTTGGGTCCAATCTAATAAATACCAGTCTAAAACAGCGCCTGTAACGCGTTCTGCTGTACGTTTAAAGTCGTTTGGTGTTGGGTGTGAGAATTTGTAGTCTTTATAGTATATTTTTAAAGTTTCCATCATATTTTCCCAACCGATTAAATAAGAAAGTTGCGTTAAAAAGATAGATCCTTTGCTATAAGAGGCAATGCTATAACTACGATTAAAACTATATCGGTCGGCGTGCGTTGTTTGTGGTTCTTCCATATTCATAGAAATTAGATTATAGTAACTTCTATAGGTTGAACCAAATGGGTTTTGATCTTCTTGTTCATTTTTTTCCATCACGCTAAGCATGGCTAAATCAGATATGAATGTTGTAAAGCCTTCGTCCATCCATTCGTGTTTGGTTTCATTTGTGGCTAAAGCATGTTGAAACCAGCTATGTGCAAGTTCGTGTGCAGTAACACCTACCAAGCTCGGAAAATGTCGACCTCCTGTAATTAATGTACACATAGAGTATTCCATTCCTCCATCACCACCTTGAATTATCGAATATCTATTGTAAGGATACGGACCAATGTTTTCATTGAAAAAAGCCATTAATTCAGCTGTTTTAGGCTGAAGTTTTTTCCAGTTTTCAATTATTTCTGGATTATTCTTATAGAAGAAATGAAGCGCTACTCCATCAGGACCAGGATAAATATCGTGTATGAAATTAGGATCCGCTCCCCAAGTAAAGTCTAAAACATTTTGGGCATTAAAATGCCAAGTAAGGTTTTTAGTTTTTTTAGCGTGTATTACGGAAACATCTTTATCTTCATACCCGTGACCAATTTCATTGTTGTTGATCAAAGTTCCCGTAGCACCAATCGTGTAGGTTTTGTCTAATGTTATTTTAACATCAAAATCTCCCCAAACGCTATGGAATTCACGACCTAAATATTGTTCTGCATGCCATCCTTCAAAATCGTATTCAGCCATTTTTGGATACCATTGTGCCATTGATAAAGCGACTCCTTCTGGGGAGTTACGACCTGCACGGCGGATCATTGTAGGTACTTGACCTTCAAAGTTCATTGTAAATACAGTTTGGCTTTTAGGCGCAAGTGGTTGTCTTAGGTCTACTTCTAAAATAGTACCTACTACCCTTGAATCTAGTAGCAAACCTTCTTGACGTAGATTCTTAACTTCTAAAAAACCTATTTCATCAGGTTTTAATTTAGCGATTCGGCTCTCAAATACTTTTTGATCTTTGATGGTTTTGGTTGTAACCATTCTGGAATCTGGATCTGGAATATTTTGTAATAAAGCATCCATATCACTGCCAGGTTGAAAAGCGTTGTAATAGAGATGGAAATATACTCGAGTTAGCGTATCCGGTGAATTATTGGTATACGTTAGTTTTTGAGTTCCTTGGTAGTTAAATTTTTTGACGTCCATATGTACGTCCATTTTATAATCTACCGATTGTTGCCAATATCCAGGATTAGGATTGTTTTGTGCAAAAAGTGATGCGATTACCCCAAAAAAAGTAAGGCTTAGTAGGAGTTTTTTCATGTTTTATAGGATGTGAAAACTCCACAAATACTCTTCTTTAATCAAAGAAATTTGTGGAGTTTTAGAAATTTGAATTTAAAATGACTTGTATAAACTAGTTCTTTTTAGAAAGTTTTTCAGCCAATAATAAAGCATTGTAAGCGTTAACCATTCTTCCCGAAGTAGAAATTTCTGTGAAGTTTCTAGTATCTTCTGGATCTCCACCTAGAATAACGTTTTTATTTACACGGATACCTGAATCCATCAAGATTTTCTTAACTTCTCCTGCTGTAAATTCTGGATAATAAGCGCGAATTAAAGCAGCTACACCAGCTACGTTTGGAGACGCCATTGATGTTCCTTGTAAGTATTCGTAAGTGTTGTTTGGCACTGTTGCATAGATTTTTACTCCAGGAGCAAAAACATCTACATCATAATGTCCGTAGTTTGAAAAACCAGCAACCATTTTCTCACTAAACTCTGGATTTAAAGCTCCTACAACTAAGAAGTTATTTGAGATTTCTGGACCCATTTTTACATTATCATTTGGAAAACGATCAACACCACCGTCTTTGTTTAAGTCCATAGCATCATTTCCTGCAGCAACTACAATCAGTACATCTTTATCTGCAGCGTAAACAATTGCATCACGCACCCATTGGCTGTTTTCTTCAAAATATTTTCCGAAACTTCCGTTGATTACTTTTGCTCCATTATCTACAGCATAGCGAATTCCCAATGCAATATCTTTATCGTATTCATCTCCATCTGGCACTGCACGTACAGCCATAATTTCTACAACGTCTGAAGCTACTCCGTCTCCGCCTAAGTTATTGTGACGTGATTGTGCAATGATACCAGAAACGTGAGTTCCGTGTTTTGCTTCATCTCTATCTGGACCTAATACATTATTATCTCCATATTTTGTGTCTGTAATATCTGCAGGATTATCTCCAACTAATTTACGACCATCAAACGTTAAGCTTAAGTGATAATCTAATTTGCTATCTAAATAACCTTTAAAATCTTCTAAGTATGAAATTCCTCTTGCTTTTACAATTGGATATAATACGTTTCTTGCATGATTGATCTCAGCAGATGCATCTTCAGAAATTCCGTCTAAATCTTCAAGATTATAGTCTTGTTTTCCAAAATGTGCAACTAATTCATCGTTTGTTTTTAAGAAAACTGCTAAACGTTCTTTACTGCTCTCTAAACCTTCAATTTCTTCATTGCGTTTAGCTACTGCTTTTTTGAATTGTTCAGATCCGTCATCTCCTCTTTTAATAACACGTACAAATTCAAGATTTTCATGAACAGATTTCCCTAAAAAGTTCCAACCATGCATATCATCTACATATCCATTGTTGTCATCATCAATGCCATTTCCAGCAATTTCGTTTGGATTTGTCCAAACGTGATTTTTTAAATCATCGTGATCGATTTCAACTCCAGAATCTACAACTCCCACGATAACTTTTTTAGGAGCTGGTCTTCCTTTTAAAAGTTCTTCATAAGCACGGTCAACCGACATTCCTGGTACTGTGTCACGTAGAATATCTAAATGACTCCATCTTTGCAATTGAGCTTCTGTTAATTCTGTTGTTCTCTTTGGTAAATGATCAACATTTGTAATAGTAGTCATTTTAGATGTTGCCATCTTTGCTCCTCCACAACTTGCAAGAGCAAAAGCTAAGGTTGCAGATAAATAAATTGGTTTTATTAAACGCATTTTAAAAAAATTATTTGATTGTTTTTTAGATTAGTGCTAAAATTATTTGATTTGTTACAAATCATATAGGTGCTTAACATTAAATTAGGATATCTTCTGTACGAAATACTTGGTCTAAACGGACACCTTTTTCGGTGTGTTTGACGGTAATAATTTGATTGTGAGCATCATGTTCCAAAAATAAGAACATTTTTTCATCTGCAGCACGATTTAAGAATTTTTCTTTTTCTCCAAGTGTTAATAATGGACGCGTATCGTACCCCATCACGTATGGTAGTGGTATATGCCCTGCTGTAGGAAGTAAATCGGCCATAAAAGCAATGGTATTGCCTTTGTGTTTAATGATCGGAATCATTTGTTTTTCAGTATGTCCATCTGCAAAAAAGATATCAAACCCCATAGGTGAATTTTTTAGGAAGTCTCCTCCTGGATGTATGATGTGGTTTAGTTGTCCACTTTCTTGAATAGGAAGTATATTCTCTTTTAAAAAAGAAGCTTTTTCTCTTGGGTTTGGTTCAACTGCCCAATTCCAATGTTGTTGATTCGACCAATATTTTGCATTTTTAAAAGCATTCTCATATCCAGATCTATCTTGATTCCAGTTTACAGCTCCACCAACGTGGTCAAAGTGTAAGTGCGTTAGAAAAACATCTGTTATTTCATCGGGATGAAAACCATATTTTGCAAGTGATTTTTCAATGGAATGATCGCCCCAAAGACTATAATAACCAAAAAACTTTTCAGATTGTTTAGTTCCCATTCCTGTGTCAATCAAAATCAAACGGTTGCCTTCTTCAATTAGCAATAATCGAGCAGCAATATCGATCAAGTTATTTTGATCGGCAGGATTGGTTTTATTCCAAATAGTTTTGGGTACTACACCAAACATAGCGCCTCCATCTAATTTGAAATTACCACTTTCTATAGCATATAGTTTCATAATATTCTAGTTTGTTATCTCAGTGCAAAGTAAGGAAATTCTCAAGAAGCACCAATTTTATCTTAAAATCTCGATTTTTAAACGTGTTGTTTTAATCTTTTTAGTTTTTTTTGAAATTCTGCAAGCTGTTGCCATACTACTTTAGTGATGTTTAGCAAACTTACTGCTATAGCTATGTTTTATTTTTTAAAATGATCATTTTGATAGTAAATGATATATTTTGCTCACTTTTGCTCACTTTTGATAGTTTTTTTAAAATAATCAATTGATAATCAGTGTTTTATAGGTTTGTTTTTTTGATTTGTTCGGATGCGCTTCGGAAGTGTCCAGTGTTTACTCGGGTTTGAGGGCTGTTTTCCGAAGGAGACCCGAACAAGACCTGATCTAGGTCCAAATTATTTCTCTAAAATGGTAGACTAAATGAACGTGTGGCTGAAAAGCAAATCGAAAAAGAATTTTTTTAAAAGCAAGTTTCGTCCCTCACAAGGTATTAAAAAATGATAATTTGGCGAAATATTGGATTAGCAATCCAACTTTTGAAAGCTAATAAAATTAAGAAAAGGGCAAGTGTAAATGGTGTTTTTTTATGTAATCTTCGATTATGCATTTAATATAATTGAATATAATATAAAATGATATTTATCATATTTTGATACTATCGGTTAGTATTAGTTTTATTTTAGATAGAATTATTTGTGTAACAGGAAGTTATCGTTTTAGAGGATAAGGTGTAAACCTTTGTTTTTGAGGGAGATATAACTATAAGTTTAAACTATTAAAGCATTAGTTATAAAAATGTTAGCGATGCGATAAAACCATTTTTTTGTGGTATATTTGCGTTTAGATTTAGAACAAATCCAGATAGATCATGATAAAAGTTTCAGATACAGCAAGAAAGCGCGTAGCCCTTCTTATGGAAGATGAGGGTTTTGACGCAGCCCAAGACTATGTTCGAGTGGGTGTAAAAAGTGGCGGATGTTCCGGACTTTCTTACGATTTAAAGTTTGACCATAATACCGGGGAGGACGATAAAATTTTTGAAGATAACGGAATTAAAATTGCCGTAGATAAAAAGAGCTTCTTATATTTAGTAGGTACTACTTTAGAATATTCTGGAGGCTTAAATGGAAAAGGGTTTCATTTCAACAATCCGAATGCTAGTAGGACTTGTGGATGTGGAGAAAGTTTTTCACTATAATCAAAAGCCTGAGATTTTAAAGAATAGAACAACAGGTATAAATAATTATTTTAACAAAGCATACCAGAAAGTTATCGCTTTTTAGTATTAAAAAATATGAGTAAATACACGGAGGAAGAACTCAAAAAAGAGTTGGAAACGAAGGAATATGAATATGGCTTCTATACTGATATAGAGTCGGAAACATTTCCAATTGGATTAAATGAAGATATTGTAAAAGCAATTTCCAAGAAAAAAGAAGAGCCGGAATGGATGACAGAATGGCGCTTGGAGGCTTTTAAGGTTTGGAAAGAGATGATTGAACCTGAATGGGCAAATATTCATTATGAAAAACCTGATTTTCAGGCTATATCATATTATTCTGCACCTAAGAAAAAGGATCAATTTAAAAGCTTAGATGAGGTAGATCCAGAATTATTAGATACTTTTAATAAGTTAGGAATTTCTTTAGAAGAGCAAAAACGCTTAGCTGGTGTTGCTATTGATATTGTTATGGACTCTGTATCTGTAGCAACTACTTTTAAAGAAACATTGGCAGAAAAAGGAATTATTTTCTGTTCAATTTCTGAAGCAGTTCATACTCATCCTGAATTAGTTAAAAAATATTTAGGTACTGTAGTTCCGCAAAAAGATAATTTCTATGCAGCATTAAATTCTGCTGTTTTCTCTGACGGATCATTCTGTTATATTCCTAAGGGAGTGCGTTGTCCAATGGAGCTTTCTACGTATTTCCGTATCAACCAAGCTGGAACGGGACAATTTGAAAGAACTTTGGTTATTGCTGACGAAGGCAGTTATGTTTCTTATTTAGAAGGATGTACAGCACCTTCTAGAGATGAGAATCAATTGCATGCTGCTGTGGTAGAATTGATTGCCTTGGACGATGCTGAGATTAAGTATTCTACAGTTCAAAACTGGTTTCCTGGAAACAGCGAAGGTAAAGGTGGTGTTTTTAACTTTGTTACAAAACGAGGTTTATGTGAAAAGAACGCAAAGATTTCTTGGACGCAAGTTGAAACAGGATCTGCAGTTACTTGGAAATACCCATCGTGTGTTTTAAAAGGAGATAATTCTATTGGAGAGTTTTATTCGATTGCGGTAACTAACAATTATCAACAAGCGGATACAGGAACAAAGATGATTCACCTAGGAAAGAACACTCGATCGACTATTATTTCTAAAGGAATCTCTGCTGGAAAATCTCACAATAGTTATAGAGGGTTGGTTCAAGTTGGGCCAAGAGCGGAGAATGCTCGTAACTTTTCTCAATGTGATTCTTTATTGATGGGGAATCAATGTGGCGCACATACGTTCCCATATATTGAAGCTAAAAATACTACGGCTCAAATTGAGCACGAAGCTACAACTAGTAAGATTGGAGAAGATCAGATTTTTTACTGTAATCAAAGAGGAATCCCAACAGAGAAAGCAATTGCTTTGATAGTTAATGGATTCTCTAAAGAAGTTTTAAACAAACTTCCAATGGAATTCGCAGTAGAAGCACAAAAATTATTAGAAATCTCTTTAGAGGGATCTGTGGGATAAACCCAAAAATTTTGAAGGAATCAACGAAGTTAATTATTAAGCTTCGATAAGAAAACCAAGGAACCCAAGTTTATAAGATTATTTAAAGGCGGTAGTAGAAAAAACTCCAAGTTTAAAGTTTAAAATATATTAAAACAGCATGTTACAAATAAAAAATTTACACGCCAATATTGATGGCAAAGAGATATTAAAAGGGATTAACCTAGAAGTTAACGCAGGTGAAGTACACGCGATTATGGGACCAAATGGTGCTGGAAAAAGTACTTTGTCTTCTGTGGTTGCAGGAAATGAAGATTTTGAAGTTACGGAAGGGGAGATCATTTTATCTGGAGAAGATTTAGCTGAATTAGGACCAGATGAGCGTGCACATAAAGGTGTGTTTTTATCTTTTCAATATCCGGTAGAGATACCAGGAGTATCGGTAACTAACTTTATCAAAACATCGATCAACGAAACTAGAAAAGCGCAAGGTTTAGAAGAAATGCCTGCGAGTGAGATGTTGAAAAAGATTAAAGAAAAAGCTGAATTATTAGAAATTGACCGTAAATTTTTATCTCGTTCATTGAATGAAGGTTTTTCAGGAGGAGAGAAAAAACGTAATGAGATTTTTCAAATGGCAATGCTTGAACCAAAATTAGCTTTTTTAGATGAAACAGATTCTGGTTTAGATATCGATGCATTACGTATTGTAGCTAATGGAGTAAACAAATTAAAAAGTCAAGATAATGCTGTAGTTGTTATTACGCACTATCAAAGACTATTAGACTATATCGTGCCTGATTTTGTGCACGTATTGATGGACGGAAAAATTGTAAAATCAGGAGGAAAAGAATTGGCCTTAGAATTAGAAGAAAAAGGATACGATTGGATTAAAGAGGAATTGAAGTAATTCGACCCTTTATTTACGCATCATTCTAATTTTACAACGCTTAATTATGGAACATTTAAAAGAAAAACTAGTATCGTCATTTATTGCTTTTGAACAAGGTATCGATGCAGAAGCAAATGCTTCTTTGCACGATATCCGATTAAATGCTTTAAAGACTTTTGAAGAAAAAGGATTTCCTACTAAGAAAGAAGAAGCTTGGAAGTTTACTTCATTAAATGCTTTACTGAAAACAGATTTTAGCATTTTTCCGAAGGCAACTGAAGAGGGAATTGCTTTTAATGAGGTTAAAAAATATTTCTTAAATGATACGGATACCTATAAATTGGTGTTTATCAATGGGGTATTTAGCTCTCATTTATCATCAACTACTCATGATGGTTTGGATATTTGCTTGATGTCTTCGGCTCTAAGCAAACCTAAATACAAAATGATTATTGATACTTACTATAATCAGATTGCAGATCAAGAGGATAGCTTAACTGCTTTGAATACTGCTTATGCTGCAGAAGGGGCATTTGTAAATATTCCTAAGAGTAAGGTTGTTGCTAAACCGATTGAAATTATTTATTTCACTACAAGTGAAGATAAAGCAATGTTTGTGCAGCCTCGTAACTTAATTGTTGTTGCAGAAAATGCACACGTACAAATTTTGGAGCGTCATCAAAACTTGACTGAGACAACTGTTTTGACAAATGCTGTAACTGAAATTTTTGCACATAAACGCGCTATCGTTGACTATTATAAATTGCAAAATGATACTCAGGATGCTAATTTAGTAGACAATACATATATCGTTCAAAAACAAGAAAGTCGTGTTTCAGTACATACTTTCTCTTTTGGAGGAAAAATTACACGTAATAACTTAAATTTCTATCAACGCGGTGAGCGTATCGATAGTACTTTGAAAGGGATTACTTTAATAGGAGGTAAGCAACATGTTGACCACTATACATTAGTAGATCATATTGAACCGAATTGTGAGAGTCATCAAAACTATAAAGGGATTTATGACGATCAGGCTTCATCTGCTTTCAACGGGAAGATTTACGTGCATTCTGAGGCTCAAAAGACAGATGCTTTTCAACAAAACAATAACGTATTGTTGAGCGATAAGGCTGTTCTTAATACAAAACCTCAGTTAGAGATTTTTGCTGATGATGTTAAATGTTCTCACGGTTGTACTATTGGACAGTTGGATCATGAGGCTTTATTTTATATGCAGCAACGTGGAATTCCTAAAAAGGAAGCAAAGGCATTATTGATGTATGCATTTACTGATGAAGTAATGTCGAGCATTAAAATTCCAGATCTTAAAAAACGCATTTCTAATGTAATTGCTCATAAATTGGGTGTAAACATCGGATTTGAAATTTAGTATGTTTTGTTTTATTTTTTATATTTTGAACCCAAAGCAATTTGCTTTGGGTTTTTTGTTGGAATACAGTTACTTATTCTAACCTTATTCTAATTTTATTCTAATAGGTTTCTAAGGCCTTTGTGTCTCAAGAGGTTCTAATTTCGCACTCGCAGAAAAGAACCGTACTTGATTCGGATTACTGCTACAATATTAATTTAGGTAGTGATGTTTACACAGATATATTTCCATTTTTTTTATAAGAAATCTGAACGCGGCAATGTTTTTCTAGTGGCACTATTTCAGGGGGATTGGTTTCAAAATAATGATTTGATTTTGGAACATCGCACCTATGATTTTCAACTGTCTTTTGGAACTCTTTTACGTAATGAAACTCTTGAACCACCTTCGGTCAGTTGCAGGTTTATTTTATAAATAAGCCTTGTTGATTATATAGTGTGAAAATTATTAAAAGTAAAGAGTATGAAAAAAAATAAGAAACTAAATAAGAGCGACGATTTTAAAACAAAAGAGTTGCCAATTGTGATAGCTTCCAAACGATCTGTTGAAAACTGTTTTAAAGAGTTATCTTCCGAATACGAAGGATTAACTGAAGGTGAAGCTACAAAGCGATTGGATGATTATGGGATCAATAGTGTTGCTCAAGAAAAAGTGCCTTCAATAATTATTCAATTAGCGATGGCTTTTAAGAATCCATTTATCATTGTTTTATTTGTTTTGGCAGGTATCAGTTTTTTTATGGATTATGTTTTGCCAAAACAAAAAGGAGATGATACTGAAGTAGCAGGTGTTGTTATTATTTTGACCATGATTTTTTTGAGTGGAATGTTGCGTTTCTGGCAAGAGTTTCGTACAAATAAAGCGGCTATGGCATTGAAATCGCTAGTTAAAACGACAGTTAATGTTTCGCGTAGATCTATTTCATCGGAATCAAGCGCGAACCGTGAGATCAATATGGAATTATTAGTTCCAGGTGACATTGTTCATTTATCGGCAGGAGATTTAGTTCCAGCGGATATGCGTTTGTTGTTTTCAAAAGATTTATTTGTTAGTCAGTCCGCACTTACAGGAGAATCGCTTCCTGTTGAAAAATACGACGTTTTAAGCAACATAAAAGCAAAAGTTGGGGGAGAAGTAGGGAAAGGTGATGAAAACCCCTCAGACATCCTTAGTTTGGATAATGTGTGCTTAATGGGCACGAATGTTTCAAGTGGACATGCTACGGGGCTTGTTATTGCAACTGGATCTCGGACTTATTTCGGTACACTTGCCAAATCGATTGTAGGTACTCGTTCTGAAACAGCTTTTGATCGTGGTGTAAATAGTGTTAGTTGGCTTTTGATTCGGTTTATGGCCATTATGGTTCCTATCGTTTTTTTGATTAATGGGCTTACTAAAGGAGATTGGTTAGAAGCTGTACTTTTTGCATTAGCCGTAGCTGTAGGTTTGACACCAGAAATGCTTCCGATGATTGTAAGTGCAAATTTAGCAAAAGGCGCAATTGCAATGTCTCGCAAAAAAGTTGTGGTAAAGCGTTTAAATGCTATCCAAAACCTCGGCGCAATGGATGTTTTGTGTACGGATAAAACAGGAACTTTAACGCAGGATAAAATTGTTCTCAGTGATTATTTTGATGTTAATGTTGCCAATGATGATCGAATTTTACAATGGGCTTGGTTGAATAGTTTTCATCAAAGTGGAGTGAAGAATCTGATGGATAAAGCTATTTTGAATTTTGCTGAAGATCGTGAGGATATTGACCCTTTTGAATATCGAAAAAAGATAGACGAAATCCCTTTTGATTTTGAAAGACGTCGTTTGTCTGTTGTAGTAAGTGATCAGAAAGGGGCTCATACATTGGTGTGTAAAGGCGCAGTTGAAGAAATGTTATCGATAGCTAGTTATGTAGATATGGGAGATGAAATTGCTCCAATGACAGCAGATTTACGCACTCGTTTGATTTCTACTTCGGAAGAATTCAACAAAAAAGGATATCGTGTTTTGCTTTTGGCTGTGCGTCATATTCCGCGAAAAGAGAATAAAAATCACTATAATATTGAAGATGAAAGAGATGTGATTATTCAAGGTTTTTTAACTTTCATTGATCCTCCAAAAGCATCTACAACGCCAGCATTAGCAGCATTAGCAGAGAATGGGGTGGCGGTAAAAGTATTGACAGGAGATAATCCGGTAATAACGGCTAAGATTTGTAATGATGTAGGTTTGATGAGTCAAGGTTTGTTGGTAGGTCATCAAATAGAAAGTATGTCGGATGAAGAACTAAAAGCAAATGTTGAAACGCATACTGTTTTTGCAAAATTAACACCGATGGATAAAAACAGAATTCTTAAAGCCTTGCAATCTAACGGACATACCGTTGGTTTTCTTGGAGATGGAATTAATGACGCTCCAGCCTTGCGCGATGCCGATGTTGGGATATCTGTAGATTCAGGAACTGATATTGCGAAAGAGTCTGCTGATATGATTTTACTTGAAAAGGATTTAATGGTTTTGGAAGAGGGAATTTTAACTGGTAGAGAGACGTTTGGTAACATCATTAAGTATTTGAATATGACGGCTAGCTCTAATTTTGGAAATGTATTTTCGGTACTAATTGCCAGTGCTTTTATTCCATTTTTACCGATGTTAGCGATCCATTTATTATTGCAAAACTTGCTTTATGATATTTCACAGCTGTCTTTGCCTTGGGATAAGATGGACCCTGAGTTTTTGAAGAAACCACGTAAATGGGATGCTAAAAATATAGGTCGTTTTATGGTTTGGATTGGACCAACATCTTCGATTTTTGATATTACTACTTTTGCTTTACTCTGGTATGTAATTGGTGCTAATAGTGTAGAACATCAAGCCTTATTTCAATCAGGTTGGTTTATTGAAGGATTGCTGTCTCAAACATTGGTTGTACATATGTTGCGTACTCAAAAAATACCGTTTATTCAAAGTACGGCAGCTTTGCCAGTATTGTTGTTAACTGCAACAATTATGATTGTAGGAATTTATATTCCGTTTTCTCCTTTGGGAACTTATGTTGGACTAGTGCCTTTGCCTATGTCTTATTTCCCATGGCTCGTATTAACTTTGTTTTCTTACTGCGTTGTCGCTCAATTGATGAAGAAATTTTATGTTCGTCGTTTTGGGCAATGGTTTTAGAGAAAAAAGAAGTATGAAGTTGATACATTCTCGTTTACCTTCCTTTTTGGGAGAAAATTTTGTGTAAGTGTATGAATATAAGTTGCTACAATTAGAAAAAGGGCGATAACCGATTGGTTGTTGCCCTTTTTTTATTTTGATGGTAGACTTTTTCTCAAAGTAATGATCAAAAAAAAGGGATGTACTTCATTGAAATACATCCCTTTTAACTATTTAAAGTAACGGATAATATTAAGATTCACAACTACTGCAATTTACCAAGTTTGTTACCATTTCTTTAGAAACACTTTGGCTACGTTGGTAGTACAACGTTTTTACTCCTAATTCCCAAGCCTCGATCATTAAGCGGTTTACTTCTTTGATCGGTAAACTTGATGGGATATTTAGGTTTAAACTCTGCGATTGATCTACATATTTTTGGCGAATAGAAGCTTGTTGGATAATTTCCAACTGACTAATTTCTTTAAAAGTTTTAAAAACTGCTTTTTCTTCTTCTGTCAAACCATCGATGTGCTGTACACTTCCTCCACTTAGCATAATATTTCTCCAAGTTTCTTCGTTGTCTAAATCTTTAGATTCTAACAATTGTTTTAGGTACTTGTTTTTACGCATAAAGTTACCTTTAGAAAGACCTGCTTTATAGTAGTTACTGCTAAAAGGTTCGATACCTGGTGAGGTTTGACCTAGAATTGCCGACGAAGATGTAGTAGGAGCAATAGCCATAGTGGTTGTATTTCTTCTACCATATCCTTTAAGCAATTCAGGTTCTCCGTAAATGCGTGCTAATTCTTGAGTAGCCTTGTCTGCTTTTTCTTGAATGCGTTGGAAGATTTCAGTAGTACGTAATTTAGCCTCTAGGCCTTCAAAAGGGATCATGTTTTTTTGTAGGTATGAATGCCAACCTAAAACCCCTAAACCTAATGCACGGTGTCTTTTTGCAAAGCGATTTGCCGATGCTAAATAATAGTTTCCTTCAGTTTTTTCAATGAATTCTTGTAGCACTGCATCTAAAAAGAAGATAGCTAATTTAACAGCTTCTGTATCTTTCCATTCGTCATATAATTCCAAGTTCATAGAAGATAAACAACAAATGAAAGATTCGTCTTCAGAAGATGGCAACATAATTTCTGAACACAAGTTACTTGCGTTCACACGCATATTTAAATCTTTATAAACTTGAGGTTTATTTCGGTTTACGTTGTCCGAGAAAAACAAATAAGGCATTCCTTTTTGTTGACGGCTTTCAAGGATCTTAGCCCATAATTGTCTTTTTTCTTTATCGCCTTCTATCATTTCTTGCATCCAGTAATCTGGAATAGAAACACCATAAAAAAGATTTTGAATAGGGTTACCAATGTTTTTTATTTGAATGAATTCTTCACAATCAGGGTGGTCAATATCTAAGTAGGCAGCGAAAGCTCCACGACGTACACCACCTTGTGAGATTGTGTCCATTGCAGTATCAAAAAGCTTCATAAAGCTTACCGCACCGCTACTTTTACCATTGTCGGTTACCGCACTTCCGCGCTCTCTTAAGTTTCCAAAATAACCTGAAGTACCTCCTCCTATTTTGGTTTGCATGATTACTTCACCTAGTTTGTGTGTAATCCCTTCAATGCTATCTGGAATATGAACGTTGAAACAAGAAATAGGCAATCCACGTTCTGTTCCCATATTGGCCCAAATAGGGGAGCTTAAGCTCATCCAGCCACGCTCGATCATTTCTTGGAAAGACTCTTTTAATTCTGGTTTATAAAGTCTTCTTGCTGCAGCAGAACAAATACGATCTATTGCTCCTTCAACAGTTTCTCCTTTTAATAAATAACCGCGATTTAAGATTTGCTCACTTTCAGAGTTCTTCCACCATAGTTTTTCTCTAAATGCTACATTTTCTTCGTTTTGTAGCGGTAATTCGTTAGTTGTATAGCTTTCCATTTTTTTTGTAATCTCTTTTTTCTTTTTCTTTTCTTTTTTCTTCTTTATTTAAAACAAATCATCAGCACTAAAGCTTTTGTCGTGTTTTGTGTAATCTACTGGACGTTTAGCAAAGAAATCATCTAGGCTATTCGCAAATACTTCTTCTTCAAACCAAGCCATTGGCTTATATTGTTCTGCTGTGATATGAAAAACCTTGTCTAGACCGATTTTGATCATACTTTCATCAACTCTAAACTTCATAAAGTTTAATAAATCTTCTTTATTTACACTTTCGATTTCTCCTGCTTCAAAAATCCAGTCTAATATTTTTTCTTCGATATTGATAGAATTTAATACAACGTCGTTTACGTGGTTGATTAATTCTTCGTCAAAGAAATCTGGAAATTCTTTTTTAATGATATTTACAATGTAGATTCCAGCATTTGCGTGTACTTGTTCGTCTACAGAAGTCCAAGCGATGATATTGCTGACATTTTTCATTAATCCTTTGAAACGAGTAAACGATAAAATGATTGCAAATTGGCTAAACAAAGAAACGTTTTCAATAAGCAATGAGAATAGAATTAAAGAAACAACATACTTTTTCTTATCCGTATTGTTGTTTGAGTTTTCTAAAACCTTAGAAAGGTATTGTACGCGTTCATTGATTACAGGTACATCAAGTAGGTCTTCGAATTCATCGTTATATCCTAATACGTCTAAAAGTCTTGAATAAGCTTCTGAATGTCTAAATTCACATTCAGCAAAAGTACTTCCTAGTCCGTTAAACTCAGGTTTTGGGAAGTGTAAGTATAAATTTCCCCAAAAAGTTTTTACAGCAACTTCAATTTGTGCAATTGCTAATAAACTGTGTTTAATTGCTAATTGTTCTTCTTTTGAAAGATGAGAATGAAAGTCTTGAGTGTCTGCAGTGAAATCTACTTCACTATGAACCCAAAAAGATTTATTAATAGCATCAGTGAATTGATAAATTCCTGGATATTCAAATGGTTTGTAATTTACTCTCTTATCAAAAATGGACATAGCTCTACTTATTTAATTAAACAAAGGAGGCAGTTTTTGACTTCAGAATATAGATTTTATGTTCGTAGAAAAGCTGGATAACTGCTTTAAGATTCAGTGTTTGTGCTTAATAAAAATAGATTCTATATTTCGGAAGGGTATAAACCTGCGAGTCCAAATTTACGATTTAGATTGTTCAAATTCAATAAATTGTGATAAAACGAAAATTTAGTTATCAACAGATATTTGATAACTAAAAGCAACTAAAAGGTTGTATTTATCAATAAAATTATTTAGCTGCTTTTAGTCTTATAAATATATGAGAATATTGTTTAAGGACAGAAAATTATTCTGTGATTATGGGTTTTTCAATAGGTGTTTTACTATTAACCACAACGAAGTTTGAAATGGCATAAAAGGCATTGCCATTGTTTCCGTTATTAATCCAGTTTTCCAATTTATACTCAAATGCAAAGGATTTATTTTTTAAATCACCTTTAAGTAAATCGATTCGAACAGGAACGGCCATACCCGGGCACCAACCCGCACGTTCTCCTTTCCAATTACCTGGGTTTTGGTTGTTAATTGGATTGTTTGCACACCCAATCGGGCCTAAATAGTGCTCAAACGTATTAAGGCCATCTATAGCGATATGATGTGTTCTAAAACACCATTCTGCACAACCTCTTCCTCCAGAATCGTTTGGAGTTGCGTGGCCCCATCCAGAAATGATTGTACGAATATAGGATTGTTCTGTATTTTCTGGTAGACGAATGTTTTTGGTTAAGTCAAACTCATGGTCAGTACCATATGGAACTCCATCGATGGAAGATTTGTTGTGTTGTAGAATAGGAGTAACCGCTGAATATGGGTAAGCAGTTTCGCCATAGATAAAGTCAAAATCTACGCTGTACTTGCGTCCTTTTGCATTCCAAGTTTCTGTGTATATTTTTAATTCCGTTTCGCCGTTTAACAGCGATTTGAAGTCTGTAACATCAAATTCAATTCCTCGTTCCAATTTCTGTGTACCAACCCAATACGGTGTGATAAAACGTCCGATTTCATACCAAGTATCTGAACTTTTATCTTTGACGTAGATGTTTGCATAACGATCCCACTCATCGCAATCTTTGTTTTCACAATGATCTTGTAAGTACATTTTTATTGTTTTTACCTTTTCAATATCTGTAGGGAATGTAAAAAATCCAGTAGCACTTTGTGAAGCGCCATCTCTAAAAGCAACTTCTGTATTTTTGAATGTTTTGTAATTAAAAGTTCCTTCTTTTACAGGTTCTTCTTCAGGTTGCGGCTCCTCTTCAGGTTGCGGTTCTTCTTGTTTGTCAATTTGTTTGTTATCGTCGCTACTACAATTGTAAAAAGCGACTGAAATGAAAATAGAGAATACCCAGAGTAGTAAGGTTTTTTTAGACATATCTTTATATTTATTGGTTTGTTTTTGTAAAAATATAAAAATAAATGAGTTTTAAATAAAAAAGAGATGCAACTAGCATCTCTTTTTTTAACTTTATTAACTTTCTATTTCAAGTCTGCTACAATGTTTTTCCAGCTTTCCAATTCTGGAATACCTGGTTTTCTTTGTCCAAAAAATTGAACGATAATATCTCCCATTTCATTATATACCTCTATAGCGGTTACTTCTCCGTCTTCAGTAGGTTTTCTAACGACCCAAGTTTGAGCGATTTTCGTCATGTCTAAATGCATATTGAACTCTGGATCTAATACGTTATACCAGTTTTCGTGCCACATAGTTTTATGAACGGCTCCGGTATGAATCTGAATTAGCCCTTTATTGCCTACAAAAACCATAATTGGAACTTGAGTAGCTGCGGCAGTTTCTAACATTGTAATGATTGAATCTTTTGAAATTTGTTTTGCAAAATGTTCGTCTGGAGCTAGTCGCAAAGCTTGTGTACGGGTAACATTATATTTGCGCAATAACATAAAGAAATCGTGTGTATCTTTTAAGTTTTTCCATTCTTCTTGAAAAGCAATTGTGTCTATTTCTTCATCCAAACGCTCGTCTAGATTGACAGTATAAGCTTCGGTTGTTTCTGATGACGTTTGATCTTCTGATTTGTAGCTATTAACTAATTCATCAAATGCGTTTTCATTGCTTTCAGCTACTAAGTAGATTTTGTGAATAGCTTCACCATCTTTTCCAAAAAACTGTAAGCTTTTACGAGTTGTTCCTCCTGCATTTTCAACAACTGCAAATCCTTTTTTCCAATGCGACAAGAAGATTCGTAAATCGATATCTGGGTTGACAAAAAGACCCGCGTGTGGGGATGAGAAATCGGGATTTAAGTAAATACCTTTTCTTTCGTGAACACATTCATCATTTCTGGTTAATGCCATTACTTTACCGAGTTTTTCTATTTCAGTAAGAATTTCTTTAAATTCTGGACGTAATCTTGTAACGGTTTCGCCTATTTGAGTTGCTAAAAGTTCCATTTCGCTAACTTCAAGAGATTTTGCTGCATTGCGAATTCGGGTTCTTGGGTTTTCAGCTTTTAATGCTTCCCAACGTTCTTTTAAGTTTTGTGTTTCTGTATTCATTTTTTGGGTGTTGTTTGATTATCCAAATATAATCAAAGGATTATTATTAATTGGGTTCATCGATACTGTACATGGAAAATTATATACAGTACTGATTATTTCTTGTGTCAATATATTGTTTGGGGTGTCATAGCCTACTTTTTCACCATCCTTCATCAGTAGGATTTTATCTGAAAATTGAGCAGCTAAGTTTAAATCGTGTAAAACTACAATGACTGAATTTCCTCTTTTGCTGAAATCTTTTAATAGTTTTAAAATCTTATGTTGATGTAGTACATCTAAGTTGTTTAAGGGTTCGTCTAAAAAAATAATTTTTTCATCCAAAGTGTTTTCTAGTTGCGCGAGGACTCTAGCTAAATGTACGCGTTGCTTTTCTCCACCTGAGAGTTGGTTGTATTCTCGGTCTTGTAATGGGCAAACATCGGTACATTGCATACATTCTTGAATTGCTTTTTGATCTTTTTCACTTGGATTATTTTCAAAATAAGGATACCGCCCCATCATAACTACATCGCATACTTTTAATGGAATGTCGCTATTGTTGTGTTGCGAAAATTTAGCTTTATGTTTGGGTAATTCATTGGTACACCACGTTTCATATTCTTTAGATTTAAAGAATATTTTAACTCCTTTTTCTCGATATTCATTTGCAAGCAAGCTCAGTAAGGTTGATTTACCAGCTCCATTTGGACCCAGAATTGAAACAAATTGACCGCTATTACAGCTAAAATCTAGATCTTTTAAAATCTGATGATTTTTGTGTTTGTAATTTAAGTGACTTGCTTGTAACATAGTTATAACGATTTTTTGAAGCGAATTAGTATAGCTATAAATACGGGAGCTCCCATTATAGCTGTTAGGATTCCGATTGGTAATTCAGAAGGAGCTACGAGTGTTCTACTGATTGTATCTGCAATTAAAAGTAAAATACTTCCTGAAATTGCTGAAAGTGGTAGAATTAGGTAGTAATTTGATTTGAAAAGTAATCTTAATATATAAGGAACTATCAAACCTACAAAACCTATTGTTCCTGCAAATGCAACTGCAGTTCCTACCATTAATGCAGCAAATAGTACAATTCTTTTTTTCATTGCTTCCACATTAATGCCTAAATGTTCTGCATCTTTTTCGCCTAGCATCATTGCGTTTAAAGCTTTTCCTTTGGTGATTAGCAATGCTAACGATCCCAGTGTAACTACGGCAAGTATGAGAACTTTTGTCCAATTTGCACCTGCTAAACTTCCGAGTGTCCAAAAAGTCAAGTTTCTCAGTTCTTCTTCTGTAGAAAGGTAGGTTAATAGGCCTGTTGCTGCACCCGTTAAGGCTGTTATTGCAACACCAGAGAGCAATAGAATTACCACATTAGTTTTGCCATTTGTTGAGGACATTTTGTAAACAAAACTCATAGTAAGCATCGATCCAACGAAACTCATGAAGCTCAGTAATGAGTAATGTAATATTTCAGGCAGTATTTGTTTAAGATAGCTCCCTAATACAATTGTTACTGCGGCAAAGAGTACAGCGCCTGATGTAATTCCAATCAAATCAGGTGATGCCAATGGGTTTTTAAACATTCCTTGTAAACATGTTCCAGAAACTGCTAAACCGCTTCCGATCAGTATTGCCATAATTATGCGTGGCAGTCTAAGTTGCTTGAAAACATAGGTGTCAGTTGCGTTTATTTGGCTAGCATCGGTCAATAGTAATCTCATCGTTTCTAAACTACTGTGTTCAAATTTATAAACCCCTATAAAAAGTGCTGCAAAACTTGTGAGTAGCAAAACGCAAGACAATAAAATTAGGTATAGCGAAAGCTTCTGTTTCATTATTTTGAAAGTAAGTGATTCAATTCTTTAATAGCTTGTCCTACACGCGGACTAAAGCCTGATAATAATTGACCATCCATTGCGATAATTTTTTTGTTTTTTCCTGCATTGGTTTGTGCTATTCCGTCGATTTTTAAAACTCCATCTACTCCATCAACACTAGATAATCCTGAGGTAAAAAGTAATATATAGTCTGGATTTGCAGATAATAGTGATTCGGGCGTAAGTGGTTTGTAATCGCTGAAAGTAGAGATAACGTTTTCTCCTCCTGCTAGTTGAATCATTTCGTCAATTGGTGTTCCTGTTCCAGAAACCATTAACATTCCTGCTCCACGTGCATAGATAAATAATACTTTTGGCTTTGGATTAAATGTTTGAATACCCGTAAGGTCATTATCTATTTGAGCAATTAAAGCGTCTCCATTTTCAAGGTCCATAGCTTTTGCTACGTCTTTAATTGTTTTTTTAGTTCCTTCGATACTTGATTCGTGGGATACTAATTTTAACGAAATACCTGTTTGTTCAAGTTGTTTTTTTAAATCTTCGTTGAGTTCTTTATCTACAGCAAGAATTAATGTTGGTTTGAGCTCCATAATTGCTTCTATTGAAAGTTGACTTATATGTCCAAGATCTTGAGCTTTGGTTTTAAGATTTTCTGGATACGAACTTGTTACATCAACGCCTACAATTGACGATTCTTGTCCAAGTGCTACCAGTATTTCACTTATAGTTCCGTTTAAAGAAATGATTCGGTCTTGTTTTTTTTCAATGGTATTGGTTTGATTTTCCTTGTCTTTCGGGTTTCCGCAAGCTGTGAAAATTAAGAGTAGCATGGCTAATTTTAGAAGTGTTTTCATTTTTTTTAATTTTGATTGAGTCTTAATAAAGGCAAATCTAATTTCTTTTTTGAACTCCACAAAACATATTTAGATTAATTTTAAATTAATATTTAGGAGGCATCACATAAGGATTCCTTATCTTTGTTCATATTTTTGTAAGTTCAAAAAGAACGTAATTTAATTAGGTAACGCATGTTTGATATACAGTCAATTAGAGCAGATTTTCCAATACTAAAGGAAAAAGTAAACGGGAAGCCTTTAGTTTATTTTGATAACGCAGCAACGGCGCAAAAGCCTCAAGTGGTGTTGGATGCAATTGCAACTTATTATGAAACGATAAATGCTAATATTCATCGTGGTGTGCATACATTGAGTCAAGTGGCGACTGATGCCTATGAAGAGGCTAGGAAAAAAGTGCAGCATCATATAAATGCGAAAGAAGATAAAGAAGTATTATTTACTGCGGGTACTACTTTTGGAATAAACTTAGTTGCAAATGGTTTTGCAGCATTATTAAAAGAAGGTGATGAGGTTTTGATTTCTGCAATGGAGCACCATTCTAATATAGTGCCTTGGCAGTTTTTATGTGAACGCACTGGGGCTCATTTGCGTGTGATTCCGATGAATGATCGCGGAGAATTAATTCTAGAAGAGTTTGATAAATTATTAAATGCAAGAACTAAAGTTGTAGCAGTAACACACATTTCCAATGCATTAGGAACAGTAAATCCAGTCAAATATATTATTGATGCTGCACACAGATTTGGAGCTGCTGTATTGATTGATGGTGCGCAAGCAACACCGCATTTAAAACCAGACGTTCAGGCTTTGGATTGTGATTTTTACGTTTTTTCTGGTCATAAAGTTTGTGGGCCAACAGGAACTGGAATTTTATATGGAAAAGAGGCTTGGTTAAATAAGCTTCCTCCTTATCAAGGTGGTGGAGAAATGATTCAATCGGTAACTTTTGAGAAAACTACCTATGCTTGTTTACCTCATAAGTTTGAAGCAGGGACTCCTAATATTGCAGGAGGTATTGTTTTAGGGGTTGCATTGGATTATTTAAATGCGGTAGGATTTGAAACTATTGCGGCTTATGAATCCGAATTGTTAGCTTACGGAACAGAAAGATTATTAGAAATTGAAGGTTTGAAAATTTATGGAACTGCTTTTGAAAAAGCCTCTGTAATATCATTCAATATCGAAGGAATTCATCCGTATGATATTGGAGCAATTGTTGATAAATTGGGTGTAGCAGTTCGTACAGGTCATCATTGTACACAGCCTATTATGGACTTCTTTGGTATCCCAGGAACAGTTCGTGCTTCGTTTAGTTTTTATAATACTAAAGAAGAAATAGATGTTTTAGTTGCTGCTGTAAAAAAGGCAAAAGAAATGTTATCTTAAATACAATTAAAAATGACAATTAAAGAAATACAAGAAGATATTGTTTCAGAATTCTCCATGTTTGATGATTGGATGGAACGATACGAATACATAATTGAATTAGGAAAAACGCTTCCTATAATTGCTGAAGAATATCAAGTCGAAGAGAATTTGATAAAAGGATGTCAATCCAAAGTTTGGTTGCATGCCGAGATGGAAGAGGATCGCGTTGTATTTACAGCAAATAGTGATGCTATTTTGACAAAAGGAATTATTGCGATTTTAATCCGTGTTTTTTCGGGTCAAAAAGCGATGGATATTTTAGAAGCAGATATGAGTTTTGTAGATGAAATTGGTTTGAAAGAACATTTATCGCCAACTCGTGCTAATGGACTGGTTTCAATGATTAAACAAATAAAAATGTATGCGCTTGCGTTTCAAGCGAAAAATTAGGTATGGAAACAATTAATGTACAAGAATTAGGAGAAAATATTGTTCGAGTTTTAAAAACAATCTATGATCCCGAAATTCCAGTTGATATCTATGAATTGGGATTGATTTATGATGTTTTTGTAAATGAAGCACACGAAGTAAAAGTATTAATGACATTAACTTCGCCAAACTGTCCAGTTGCTGAAACATTGCCGATGGAAGTTGAGGAGAAAGTAAAATCAGTAGCATCTGTAAAAGGGGTTGAGGTTGAATTGACTTTTGAGCCTTCTTGGACAAAAGATTTAATGAGTGAAGAAGCGAAGTTAGAATTGGGAATGCTTTAGTGATGGAAGGAGAAATTGTAAATAAAGTAGCTAATAGCGCTTTAAAAGTATTTGATCTTGAAGATTATTATCCAGATGAACCAAGGATGGAATTGGATATTTCACAATGGTTATTTCATGGAATTGTTTTGAAAGAAAAAGATTTTAGAGCGTACTTAAAAGAGTTTGATTGGTCGGTTTACAAAGATACTTATGTGGCTATTCATTGTTCTACAGATGCTATATTGCCATCTTGGGCGTTTATGTTGGTGAGTAGCTATTTACAACCAATTGTAAAAGATATATATTTGGGTGATTTGCATCATTTAGAAGCTTCTATTTACCAAGATATATTAAGTAAACTAGATTTTTCGGAATATCTTAATTTACCTGTAATTATTAAGGGATGTGCTAAAAAGCCAATTCCTGAAGAAGCATATGTTTTGGCTACCCAAAAATTAATGCCTTTTGCGCGATCTATAATGTTTGGTGAAGCTTGTTCGGCTGTCCCAATATTTAAAAAGAAATCTTAAAATAAAATAAATATTTGTTTTATTTATGTAAAAACGCTTAATTTTGCATAAAAAATAAAACATTATGAAAAAATTAGTATTTGGAATGGTTGCTTTGCTATCTATGTATGGCGTTCAAGCACAAGAAAATGAAGCTGAAAAGACATGGACATCTAAAGGTAATTTTGCTTTATTAGCAAATCAATCGAGCTTTACTAACTGGCAAGCTGGAGGAGATAATAACTTTTCTGGATCGGTTAATGTAAATTACGATTTGAATTACAAAAAAGAAGATTGGACTTGGGATAATAAATTCCAATTAAACTATGGAATTACCAAATTAAAAGGAACTGAACAACAAAAGACAGATGACCGTATTGAGATCAACTCTTTGTTAGGTAAGCAAGCTTCTGGAAATTGGTATTACTCTGCATTTTTAAACTTTAAAACGCAAATGGATACTGGTTTAGATCCAGATACAAAAGAGCGTAATTCTCATTTCTTCTCGCCAGCTTATTTACAAGTAGGACCAGGTATGTTGTGGAAAAAATCAGATAACTTAAAAGTAAATATTGCTCCGGCAACTTCTAAATTTATTTTTGTTCATGATCACTTTACAAATAATGGATCAGCTTTCGGTGTTGAAGAAGGAAAAACGATGCGTTATGAATTAGGGGCGTCTATCTCTGGTTACTATAAAGTAAACTTGATGGAGAATGTTTCTATTGAAAATATTTTAAACTTATATTCGAACTATTTAGAAGATCCACAAAATGTTGATATTGATTACCAATTAAACATTGTATTGAAAATCAATAAATATCTTTCTACTAATTTAGCATTCCAAGCAATCTATGATGATAATGCTTATAAAGGATTTCAAGTTAGAGAAATGGTAGGTCTTGGTTTGAACTACAACTTCTAATACGAAAATAAATCCATAAAAAAGTCGCTTTGAAATCATTCAAAGCGACTTTTTTTATAGTAATTCGATTCCTTTTGTTAACATCTCTGATCGAATCTTTTGGGGCCAAATACTTGCTTGTACTTCACCAATATGCTGTTTTCTCAAAAGAAACATACAGATGCGAGATTGGCCTAATCCACCTCCAATACAAGTAGGTACTAATTGGTTTAGAACCAATTGATGATAGTGAAGGTCACTTTTTTCAAAAGTATTTGAGGTTTTTAATTGCTGAATTAAAGCAGCTTTATCCACGCGTATTCCCATTGAAGATAATTCTAAAGGGGCATTTTGTATAGGGTCCCAAACCAACAAGTCACCGTTTAAACCACATAAGCTAGATTCTGTAACTGTACTCCAGTCGTCGTAATCTGCTGCTCGTTTATCGTGAGGTTTTCCGTTAGATAGTATGCCTCCAATTCCGATAATAAATACCGCTCCAAAACGTTTTGTAATCCGATATTCACGTTCTTTTGATTCTAAATCAGGATATAGATCTAAGAGTTCTTGTGCGTGAATAAAATGTAATTCTTTGGGTAGAATTGCCGCTATGGGATATGTTTTGGAAACAGCATCTTCTGTGTCTAAAAGGGCTTCATATATTTTTGTAACACATTTTTTAAGAAAAGTTAATTGACGGTCTTGATCTTGAATTCGCATTTCCCAATCCCATTGATCTACATAAATTGAATGTATTGGAGAACTATCTTCATCTGGACGCAAAGCTTTCATATCCGTAAGAATACCTTCGTATGGATCTAATTCAAGTTCTTGAAGTCTAATACGTTTCCATTTTGCTAAGGAATGTACTACTACAGCACGATTGTCATTTAGAAATTTTACTGGAAATGATACGGGACGCTCTGTTCCGCTTAGGTCATCATTGATTCCTTTTCCGTCTTCAACAATCATAGGTGATGAAATAGGGTGTAGGTTTAGAGCCTTGCTAAGCTGGTGCGAGAAATGCGTTTTAACAAATTGAATTGCTTGTTCTTTTTCTAGGATTTTGATTTTTTTCATAATATATTTTTTTTAAAAAAAGGCATAAAAAAAGCCCCTCGATGAGGGGCTTAAACGGATAATTATTAAGTATAGTTACTTTTCAATTACAACAATAGCTTCCCCTTTCTGAATCGGATTTGATTCAAATTATTTAAAGAGAAATTATTATTTACGAATTGATAGGACATATAAGAGTCTTGATTTGAGAACTAAATTATAAAATATAATTGAGTCTGAATCTTTATTCTTTAATTTTATATTTTTATTAAGTTAGTCTTCTTCTTGAATATCTTGAAAATCAGGATATAAAAAATTATTGTAAGGGAAACGTTGTACGTGAATTTCTCTTACTGCATCATATACTTTTTCTCTAAATTCTTCGAAATTTTCTTTATTTGTAGCGGAAATAAAAATAGCGTTGTTTTCTCCAACTTTTGCCATCCATGTTTTTTTCCACTCTTCAATACTATAATGTTTAGTAGTACGCTCGGTTATTAAATCATCTTCGTCTAGCGTTTCAGGATTATACGCGTCGATTTTGTTGAAAACCATAATAGTTGCCTTATCGTCACTTTTAATGTCTTTTAAGATCTTATTTACAGAGTCGATATGATCTTCAAAGTCATGATGTGAAATATCAACAACGTGAAGTAATAAATCTGCTTCACGAACTTCATCTAAGGTACTTTTGAATGATTCAACTAGTTGAGTAGGCAATTTACGAATAAACCCTACGGTATCAGATAATAGAAAAGGAAGGTTTCCAATAACTACCTTTCGAACTGTTGTGTCTAAGGTTGCAAACAACTTGTTTTCTACAAAAACTTCACTTTTTCCAACAGCATTCATCAAAGTCGATTTTCCAACGTTAGTGTAGCCTACTAGGGCTACGCGTACCATTGCGCCGCGATTACTTCGTTGCGAAGCCATTTGTTTGTCGATTACTTTTAGTTTTTCACGTAACAAGCTAATACGGTCACGAACGATACGTCTATCCGTTTCGATTTCAGTTTCACCAGGACCACGCATTCCAATTCCTCCACGTTGTCTTTCTAAGTGCGTCCACATTCCAGAAAGGCGCGGGAGTAAATATTGAAATTGAGCAAGTTCTACTTGCGTACGTGCATAAGACGTTTGTGCTCGTTGTGCAAAAATGTCCAAGATGAGGTTTGTTCTGTCTAAAACTTTACAATCTAGTATTTTAGAGATATTTTTCTGTTGTGCAGGAGATAATTCATCATCGAAAATAACGGTATGAATATCGTTCTCAACTATATAGGTGTGTATTTCTTCTATCTTACCAGTACCCACAAAAGTTTTAGGGTTTGGCTGATCCATTTTTTGAGAAAAACGTTTAAAAACTTCTCCACCGGCAGTATATGTTAGAAATTCTAATTCATCCAAATACTCTTTTAACTTTTCTTCAGATTGTTCTTGAGTTATGATTCCTACAATAACCGAACGTTCAAAATTGATTTCTTCTCTATCTATCATAGTTTTTAATTTGTATTACAAAAGTAGTAAAAAAAGAGCGCTTACGTATTTAATTCTCTTCATCACTTACCATTTGTTCCTTTTTGGATTTACTCTTGTTTCTTTTCAAGTAAATAAATACTGTAATATACTTACTGCAGTATTCACAGCTATTTAAAAATGAGTGTTGTTGGTAACTTGTTCGGAGCTTCTACCAGACATGTACCAGATTCCTTCGAAAAAGATGCTTTTTCCCGAAGTAGTTCGGTACATGTGTGGTACGTGTGTGGTGGGAGTGTGGTATGATACTATATTTTATTTGGGATCTCTAGTTTTGTAGACTGGCAAGTGATTTTTTTTAAACTTCTAAAATTGAGAATTAGCTTTTAAAAGTGAAAAGTTAAAACTTAACATTTTCAAGTTTTTTAATAATTATTATTCCTTGTAAATATTGTGTTCTTATCTATTTGTTTTGCGATATATAGAAGAAAAGTATGGTAAATTTTGAATATAAAATGTTCAAATGTTTTTTTTAACACATAATGTTAATATAAAGCTAAATAAATTTATATATTTGAGACCAAACTAACTAATCAATTATGTAACATGAAGAAAATTACGTTATCCTTTACGTTTTTTCTTATAACCTTTCTGGCGTTATTTATAAATAGTAATAGCTATGCGAATGTTGTAAGAAATGGAGGGGTAAATTCATCCATTTGGGCTTCGAAATCATATTCTCCCGAATTGAATTTACAACCTTATTTTGATTTTCTAAATATAGGAAATTCGACTTTTTATTATTTCGATGATCCTTCAAATCTTATTTATGGCGAAGATTTTGAAGGAGCACACGGATGGGTATTTATAAATGACAGTACAAATAAATGGGT